>JBHJOS010000069.1:0-30481 GCA_050329415.1 Kineosporiaceae bacterium
GCCCCGCTCGAGACCGCGCCTGGCCTCCTCGTCGAAAGCGATCATCTTGGCCATGTGGCTGTGATCCCTCCGGTTCCGGACGGTGTTCGGACCGGTCGGCGCCCGCGACGGACGAACCGTCACGACCGGTCACGTCCCGGTCGCGACGGCCCTCACCGGGCCGGTCCGGGGGCGGGTGGCCCCCGTAGCACTGTTGTCACTCGGCAGTCCCGAGTGCCAACCACATGATTAGCACTCGCCCCTCCGGAGTGCAAGCACAACCGTGAGGGCGGCCGGCCCCGGATCGGGTCCGGCGGACCGTGAGGGGACCATCCGCGCTGCCAGCGGACCGGACGACACGCCCCCACTGGCGCGAGGGCCACCGACCCGTGTCGACTGCTCGGGTGTCCCGGACGGACGCCCGGCCGCGAGCCGGATCGCCAGCGCAAGGAGTGCTCATGCCCCTGTGGGTCGTCCTCATCGTCATCGGCGTGATCCTCGCCGCCCTCGGCTTCAGCGGCATCGCCGAGATCCTCATCTGGATCGGCATCGTCGTGCTGGTCGCAGGCCTGATCGGCGTCATCGTGGGTCGCCGGGGACGGACCTGATGGTGTCCGTCCCCGCGCGCCCGGCCCCGACTGGAGGGGCTCAGGCGTCGTCGTCGGTGAAGACCTCCTGGTCGGTGCGGCGCACGATGACGTCGCCGCCCTGACCCGTGGACTTGTGCTCGGTGACCTCGGTCGTCGTCAGGACCTCGGTCTGGCTGCGGCCGGCGCGCAGGACCAGGGTGAGGACCAGCCACACCGCCCCACCGATCATGACGATGATGCCGAGGGCCACGGTGTCGATTCCCGGCAGCCGGTCCTCGACCGCGAAGGCCAGGATGGCGCCGACGACGATGACCGTGATGGCTCCGCCGATGTTCACCTCCCCAGAGTGACACCGGACGGCGCCGGAGGCGAGACGTCACGAACAGCCTCCGCACCTCGGCGAGTCGCCCGGCGGCAGGCAGGCCCAGCAGGGACAGGGCACCGGGCCGGCTCGGCGGCCGGTACCTCGCCGATCTCCCCGGCCGACGCCGGTCGGGGATCATCCGGGCATGACGACGCCTCGCCCGCCCCGTCCGCGGTGGACGGCGCTCCGCCGCGTCCTCAACGCGGCCAACCTCTCCACCCCGGCCGGCTGGCTGCTGGCGCGGGCACACGGGGTGCGCCTGCACCGCGGCCCGCACGGCCTGCTCCTGGCCACGGGCTATCCGCGGGCGTTCCCGGCGCTGCGCAACCCTGCGGTGACGATCGGCGACGTGGTCCTGCTGCGGATGACGGACCAGGACCTCACCCGCCGGCCCCGGCTGCTCGACCACGAGGCCCGGCACGCCGACCAGTGGGCAGCCCTCGTCGGGCCGATCGGGTTCCTGCCGCTCTACGGGATGGCGTCACTGTGGTCGTGGCTGCGGACCGGGGACCCCGCCTGGGCGAACGTCTTCGAGACCATGGCCGGACTCGCCGACGGCGGCTACCGGCCTCGCCGCTAGGCCGGGGGGTCGGGGAAGTCCGCGCCCATGACGACGACCAGCTGGGTCGTCCAGCCGTTGGCGGTGAAGTCGGCCTGCTGCGCGGTTCCCGCACCCAGGGCGGCGACCAGGGCCTCGGCGGTGGCCTGGAGGGCGGGGTCACCGTAGAAGACCGACGTCGTGGTGACGTTGGGGAAGTCCGGGGCGTTGCCGGTGAGCTCCGAGTCGACGCCGGCCCAGCCCGCAGCCGTCAGCTGTTCAGCGGTGCCCGAGGCGATGCCCGGCACGTTCTTGCCGCCGTTGAGGACGGTGACGGTGGCCGCCTGGTCGACCACGGGCGGCGGCGGGGCGGACGGGGACGGCTCGACGGGGACCGACGGGGCCATCGACGCCTCCGGCGACGGATCGACCTCCAGCCCGCCGGTGGCGGGCACGGTCGTGTCCGTCCCGCTCCCGGACCCGGAGCCGTCCGCGACGGCGCTCTCGCCGCTGCCGCCGATGACCCCGGTCGCCGACAGCCCCCACAACAACAGGGCGGTGAGCGCCACGGCCGCCGTCGCGGCGGTCGCAGTCGCGGCGACGGGGTTGCGGCGGGCGCGGTGCGCCCCGACGCGCTGGTGCTGGGGTGGCAGGACGCTCATCGTGGCTGGGCTCCGAACACGGTCTCGGCCCGATCGCGAGGGCGCCCGGCCCGGGCCCGGCGCAACCGCGTGACGAGCATCGGGTCGGCCGCCAGGGCGGCGGGCTGGTCGATGAGTGCGTTGAGCACTTGGTAGTACCGGGTGGGGGACAGTCCGAACCGCTCACGGACGGCCGTCTCCTTCGAGCCCGGATACTTCCACCACTGCCGCTCGAACGCCAGGATCTCGCGCTCGCCGTCCGTGAGATCACCGAATGTCGGTTCCGGTCGCTGCACGCAGAACCTCCTGGTGGGGGCGAGGTGGAAGGCCGGGGACGAGAGTCACTCTAGCCGCGGCGGCCCGGTGCGAGCCGGGTGGCGTGCCCGATGTCGAGCACGAGCAGCGCGACTGCCTGGACCGCCACGCCGACGGCGTCCCCCGCCCGCTCCGGGCGGCGCGCCAGGACGGCCGCCCCGGCCAGGTACCCCACGTCCAGCACCGCGTTGACGAGCAGCACGCGACGCAGCGAGCGCACTGCTCGCCGCGCGTCCGTGACGGGACGCCGGTTCGTCGCCGACCCGACACCGGCGATCACGAGGTCCACGGCCCCCCACGCTGCGGCCTGCCGCCCGACACCGGCCAGGAAGCGGTCCCCTCGGGCGGTGCCGACTCCCACGAGCCCCGCCCCGCCCACCACCGAGATGACGCCCCAGGCCACGAGGCGCCGAGTGAGATCGGTCCGGACGGCACGGAGCAGGTGAAGGTCGGACAGCTCGTCATTCACCCCGACAGGATGCCCGCCGACCGGCGACCGTGTCCGTCCTCAGGTCGTTGCACGGTGCAATCTGCACGGTGCAACGACCCGGACGAGAGGTGGGCGGCGCGCGGGGGGAGCGGTACGGTCGCGGCCGTGCCGCGACCACTCGGTGACCTCGTCCACCCGTCGTGGCTCCCGGTCCTGGACCCGGTGCGGGACCGGATCGGCGCCGCCGGCGACTTCCTGCGCGCGGAGGTCGCCGCCGGGCGCCAGTACCTTCCGGCCGGCGACCACGTCCTGCGGGCGTTCCGGCAGCCGCTGGACGACGTCCGGGTGCTCGTCCTCGGCCAGGATCCCTACCCCACGCCGGGCCACGCGATCGGACTGGCGTTCGCGGTGGCACCGGACGTGCGCCCGCTCCCCCGAAGCCTCGTCAACATCTTCACAGAGCTGCGTTCGGACCTCGGGGTCGACCCGCCGTCGTCCGGCGACCTCACGCCGTGGACCGAGCGGGGGGTGCTGCTGCTGAACCGAGTGCTCACCGTCCGGCCAAGCAAGCCCGGCTCCCATCGTGGCCAGGGCTGGGAGGAGGTGACCGCCGCCGCCGTCACCGGCCTCGCGAACCGGGGCGGGCCGCTGGTCGCCGTGCTGTGGGGGCGCGACGCCCAGTCGGCCCGGCCGATGCTCGGCGACGTCCCGGTGGTCGCCAGCCCGCACCCGAGCCCGATGTCGGCGGCCGCGGGCTTCTTCGGATCCCGGCCGTTCAGTCGGGCCAACGAGCTGCTGGCCGCGGCGGGCGGCGAGCCGGTCGACTGGCGGCTGCCCTGACCAACGAGCGCCCCACCGTCCGCGTCGTCGGTGCCCGGCGGCCGGACCGCCTGGCCGAGGCGCTCGCGTCGCTGCGCGTGACCCTGGACGCCGACACTGCCGCCGCGATCGAGGCGGCCGTCCCCGCCGATGCTGCCGCCGGGGACCGCTGCGCCGCACCGCTCATGGCCCAGCTGGACAGCGAGCGCTGAGCCGAGAGCCGGGCGGGCACCGGCCCGACCGGCTCCGGTCGACGTCAGCCGGTGGGCTCGGCGTCCCCGGCCGGCTCGTCGCCGCCGCCCTCACCACGAGCGGCGGCGATGGCGGCCTCCATCTCGGGCTGGGTGGCGACGGACCGCTCGGCGCCGACCCGCTCGCCGTTGACCCACACCGTCGGCGTCCCGCTGACACCCGCCTGCTGCGCAGCCTGGGTCGACCGCTGCGCCCAGCCCTCGAACGATCCGTCGACGATGCACTGCTGGGCGTCCTGCGAGGCTCCCGCCTGTCCCGCGAGCTCCGCCAGCTGCTCGTCCGTCAGCGTCGGGCCAGTGCTCTCGCCGGGCTGGCCCGCGAAGAGCAGGGCGTTGAACTCCCTGAGGACCGGCCGCTCGTCGTCGGTCTCGTCGTCCGCCACGCACGCCATGGCACCCGCCGTCCGCGTGGAGTAGCGGTCGGGGCTCTGCCGGTCGAGGAAGGCGACCGGGTGGTAGACGACCCGCACCCCGTCGTCGGGCAGCGAGTCGATGTACGCGCCCGACTGCTGCTCGAAGGCCGCGCATGCCGGGCAGAGGTAGTCCTCGAACAGAGTGAGGGTGACCTCGGCGTCCTCCGGACCGACCGCGAAGCCCAGCACCTCGTCGCCGTCGGCGTTCGCCACCGTGGTGAGGCCGGCAGGGTCGGAGGCGGACTGCTCGTCGCGCTGCTGGGCGGCGAACACGATGGCGATGGCGACGGCCGCGACCAGGGCGACGATGACCGCCACCGTGACGATCGTGATGATGCGCTGGCGCCGCTTGTCCGCCGCGTTCTGCTTCCTGATCGCGGCCAGCTTCGCCTCGCGGCTGGACCGGTCCATGGATGCGGACTTGCTGCTCATCGCCGACGCTCTCCGTTCGGGGTGACTGGCGGGGCTGACCGGCGCCTTCCGATCACGCCCACGACCGGGCGGCGCACCGGGTGATTGTGACGGATGGATGCTGGGAATGGACTGGGCGCCCCGTCACGATCCGGGGACGCCTCGACCTCACACCTCAACCTCGGGCCGGCCCTCGTCCGCCCAGCGCACGTGAAACGCGCCAGGGCGGTCGATGCGCCGGTAGGTGTGGGCGCCGAACAGGTCGCGCAGCCCCTGGACCAGCGCGGCCGGCAGCCGCTCCCGGCGGGTTGCGTCGTAGGAGGCGAGCGCGGCCGCGAAACCTGGCGTCGGGACACCCGCGGCCACCGCGGTCCCGACGACCCGCCGCCAGGCGGCGTCGGCGCCCGTCACGGAGCCCGCCAGGTCCGGCGCGGCCAGCAGGCTCACCAGGGCGGGGTCCTCACGGTAGGCCGCGGTGATCCGGTCGAGGAACGCCGCCCGGATGATGCAGCCGCCCCGCCAGATCGCGGCCACGGTGCCGAGGTCGAGGTCCCAGCCGTACTCCAGCGACCCGGCCCGCAGCATGTCGAAGCCCTGCGCGTACGAGACGATCTTCGAGGCGTACAGGCCGCGGCGGACGTCCTCGACGAAGGCGGCCACGTCCGCCGGCGGCTCGACGGCGCTGCCCGCGGTGGCCCCGAGCACCGAGCGGGCTGCCGCCCGCAGGTCGCCGTGGCCGGACAGGGATCGCGCGAACACCGCCTCGGCGATCCCCGAGACCGGGGTCCCGAGGTCGAGCGCGGTCTGCACCGTCCACCGCCCGGTGCCCTTCTGCTCCGCGGCGTCCGCCACCACGTCGACGAACGGCCGCCCCGTGGCCGCGTCGACCTGGCCGAGCACCTCGGCGGTGATCTCGACGAGGAAGCTGTCGAGCTCTCCGGAGTCCCACTCCCGGAACACGTCCGCGATCGCCGCCGGCTCCAGTCGCCCCACGTGGCGCAGCAGGTCGTACGCCTCGGCGATGAGCTGCATGTCGGCGTACTCGATGCCGTTGTGCACCATCTTGACGAAGTGGCCGGCCCCGTCCGGTCCCAGGTGGGCACAGCACGCGACGCCGTCCACCCGGGCGGCGATCGCCTCCAGCCGCGGGCCGACGACCTGGTACGACTCGGCGGGACCGCCGACCATGATGCTGGGCCCCAGCAGGGCACCCTCCTCACCGCCGGACACTCCCGCCCCGACGAACCGCAGGCCGCGGGCGGCCAGGGCGGCCTCCCGGCGCCGGGTGTCGAGGTAGTGGGCGTTGCCGCCGTCGATGACCGTGTCCCCGGGCTCCAGCAGGTCCGCAAGCTCGTCGACGACGGCGTCCGTGGCCTGCCCGGCCTTGACCATGACGAGCACGGCCCGTGGCCGGCGCAGGGCGGCGACGAGGTCGGCGGTGGTCTCGGCAGCCACGAACGTCCCCTCGTCCCCGTGCTCGGCGAGCAGGGCGTGGGTGCGGGCCGGGGTCCGGTTGTGGACGGCGACCACGCTGCCGTGGCGGGCGAGGTTGCGGGCGAGGTTGCGACCCATGGTCGCCAGCCCGGTGACCCCGATGTCGGCGGTACCCGAGGATGCGGTGCCCGAGCGGGCGGCGGGGGCGGTCATGGCCGTTGTCTATCCGACCGCGGGGGGCGCACGCGAGCACCTGGTCGCCGACGCGCATGATGCGGCCGCCCGCCGCTGCCGGCCAGGTGCAGGATGCCCCGGTGCCGACCCCACCCGAGCTGCCGGACGCGGTGCGCGACGAGTTCGCCGCCGACGGGATCTACCTCGACACCGCCACGATGGGCCTGCCGCCGAGCCGCGGCATGGCCGCCCTGGAGGTGGCGCTGGCCGACTGGCGGGCCGGCCGCGCCCGCGCGGCGGGGTACGACCAGGCCGTCGCCGCGTCCCGCGCCTCGTTCGCCGCACTGGTCGGGACAACCGCTGACCGGGTGGCCGTGGGCAGCCACGTCAGCGTCTTCGCCGGGCTCGTCGCTGCGTCGGTGCCGGACCGCGCCGAGGTGGTGACGGTGGCCGGGGACTTCACCAGCATCGTCTTCCCCCTCCTCGCCCAGGCGGGCCGCGGGGTCGGCGTCCGCGAGGTGCCGCTCGACGAGGTGGCCCGGGCCGTGACCGATCGCACCGCGCTCGTCGCCGTGTCCGCGGTGCAGTCCGCGGACGGACGGGTCGCCGACGTCGCGGCGATCACGACTGCCGCCCGGGACCACGGCGCGCGGGTGCTTCTCGACGTCACCCAGGCCGCCGGCTGGCTCCCGCTCGACCTGGCCGACGTCGACCACGCCGTGTGCGGCGGCTACAAGTGGCTGCTCGCTCCCCGGGGCACCTGTTTCTTCACGACCACACCCGAGGCCGCGGCACGTCTCGTCCCGCACGCGGCGGGCTGGTACGCCGGGCAGGACCCCTGGCTCAGCATCTATGGCGGCCCGCTCCGCCTGGCGGACGACGCGCGCCGGTTCGACGTCTCGCCCGCCTGGCACTGCTGGGTCGGCCAGGCGCCGGCCCTGGAACTGCTGGCGGAGGTCGGCGTCGAGCGGCTGCACGGCCATGCCCTGGGCCTGGCGAACCGGTTCCGGGCCGGGGTGGGCCTGGCATCCGGAGACTCGGCCATCGTCAGCCTGGCGGCGGCCGCCGCGGCCGGTCCCGCCCTGGCCGCGGCAGGGATCACGGCCAGCGTCCGCGCCGGCCGGCTCCGGCTGTCGTTCCACGTCCACAACACCGCCGCGGACGCCGACCGGGCGGCCGAGGTCCTCGCCGGTCTCGTCGGCGAGTGAGTCGGCGAGCCAGGATGGGCGCATGACGGACGGCCGGGCGACCGCGGACGTGTACGACGAGCTCCACGAGCGGCACGGCACCACGCTGCAGTCCTGCCCCCTGCAGTTCCGCGACCTCGGGGGCCGCCGGCGCTTCCAGGGTCCGGTCCGCACCGTCCGCTGCCACGAGGACAACGCCCTGCTGAAATCGGTGCTGTCCGGCCCCGGGGACGGGGCGGTGCTCGTCGTCGACGGCGGGGGCTCGCTGGGCACGGCGCTGGTGGGCGACGTGATCGCCGGGCTCGCGGTCGCGAACGGCTGGGCGGGCCTCGTGATCCACGGCGCGGTCCGGGACAGCGTCGCCCTCGGGGGCCTGCCACTCGGGGTCAAGGCGCTCGGCACCAACCCGCGCACGAGCGCGAAGACCGGCGCGGGCGAGGTCGACGTCCCCGTGGAACTGGGCGGGGTGGTCATGATGCCGGGCGACCGGCTGTGGGCGGACGAGGACGGGGTGCTCGTCCTCAGGGCATCGTCCGCCCCCCGTTGACGGCGAGACGCTGCCGGTGACGAAGCCGGCGGCGCCCGACAAGTGGGTCACGGCCCCGGCGACGTCGCCCGGGGCCGTCGCTGGCCCCGCCCGGTGCGCCGGGGGGCCCGGCTGACGTACCGTCGCACGCCGATGGCCGAACCCACCGCGGATCTCGTCGCGGGCCGCTTCCGGATGGGCCGCCCGATCGGGGCGGGCGCTCAGGGCCGGGTCGTCGCCGCGCACGACGAGCTGCTGGACCGGCCCGTGGCGCTCAAGATCCTTCAGTCCGCCGTCCCCGACGCCCACGCCCGGGCGCGCTTCCTGCGCGAGGCCCGCGCCGCAGCGGCCCTGGTCCACCCGAACATCGTCACGGTGTTCGACATCGGCGCCGTCGACGGTCCGCTCACCGAGGAGGGCACCACCCCGTACATCGCCATGGAGCTCGTCGACGGGCCGAGCCTGGCCCAGGTGCTCGCCGAGCGGGGACCGCTCGCGGTGACCGACGCCGTGGAGGTGGCCCGCCAGGTCCTGGCCGGGCTCGGCGCCGCCCATGCCCGCGGCCTGCTGCACCGGGACGTCAAGCCGAGCAACGCCCTGCTGGCCCCGGACGGGACCGTCAAGCTCACCGACTTCGGGATCGCCACCTCCACCGCCGACGGAATGACGCTCACGCAGCCCGGCGCGGTCCTCGGCACGGTCGCCTACCTCGCCCCGGAGCGGGTGGCGGGCCGACCGGCCACGGCAGCGAGCGACCTGTACGCGGTCGGGGTCGTGCTCCACGAGATGCTCACCGGTTCGCCCCCGTTCACGGGCGACACCGCGGTCGCCGTGGCCCTCGCCCACACCGCCCAGGCTCCCCCCTCCCTGGCCGAACAGCGTCCTGAGGTGGGTGCGGGACTCGACGCGCTGGTCCGACGGGCACTCGCCAAGGACCCGGCCGGCCGGTTCGCCTCGGCGGCCGAGATGGACGCCGCCCTGGCCGAGGTGGTCACAGGCCCCTCCCTGGGGCGCTCGGCCACCTCGCGACCGCGGGCGCCCACGCCGACACCGACCACTGGTCAACCGGTCGACGCACCTCACCGGGGGGACCAGGGATCCACGCGGGCGCTGCCCGTGGCGGGCCATCCGAGCGCCGGCGGCACCCCGGCCCGCCGCGGCTGGGTCCGACCCGCAGCCCTGGCCGTCGTGGCGCTGCTCGCGGTCGCCCTGGCCGCGACGCTGGTGGGCGGCGCGCTCAGCGACCGCCGGGGCGACGACGCGACCGCGGGCGGACTGTCGACCACCCCGGCCCCGCCCTCGCCCGCCCCGGTGACCACCACGCCGATCACGCCGCCCGCCGAGCCGCCCCCGACGCCGACCGTGTCCGACCTCGACGCCCTCATCACGGCCCTGGAAGCGGACCCCGACCGGTTCGGCGAACGGGGCGAGGACCTGCTCGAGCGACTCCTGGACGTCCGCGAGGCCGAGGACGAGGACGTCCCCCGGCTGGCGGCCGAGACGGCGGCCCGGGTGATCCGGTGGACCCGGCGGGGTGAACTCGACCCGGCGACCGCCGCCGAGGCCGGCCGCGTCCTGGTCGACCTCGGGCGGGACGGGTCGCCCGCCGGGGACGGCGACGACGGGGACGGCGACGACGGGGACGGCGAGGACGGGGACGGGGACGGCGAGGACGACTGAGATCCTTGTCTCAGGAAGCGGACACACCGACACCCCGGTTCCGCCCGTTAGGGCTCCCCGCAGGAGGCCCAAAGGGCCAAGAGCAGCGTCGACCCTGATGACGGACAACTACTTAACGTCTTGGGACTTCCACAGACCGTCACCCCGTCCGTATGGTCGTGAACGTCTGACATCCTGACGACCGCTCCGCAGACCGTCCCCGACGACTCGCTCGACCCATGACCGAACCGCCGGGGGATCCATGGGCACCCGGCTCGGATCCCGTGGCGTCGGCCTGGAGGTGCCATGATCGCTGACCTGTCCCTCGCTCTCGTGGACGTGTCCGCCAACCCCCTGAACGTCGAGGGCGTCCGCCAACTCCTGCTCCAGGTGCTCGGGGTCGGCCTCGTGGTCGTCGCCATCATCCTGCTGTTCGGGATCAAGCGGTCCAGCCTCGGCGACGCCCTGGGCATCCTGGCGATCGTCGTCATCGCGCTCCTCATCGCCGGGATCAGCATCCCGTTGATCACGGGGACGAGCGACGACATCTTCGACTTCCTCTTCAACTGAGGGCCGGCGTGCGCATCACGAACGACGACGCCATCTGGCGCTACCAGCCGCGGCTCGTCGACCTCCGGGGCTGGACGGTCGTCGGGCAGCCGCGCTACGTCGTCCTGGCCATCTCCGCCGCTGCCGCCGCGCTCTCGGCGCCGCCCCTGCTGCTCACGTTCGGGGGCTGGCCCGGCGGCCTGTACGTCGGCGCCGTGGCGTTCGTCGCCGGGTACCTCCTGGCTCCACACCTCACGGCCGAACGTCCGCTGCTGGCCTGGATCGCCTATTCCCGCGGCGAACTGCGCGGGGCCGCCCACTGGGTCCGCTGCCGGCGCCAGTCCGGCCGGGCCCGGCCGCGTTCCGCCCGGTTCCCGCTCCTGCACCGGGGCCGGCGTCGGTGACCACGACTCCGGGGCGCCGGTTCCTGCGTGGCTCGCGCCGGCACCCCTGGGCCCGGCACCAGGCGCCGCGGCGGGCGCCGACCGTGGACTACCCGCCCCTGCCGCTCGCCCTGCGCCGGGTGACCGGGTGCCTCACGGAGACCCGCCACGGGCTCCAGGCCTGGTACCGCCTGGGTCCGCAGCAGTGGTCCTGGCAGGGCGACGAGCGGCGGGAAGCACTCATCCGCCAGATCGCCGACACCTGGGCCGCCCTCGCCGGGCGCACGATCCACCTCCGGACCGTGCAGCGCCCCTATCCGGTCCACCGGTGGGCGCGCGCGCTGGCGGACGACACGCCGGCACCGTCGAACCCGGAGGCGTGGGGGGGCCATCTGGTGTCCGTCCAGCGCCATCTCAGGGGGTCGACGTTCGCCGACACCGAGACCTACCTCGGCGTCGACGTCCAGGCGCCGCGCCGGACCGCGAACCGGCTCGAGGCCGACCTGGTCCGCCTCGACACCGTGCTCGCGACACCCGGACTGGACGCCGTGCGGGCGACCCAGGGCGAGGTCGAGTGGCTGATCCACCGCAGCCTCGGGCTCGGCCTGCCCGAACCCCACACGACGGTGGACGGCATGTCGCTCGCGGTGGAGCCCACCGACATCGGACTCTTCACCGGCACCCTCGACATCGACCCGTGCCCGGGCCGGCCGTTCGTGCGCATGGTGGCCCGCCCCCAGCGCGGCGCCGGAGCCGTCGAGCGCTACCTCACGGTGCTGACCGTCGGGCGGATGGAAGACCTCCAGATCCCCCAGGTGCACCTGCCCTGGATGGCGTACGCGGACTCGCTGCCGTTCCCGGTCGAGTGGTCGGCGCGGGTGCGGATCCTCTCCGGCCCGCAGGCCGCGGGCGCCATGCGCTCCCGGATCGACCAGGTGGTCGACCAGGAGCAGCAGTACACGGTCACGCCCTCGGTCGAGGTGCCCCCCGCCCTGCGCCGGACCGGGGCCCAGGCCCGGGCGACGGCCGACGAGATCGCCGACGGCGGGGCCCACGCCGTCGCACGCGTCGACGGCCGGTTCCACCTGGCCCTGGTCGCCGCGACCCCGGCGGAGCTGGAGGACCGGGTGAACACCACGGTCAACAGGTACCGCGACTACCGCATCGAGCTGCACCGGGACCTCGACCAGTACGGCGCCCACCGGGAGTTCGTCCCCGGTGAGCCCGCGGCCTCGCCGTCGCATCGCCGGCGCGGCAAGACCGCGTTCCTGGCGGCCGCCCTGCCACACGTCTCGAGCACGGTGGGCACCCGGGACGGCTCCTACATCGGGTACACGGTCGGCACGTCCCGCAGGGCGGTGGCCTGGAACCTCCACTACGCCATGGAGATCCGGGAGCGGTCCGGCTTCACCCCGGTCATCGGCGGGCTCGGCTGCGGGAAGTCCGTCGTGGTCGGCGCCCTGGCGTACGACTCGGCCCTGCGCGGGATCAGCACCACGGTGTTCGACCCGTCCGGGCCCCTGGCCCGGCTCACCAGGATCCCCGAGATCGCCCCGGTGTCGCGTCACATCGACCTGCTCCGGGCACCGGCCGGCACCCTGTCGCCGTACACCGCGATCCCGGAGCCCCGCCGGGAGCACCTGGTCGACGACGAACGACTGGCCGGGCTGGGCGGCGAGGAGTACGAGCGGATGCTCGACGAGGTCGTCGCCGACGCCCGCCACCTCGCGGCACGCCGCCGGATGCAGCTCGCCACCGACACCCTGCGGCTGCTGCTGCCGCCCGAGCTGCGGCGCACCCGCGAGGCCGGCCTCATCGTCCGCGGGGCCGTGCGAGCGGTCGGCGGCGCACACACGGCGTCGCTCGGCAGCGTGCTCGACGTCATCGCCGCCGACGACCGGGACCGCGACCACGAGATCCTCGACGTCCTGCGAGACCTCAGCGAGTACCCGGCCGCACGGCTCTTCTTCGACCCGGGATACATGGCGGACCGCGCCCGGCCGGACCCCGGCGACGCCCACGGCAACGGCGGTGCCCCCGCGCTCCAGGTGCCCGACCCGACCCTGCTGGTCTTCACCCTGGGCGGGCTCACGCTCCCGGACACCGACGCCGACGAGACCAACTGGACCGAGGACGAACGGATCAGCGTCCCCCTGCTCAGCCTCGCCGCGACGTACGCGTCGCGGCGGATCTACGCCCGGCGGATGGGCGAGCGCAAGGTCGTCGTCATCGACGAGGCGCACGCCCTGCGCCGCACACCGGCCGGGCGGGCGCTCGTCGAGCGCTTCGCCCGGGACTCCCGCAAGTGGAACACCCGGGTGCTCGCGGCGTCCCAGAAGCCGAGCGACCTGCTCAGCCTCGAGGCCGGCGGGCTCATCGACGAGTGCGTCATCGGTGGCATCGACGACCCCCAGGAGGCGCTCGGCGCCCTGCGCCTGGCCCGCATCCCCACCGACCTGGGGTACGAGCGGGCCGTCGCGACCCTCGCGCTGGGCGGTGCCCGGCCCCAGGCGGGGACCGGGCGCACCGGTGCCCGCGACTTCATCTTCCGAGACGCCGACGGCTACACCGAGCGCATCCGCTGGGACCTCGGGCACCTGTCGCACGTCCTGAAGGCCCTGGACACCACGGCCGGCGGGCGGTCCGCCGCGCCCACGACGCCACCCGAGGTGTCCTCACCGATGCCGTCGTACCCGGAACCCGGGCCGGAGCCGGCCGCCCGGGAGCAGGCGCCGGGGGACGGTGCCGCGCCCCGGGAGCCCGAGCCCGTGCCGGTCCCCGAACCCCGCCGCGACGCGGCCCGACTCGACGGCTGGGGGGACGAGTGGCCCGCCGCCTGAGCCTCCCCGGCGGCCGGCTGCGCGCCGTGGCCGCGGTCTGCGCCGCGCTGGTGGTCTGCGCCGCCCTGTCGCTGGCCGGGGCGGCCCCGGCTGCCGCCGCAGCACTGCCCGCCCTGCCCATCCCCGGACTCCCGGACTGCCAGGGCGAGCCCACGCCACAGTCACCGGACCGGGGGTTCAACGGCTATGTCACGCCGACCCCGACGGACCCCCCACCCGTCGATGCCGACCCCTTCGCGTCCGGCGCCACGGTCTCCGTCTACGAGACGACCGGTCTGGCCGGCTACCGCTGGCACATGTACGTCGACTCGTGCGTCGCCGGCCCGGGACAGGCAACCAACCAGGCGCTGACCTCCTCGGCCAACGCCCTGATGGCGGTGCCGGTGCTGTGCCTCGGCGTGGTGGCGACGCTCGCCGACGTCGTCTACAACCAGCGCTGGCTGGACATCCTCGACCAGCCGGTGGGGTACGTCTCCGAGGCCCTCATGACGGGCTTCACCGAGCCCTTCCTGCCGGTCGTCCTGGTGGCGGTCGGCCTCGTCCTGCTCGTGAGCATCCGCCGGGCCAGGCTGTCGGCGGCGATCGGCACCGTCGTCCTGGCCCTCGTGGCCACCACGCTGGCGACGTTCGCCGCCAGCTACCCCACCCGGGTCTCGCAGGCCACCGACGACATCACGGCCGGGGCGGTGAGCTCGATCTCCGGTGCCCTGGCGGGCAGCCGGGAGTCCACACCGGACGTGGCGACGGTGTCCCCCCTGGTCGAGGCCATGCTCTACGACCGCTGGGTGGCCGGGACGCTCGGCGACACCACCTCCCCCACGGCGCAGGCCTACGGTCCCCAGCTGTATCGGGCGTCCACCTTGAGCTGGGCGGAGGTCGAGGTGGTGCGCTCCGACCCGGACGGGGCCGGGGCCGAGCTGCTGGCCGCCAAGCAGGAGCAGTGGGAGGCGGCGGCCGCCGCGGTCGAGCGAACCGACCCGGACTCCTACGAGTACCTCACCGGTGCCCGGAGCATCGACCGGGTGGGCCACGCCATCGTCGCGCTCGCCCTCATCGCCATCCTGCCGTTCCTCGTGGTGAGCCTCGTGCTGGTGGCCCTGAGCTACCTCATCATCCGGATCATCGTCATGTTCCTGCCGCTGGTGGCGCTGGTGGCGCTGCTGGTGCGGGGCACCCTCAGCGGCGTCGCCTCCCTCGCCGCCGCGGCGGTCGTCAACAGCATCGTCTTCGCCGTCGGGGCAGCGGTCGCCGCGTACCTGTTCGGGGTGTTCCTCTCCCCCGACTCCGGCATCCCCGCGCTGCTCGGCATCCTGCTGGCGTTCCTGGTCAGCGTGGCGATGTGGATCCTGCTGAGCCCGTACCGGCGGCTCACCCGCCTGGTGCGCAGCCGGGACGCCGTCAGCACCGGTGTCCGCGAGGCCGAGCGGCTCGGAGGCGGGGTGAAGGGCTTCGCCGCGGGCGTCGGCAAGGTGGCGCTCGGGGTGTTCGCGGGGCGCCGGGCCGCCGAGGCAGCGTCGGACGACGACGAGGACGAGGACAAGTCGGCGGCCGCCGAGGCTCCGACCGCGCGCGGGGTGGCGCGCCCGGAGCACTCCACGGTCGACGGCGGTGGGCCGTCGGCTGCCGCCGTGGCGGAGAAGGAGCCCGAGGAGCCGCCCGCCCAGCGCGGCGAGGACCGGCCCGAGACGGCCCGGCTGCAGGACTTCGACCCCGTCGTCGTCGATGGCGACGAGGTGATCGTCGTCTACACCCTGGACGGGCCGGTCGTCGATGCCCGGCCCGAGTCGGCCGAGGCCGCGGCCGACCCGCGGAACGCCCAGGCGGGCGCGGCCCGGGCCCTCGACCCCGCCCGCCCCGCACCGTCCCTCGCCAGTGCCTTCGACCGAGCGAGGGCACCATGAGTGTGTCCGGGGTCCTGCGGTGGGTCGCGGCGGCGGTGGTCGTCGTGGCGGGTCTGGCCGCCCTGCTCCTGGAGCTCGCGCCGACCGTGAGCGGGCGCGGCGGCACCGAGAGCGGGGCGCCGACGCCGGCGCCCCGCGCGAGCGAGCGCCCGGTTCCCCGCGAGGCCCCGGTGCCGGCGGCCGGACCGGACCCGGCGGCCGAACTGGCGGATGCGGCCGCGGCCGCGGTCACGGCTTGGCAGGTACCCGACGCGACGGATCGGACCGCGGCCCTCACCCCGCTCGCCACCCCGAGCTGGCTGGAGCAGTCGGCCACCATCGACCCCTCCCGCGTCCCGGCCTCGGAGGTCTCGCAGTCGCAGGTGAGGGTGGAGTCCGACGGACTGGCCCTCGTCGATGTCGAGCTGAGCGACGGCACGGCCCTGGCCGTGATGCTCCTGCTCGCCGACGACGGCCGCTGGCTGGTGGACGAGATCCTGCCGACGGTGCCGGCTGCGGCGGGAGGTGCGCGGTGAGCGGGCGGCGAGGTGTCTGGGCTCTGCTCTGGGTGCCGGCGGTCGCGCTGCTGCTGGTCGTCACGGTGGTCGCGGTGACCCTCGCCGGAGTCTCCGTCGAGACCGACGAGGCGGACACCCGCGGCGAGTGCCTGGCCGTCACCACGGACCCGACCCTGGTCACGGTCGACGGCCTCGACGAGGTGCAGGTCGCCCACGCCGTGACGATCGTCGAGGTGGGTCTCACGCGGGACCTGCCGACCCAGGGGTTGCGGGTCGCGCTGGCGGTGGCGGCCCAGGAGTCGATGTTCCGCAACTACGCCAACGACGGCACCGGCGAGCTGCGCCCCGAGCAGCGCGACGTCAGCCGGTCGCTGCGCTACCCGCATGACGCCGTGGGGCGCGACCACGGCAGCGTCAACGTGTTCCAGCAGCAGTACCCCTGGTGGGGGTCGCTGGACGAGCTCATGGATCCCCAGACGGCGGCGGGCAAGTTCTTCGACGCCCTCGTCGAGGTCCCCGAGTGGGAGACGCTGCCCGTGACCGTCGCCGCGCAGCGGGTCCAGCGCTCGGCGTTCCCCACGGCCTACGCGAAGTGGGAGTCCCTGGCGGACGAGATTCTCGCCGCTGTCCTCGAGCCCGTCGGCGCGGGCGCCGCCGTGCCCGCCGCGCTGTCACCGGTCGCCCCCTCCGGCCCCGCCCTGCCGGGTGGCACCGACGACCCGTGCGAGGACCGGGCCGTCCCGGCCGACTTCACCCCGCTGGCGGGGGCGGACGCCGGCGAGGTGGCGGTCAACGTCGCCGCGTCCTGGATCGGGACCCCGTACTCGTGGGGCGGCGGGACCCGCGCCGGGCCGTCGCTCGGCATCGGCCGCGGAGCGAACACCGTGGGCTTCGACTGTTCGGGACTCATCCTGCATGCCTGGTACCAGGCCGCGGGGGTGGAGTTCCCGCACTCCTCCGCGCAGATCGCGGCCATGACGACACCGGTTCCGCTGGAGCAGGCACGGGCCGGCGACATCCTGTCGTTCGCGATGAAGGGCGGGCGGACGGTGACCCACGACGGGCTGTACGACGGCCGGGGCGGCATGGTGCACGCGCCCCGGACCGGCAAGACCGTCGAGCACGTCCAGGACGTCCTCGGGAGCGAGTACTGGATGTCCAACCTGGTCAGCATCACCCGGCCAGCGGTCCCCGAGGCCGGCGGCTGAGACCGGCCGACGGAGTCGGACCTGTGGACAGCGACGCGTCGCGGCTGGTCGAGCGTACCGTCGGGGAGGTGCGCACCGAGCCCGTCACGCCGGCCGTCAGCTCGGACGGGTCGCTGGTGGTGCCGGTGGAGCCGCCGCCCGCCCGCCGCGCGGTCCCGGCCCGCGACCACTCCGGGCCGCTGACGGGCGAGCGTGTGGTCGTGCTCCAGGCCCATGCCTACGTCTACGACCTGCGCGCGGTGTCCGAGGTCTACACCGACGACCGCGGCCGGCCCGTCGTCGACGTGGCCGCCGAGGCCGACTACTACCGCGCCGCCGGCCGGCACCGCTCGGCACGCATGATCCACGCCGACCTCGTCTTCGTGGAGCGGCCCCCGGACCCGGGCCCGTCGTGATCGTCGACCGCCCACCGGAGGCCGGGACAGTCTCATGACGTCCCAAGGGTCCTCAGCGGCGACGGGAGGACCGGACTCCGACCACCAGGACCACAGCCAGCGCGGCGAGTGCCGCCGCCGTGGCCGTCGCCTCGCGCTGGCCCGGACGCGCCCCCATGACCCGCCCCGCCGTGGTCGACGACATGACCGACCTGGCGCTGGCCCATGACAGCACCGAGCCGGCCGAGGCCGCCGACCCGACACCGAGCACGGACGCCACCGACCCGATCGAGCCGATGCTGAGGGCGCTGCCGATCGAGCCGATGCTCAGCACCGAACCTCGGCTCGCGATCGACAGCAGGGAGTCCTCGGACGCGACGGACAGCTTGGACGCCATGCGGGCATTCTCCGTCCCGACCGGCGAGACCCCCCAGCCGGGGCCCCGTCGCCGAGGCCCCGCGGGGGCAGGTCGTGTCGGCATCCACGCGGCGAGCGGCGAGGCGCTGCCGGTCGCGACCGTCCCGCCGGGAAGCGTCCCACCGGGAAGTCCCGGCGGGGCGGCGGTGTTGAGATGAGGGTGAAGGCCACCTGGAACGGCGCCGTTGTCGCCGAGTCGTCCGACACCGTCGTCGTCGAGGGGAACCATTACTTCCCCCTCGGCAGCGTCCGGCGCGAGTACCTGCGCGAGAGCGACACCTCGAGCGTCTGTCCCTGGAAGGGCACCGCGAGCTACTGGTCGATCGAGGTCGACGGGCAGGTCAACGCCGACGCCGCCTGGTACTACCCGCAGCCGTCCGAGGCCGCGGCCGAGATCCGCAACCGGGTCGCTTTCTGGAAGGGCGTCGAGGTCACCAGCTGACAGACTCGGTCCGGTGAGCGTCGACCCGGGTCCCGTGCCGCCGCCTGACCTGTCGGGCGGCGGCGCGGCCGCCGCGGTGGCCGCCCTGCGTCGCACGGCGTATCTCAAGGAGCGGCTCAACGAGCCCGGGCGCCGGGCGGCGGCGTTCCGGGCGGCGGCGGGTGCCCTCCTCACAGTCGGCCCCGCCGAGGTCGAGCGCCTGGCGCGCCAGGACCGGCTGACCGATCTGCCGCGGGTCGGTGACCGGACGGCCGGGGTGGCCGCGGCCGCCGTCCGGGGCCTGGTCCACCCCTACCTCATCGACGCCGAGGCCGCCGCGGCGGCGCCGTTGGTCGAGGGCGGCGGCGGGGCCACGGTGCGGGCCGCGCTGCGCGGCGACCTCCACAGCCACTCGGAGTGGTCCGACGGCAGCGTGCCCGTCCCCGAGATGGCCGTCGCCGCCCTCGCCCTGGGCCACGACTACCTGGCGATGACCGACCACTCACCCCGTCTCACGGTGGCCCGCGGGCTCACCGCCGAGCGGCTGCGGCAGCAGCTCGACCTCGTCGGCTCGCTCAACGCCGCGCTGGCCGAGCAGGGGGCGGGCATCCGGGTGCTCACCGGGATCGAGGTCGACATCCTCGAGGACGGCTCGCTCGACCAGGACCCGGACCTGCTGGACCGCCTCGACGTGGTGGTGGCCAGCGTGCACTCCAAGCTCGCCATGGACTCCGCGGCCATGACCCGCCGGATGCTGGCCGCCGTCGCGAACCCGCACACCGACGTGCTCGGCCACTGCACCGGTCGGCTGCTCGGCGGGCGCCAGGCCGACTCCCCCGGCGCCTCCCGCGGGTCCAAGGCGCGTGAGGAGTCCCGCTTCGACGCCGCTGCGGTGTTCGCCACCTGCGCCGAGCACGGCGTCGCCGTGGAGATCAACTCCCGGCCCGAGCGGCTCGACCCCCCCATGCGCCTGCTGGAGCTGGCCCGCGGCGCCGGCTGCGTCTTCAGCATCGACACCGACGCCCACGCGCCCGGTCAGCTGGAGTGGCAGTGGTTCGGTTGCGCCCGCGCCGAGCAGGCCGGCATCGACCCCGACCAGATCATGAACACCTGGTCCGCCGACCGCCTGCTCACCTGGACCGCCCGCCCGCGTCAGGGGGCGGGGCGGGCGTCGTAGGCGGCCCGGGAGGCCTCGATCTCGCCGCGGTGGGCCACCGCCCACGCGGCCAGGGCGTCGAGCGGACCGGCGAGGCCCGCGCCGAGCTCGGTGATCCGGTACTCGACGGCCGGGGGCACCGTGGGGAAGACGGTCCGCTCGACCAGGCCGTCGCGCTCCAGCAGGCGCAGGGTCCGGGTGAGCATCCGCCGCGAGATCCCGTCCACCGCGCGCAGCAGTTGCGTGAACCGCTGGGGTCCCCGGACCAGCTCGACGACGACGAGGACCGTCCACTTGTCACCGACCCGCTCGAGCACGTCCCGCACCGGGCAGGCGGCGTGCGACGGGGCGTCGTCGCCGCGCGCCCTGGCCGCCGCCAGCTGCCGGTCCAGGTGGGGTACCGCCGTGTGACCGAGGGACATGGAAGTGCCTCCTTACGCACCGGACCACTGGTAACCCACGATAACCGGGTACCCATCCGTAACCAACAGGGAGAACCTCAGATGGACCTCACCGGACAGCGAGTCCTCGTCGTCGGTTCCGCGGGTGCCCAGGGCAGCGGCCTCGTGCCGGCCGTCCGCGCCCGCGGCGGCGTCCCGGTCCGCGTCACCTCCAGCGACGCCCGGGCGCAGGAGCTGCGGGCCGCCGGTGACGAGGCGGTCGTCGCCGACCTCGCCGACTCCGACGCTCTGACCGCCGCCGCCGCTGACACCGGCGCGGCGGCCGTCGCGGGGATCATGCCGCTGGCGTTCGGCAACCCCGAGCGGGGGCCGCTCGCGATCGCGTCGTACCTGGCGCTGCGGAGCCGCGGGCTCCCGGTCGTGGTCAACGTCGGCACGCCCGTGCCGCCGCCCGGTGTGCCCGACGTGATGGGCGGCGGGGCGGTCTCCCGGGCGCTCGCCGACGGCGGGGTCGCCGTCGTCGCGCCGACCGGCTACCTCGAGAACCACGTGGCGCCGTGGTCCCTGGCCACCCTGGCCCAGGGTGAGCTGGTCTACCCGCGCCCGGCCGGGGATGTCGTCGCCTGGACCGCGGCCACCGACATGGGCACCGCCGCCATGGCGGCGCTCGCCGGCGACCTCGGCGGGCAGGTGCTGCAGCTGGCCGGGCCGCAGCCGCTCACCTTCACCGAGCTGGTGGGCGAGCTGGGCGCCGGGCTGAACCGGGAGCTCACCTTCCGGCAGCTCACTCCTGCGGAGTACGGCGACCTGCTGCGGCCGTTCCTCGGCGACGCCGCCGCCGCCGGCGTCGAGCAGGCCTACGCGGCCATGCCGCCCGGGCCCAGCCCGCTCCTGAACCCCGCCGGGGCGGGCGAGCAGTGGCAGCGCCTCGGCGCCGCCCCGACGGCCGCCCGGGACTGGGCGGCCCGGGTGCTGCGCCCGGCACTGGAGGGGTTCACCGCGCAGGCCCCCGCCTGACGGTCCGCTACCCCGACCCGGTCCCTCCGGACAGTGATCGTCGATTTGTCGACGTTCATGGGTCGGTGATCGTCGATTTGTCGACGTTCATGGCCGCTGAGCACTCGGCGAAGCCCTTGATCGTCGACTTATCGACGATCACCGACCCGTGAACGTCGACAAATCGACGATCACGGGCACGGGACTTGGGCATAAGCGGTCGCCTGGGTGTCCGCGACAGGTGCCGGTCGCATCCGGATGTCCTGCCAGGAGGAGATCGGTGACGGTCACGGCCGGGTCCCGTCGGCCGCTGCGACCTCCAGGGCCGCCGGGTCGTCCCGCCGCCCGCCGATCCCCAGCAGCCGGCCCCGCCGGCCCGCCCGGGAGCGGCGGGCGGCGTCGTCCAGCGCCGGCCGGACCGCCGGACCGGTGACGACGACCCCGGTGACGACCGCCGACGCCCGGATCCGCACTCCGACCGGCCGGGCGTCCAGGTCGGCCGCCAGCCGCTCGGCGAGCGCGTCGACGTACGGCCCGTGGATCGAGTCCTGCCGGTACGCCAGGTCGACCGAGCACGGCGGGGTGTCGACCAGCGGCACCGCCGCCACCCCGACGGCCCGCAGGTGGACCGGCAGCGGGGCCGGCCGGACTGCCACCCCGGCGCCGAACCGGACCGCCTCGACGAGCTGGGCCTGCCCGGTCACCGGGGTGCGACGCTCGGGTGCCCGGCCGCTCACGTCCTCGCACCGCCAGTACGTCGGCCACGAGGCGTCGGGGATCGTGATGTCGTCGACCCACACCTCGTCGGCCAGCTGACGCACCTCCAGCCCGGATCGCTGGGCCAGCGGGTGGTGGGCCGCCAGCAGAGCGACCCGGGGCACCTGGGCCACGGTGCGCCGGACCAGGAGCGCGTCGAGGTCGGTCGGTCCGGCGAGCACCCCGACATCGACCCTGCCCCGCGCGAGACCGGCGCTGGGATCCTCGTCGGAGACCTCCCGGAATTCCAGGCTGACGTCCCCCCCGACGAGCGGGTCGACCGCCGCCGCAGCGTCCGAGATCTCATCGACCAGCATCCGGTACAGGGCGCCGACGACGGCGTAGGGCCGGTGCGCCGGCCGGTGCGCGGCGTGCAGCAGGTCGGCCGCTGCCTCGAGCACATCGAGGGCCTTGTCGAGGACCTGCTCCCCCAGCGGGGTCAGCTCGATCGGGCCCGGTTCCGGACGCCGGACCACCAGCCGGCCCCCCACCCGCTGCTCGAGCCGACCCATCGAGCGGCGCACGGTGGCCGGGCTCGCGCGCAGTCCCTGGGCCGCCCGCCGCTCGTCGCCGGACTCGACGAGGACCACGAGGGTGCGCAGGTCCTCAAGCAACATGGCCCGAGGCTAGGCGAGCCGGGCGGTCGGCTGGTGCGCGGGAACCGCCCTCATTCGCTGTGGGCGGCCACCCCGCCGCCGGCCGGAGCCCCCGCCGGCGGCACGGCCGAGCGGTCCGACAGCCACACGGTCTTCGTGTTGCAGAAGGCCCGGATGCCCGGCTCCCCCAGCTCGCGGCCGAACCCCGAGGTCTTGATGCCACCGAAGGGCAGTTCCGGGTACGACGTCACCATGCCGTTGACGAAGACCATGCCCGCCTCCAGCTCGCGGGCGAACCGGTCCTGCTCCTCGGGGTCGTTCGTCCAGGCGTTGGCGCCCAGGCCGAAGACCGTGTCGTTGGCCAGCGCGATCGCCTCGTCGATCGAGGCCACCCGGTACAGCGCGGCCACGGGCCCGAACACCTCCTCGCCGTACAGGCGCATGTCCTGGGTGATGCCGGTAATCAGCGTCGGCGGGTAGTACCAGCCCGGCCCGTCCGGGACGGTCCCGCCCACGACGACCCGGGCACCCTTGGCGACGGCGTCGGCCACCAGCTCCTCGACGTCGCGGCGGCCCTGCTCGGTGGCGAGGGGGCCGACGTCGGTGGACTCCGCCATCGGGTCGCCGACGACGAGCGCGGCGAGGTGGTCGGCGAAGCGCCGCTCGAACTCGTCCGCCACGTCGGCGTGCACGATGAAGCGCTTGGCCGCGATGCACGACTGGCCGTTGTTCTGGCAGCGCGCGGTGGTGGCGACAGCGGCGGCGGCGACAAGGTCGGCCGACGGCATGACGACGAACGGGTCGCTGCCGCCCAGTTCCTGCACCGTGGGCTTGAGCGCCCGTCCGGACGCCGCCGCGACCGCGGACCCCGCCGGGCCGGAACCGGTCACCGTCGTGGCGACCACGCGCGGGTCCTCGATGACCTCGGCGACCCGCGACGCGGGGATGAGCAGGGTGCGGAAGGCACCCTCCGGGAACCCGGCGCGCCGGAACAGCGACTCCAGGTAGAGCGCGCACTGCGGCACGTTCGAGGCGTGCTTGAGCAGCACGACGTTGCCGGCCATCAGCGCCGGAGCGGCGAACCGGACGGCCTGCCACAGCGGGAAGTTCCACGGCATGACGGCGAGGACGGGACCCAGCGGGTCGTAGCGGACCCAGGCCCGGGTGGCTCCCACGGCCCCGGCGTCCCGGGGCTCGTCGGCGAGGAGCGCCTCGGCTCGATCGGCGTAGAACCGGCACCCCTTGGCGCACTTGAGGACCTCGGCCCGGGCGGACGCGAGGGTCTTGCCCATCTCCAGGGTCATGGTTCGCGCGGTGGCGTCGGCCTCGGCCTCGAGCAGGTCGGCGGCGGCCCGCAGCCGGCCCGCCCGTTCCGCGAACGAGGCGCGCCGCATCACCGCGAACGCCTCGACCGCCTGCCGCAGCGCCCCGTCGACCTGCTCGGCGGTGTGCTCGTCGAAGGTGGCGACGACCTCGCCGGTGGCGGGGTTGACAGACTGGATGGGCATGGGGGTACCTCATCGCGCGAGGGCCCCCCGCGCAAGTGCTCCGGGTCCCACCGTCGGCATCACGGGTGCCCCGGCCTCTGCGTGTCGCGCCCGCGACGAGGGGTCGCCTTATGGCACTTTCACTCCGTGTCAATGTATGGTGACTTTCGGTGATCGATCTGACGGCGGCGGAACGCCCCCGGGTCGCCGGGGCCCTGCCGGTCCTCCCGTCGTGGTCGGCGTGGCCGATGCCGGGCCGGTCCGCCCTCGCCGCGGAGATCTCCGGTCTGCTCGCCGGACCGCCCGGGGTCGGCGCGGTGGTCGTCGTCGCCCCCCGCGGCGTCGGGCGCAGTGCCGTGGCCCGGCAGGTGACGGCGCTGCGGGACCGGGCCGGGCAGCCCACGACATGGGTCGTCGGGACCCGCTACACGCGGGCGAGGCCCTGGGGTGCCCTGCGCCCGCTCGCCCCGGCCGACGCCGAGGAGCACCCGGCCGCGGCGGTGCGCGAGGCCCTCAGGCAGCTGCCGGGTCCCGACTCGGTCGTCGTCGTCGATGACCTCCACCTCGTCGACCCCGCGTCTGCCGACCTGCTCGCCGAGCTGGTCGTCGATGGAGCCGTGCGCGTTCTCGCGACGTGGCCGGAGGACGCCGGAGCCCGGGACCCCCTGACGGCGGCAGCGGGCAGCGACCTCGTCGCGGTGCGGCGGCTGCCCGCCCTCGACGCCGCCGCCGTCTCCGGGCTGCTGCGCCGAACGCTCGACGGCGAGGTCTCACCGGACACCGCGACGGCGCTGACGGCCGCCGGGCAGGGGAACCCACGACGGGTCGCGGAGATCGTCACCCGGGGCCTGGCACGGGGCACGCTGCGGATGGTCGGCGGGCTGTGGACGTGGGACGGCGACCCGGGCCGCCCGGTCCGGGCGGCGGCGCTGCCGGCCGACCCTGTCCTGCGCCGGGTCGTCGAGGTGGTGGCCGTCGCCGACGGCGCGGTGGGCCCGGACGTGGTGGCGGAGATCGCCGCGGCCGGGGACCCCGCCGCGGTCGAGCGGGCAGCCTCGCTCGGGCTGGTCCGGACGGTGACGTCCGGGTTGCGCCAGGCCGTGGTGCCGGCCGACCCCGGGACGACCGACCCCGTCCTGGAGGCCATGGGTGACCTGCGCCGGCGAGCCGTCGCTCTCGAGCTCGCCGCCCGCGTCGATGCCTACGGGGGCCGCCGGGCGTGCGACGTCCTGGCCAGCGCGCTGTGGCAGCTGGAGGCCACGGGCACGGCCCCCCGCGAGCATCTCCTGCGCGCCGTCGACCATGCGCAGCGCGGTGGGGACATCGTCGCCCTCGAGGCGCTGACCTGGGCGGTCCTGCAGGGCGACCCGGACCCCCAGGTGGTGGCGCGGCTGGCGGCGGCCCTCCTCGACCACGGTCGCTTCGCCGAGGCGACGGCCCTGCTCGGGGCGGTCCGCACGGCGGCGGACCCCGGGGCCGCAGCCGACCTCGCCCTCGTCCGGGCCCGGCTGCACGGGGACGCCCGGCAGGACCACGACCGGGCGCTGTCCGAACTGGACGAGGTCGACGAGCGGATCGGCGAACTCAGGGGGGACGACGCCCGGGCCCGCGGGGCGACCCTGCGCGAAGCCCGCGCCTGGCACCGCCTCTGGCGCTCGGGGCCGGCCGCAGCGCTCGCGCACATCGACGTGTTCGCCCGCGACGCGCCGGCCGCCGCGGGCCTCGCCCTGGCGCTCGGCGGCCGCAGCCGGGCGGCCGCGGAGACCGCCTCCGGGCACGGCCCCGGATCCGTGGCCGCCGGCCTCGCGCGGATCGTGGCAGCCTGCGACGACGGCTGGCTCGACCGCGCGGCCGCGCTGGCGGCGGAGGCTGCCGACGACGAGGCGTGGACGGGCTCCCCCGGGCCCCGGATGTGGTTCGCCCTGGTGGCCGGCCGGGTGGCGCTGCGCCGCGGCTGGGCGGCCGCCGCCACCAGCTGGTACACCGAGGCGGCAGCGCTCGCCGAGGAGTGCGGGGAGCCCGGTGGGGCGCGGCTCGCCGCCGCCGGCCTCACCGTCTCGGGCGCCTGGCACCCAGCCGCGCGCCGCGGGATGCCGATGGCGGGGTCACCCACGGCCGGCCCGGGCGTCCCACGGCCGAGGGCAGGGCACGAGACCCCGCCGGCCGTCGAGGTGGACGAGCGCGGTGGGCTGCTGCTCGTCGCGGAACCGGTGCTCGCCACCGCGTGGCAGGCCGCCCGGGACGGCGATCTCGACGTGGCGCACCGGCGGCTCGCCGCCGGGCACCGGACCGCCACCGAGCGGGGCTCCCTGTCCGATGCCGCCTGGATCGGGTACGGCTACGTCCGGCTCGGCCGCGCAGACCTCGCCGTGGCGTGCCTGGAGCCGCTGCGGGACCGGGTCGACGGCTCGTTGCTGCACGCCTGGCTCGACCACGCCACCGCCGCTGCCGCCGGTGATCCGGCCGCCCTGGCGGTCGTCGGCGATCGGCTCGCGGTCTGCGGGGCGTGGCTCGACGCCGCCACCGCGCTCGCGCAGGCAGCCGCGGTGGCCCGCGAACCCGAGCGGGGAGCGGCCTGGCGCGCCCAGGCCCGGGACTACCTCGCGCGGTGCGGAGCGTGGCGGTCGGGGCCCGATCCGGCGACGGTGCTCGTGCGCGCCTGAACCGGTCAGAAGCCGACGGCGACCTCGGTGGCGGTGAGGTCCCGGGAACGGGCACGGTTGCGGCCGGTCGCCTTCGCCTCGTACAGGGCCTCGTCGGCGGCGGTGACGAGACGCTCGGGCGACGACGACGGGCCGGGCACGGCGGTCGCGATCCCGACGCTGGCCGTGACGACGTCGGACACGGTCGAGGCGGCGTGCGGCACGGCGCGGCCCTCGAGGATCGCGGCGAACCGGCGAGCGATCGCCCGGGCGGTCTCATGGCCGGCGTCGGGCAGGATCGCCGCGAACTCCTCACCGCCGTAGCGGGCCGCGAGGTCGTCGACCCCGCGCAGCGACTCGTGGAGACAGGAGGCGATGATCCGCAACGCCTCGTCCCCGGCAACGTGCCCGTAGTGGTCGTTGAACAACTTGAACAGGTCGACGTCGATCATGAGCAGGGACAACTCCCCCCCGTCGTGCGCCAGCCGCGCCCAGTGGGACTCGAGGTGGCGCTGGAACGCCCGGCGGTTGGCGATCGACGTGAGCCCGTCCAGCATGAGCGAGGCCCGGAGGCTGGCGTTCATCTGACGCAGGCCGGCGTTGGCCCGCTGAAGCTCGTGGGTGCGCAGCGCCACCAGCTGCTCGAGCGAGGCCGCGTGCTCGGCGATGCGGGTCCGCGACAGCACCCCCGCGAGGCTGCGGCCGAGGTCCAGCGACAGCAGCTCGACGAGGACCGAGTCCCCCCGCGGCGGCAGCTCGGACAGCACATACCCGATCTCGTGACCGGGCACCTCGAGCGGGTGCATGACCGTCAGCCGGCTGCCCAGCATGGGCGCCAGCTCATCGGGCAGGATCCGGTGCGGCGGGAAACCGCCCGGCGGGGGCGACTCCGGCCGACCGTCCCGGACGAGGAGGGCGACCCGGGCATCCGACGGAGCCTCACTCGCGTGGCGGGCCCCGGTCTCCGGCGGGGAGCCGCGGTGGTCGCGGACGACGAGAGCGAGGTTGCGCACCTCGAGGCGGTCCGCACTCGACGCGAGCACACCCACGACCTCGTCGACCGTCTCGCATCGCATGAGCGCCCGGTTGACGCCGAGGATCGTTCCCCGGGCGCCCAGACCCTGGTGGACCAGCCGGGAGGCGATCGCCGGCGTGACGGCGTCCGGGCGGGATGTGGTGCCGCGGCGGACCAGGCGCGCCGGCACCACGACGTGGCGTGGGTAGGTCCGCCGGTCGACGGCGGCCAGGAGGATCCGGCCGGCCTCCTCCCCCTGTCGGGTGAAGTCGGGGTCCACGGTGGTGAGCGTCGGAAGGGTCCGGGCGCCGAAGGCGAAGGCGTCGAACCCGGTGACGAGGAGGTCGTCGGGGACCCGCAGGTCGCAGTCGAGCGCGGCCGCGACGACGGCGGCGGCGGAGGTGTCGCTGGAAGCGACGACGGCGTCGATGTCGGGACGGAAGGCGAGCAGCCCCCGCATCCGCCGGTACGTCGCGTCGTAGGCGTAGTCGCCGTCGACGACGAGGCCGTCGTCGACGGTCAGGCGGTGGGCAGTGACCTGCCGCCGGAACGCCTCCTCGCGCGCCTGGGCGTCCGCATCGTGACGGGACCCGCGGACGAACGCCAGGCGCCGTGCCCCGCACTCGACCACCAGGTGGGACACCACGTCGTGGAGGGCGGCGGCGTTGTCGGTCCGGACCGAGGGCAGTTCGGGCACGTCCGTGGCCACGCCGACGCAGGGGATTCCGAGGCCGCGCAGCAACGACAGCAGCGACCGCCGCTCCACCGGGCCGAAGCCGCCGCCGATGACGGCCCCGGCCGGCTCCGAGCCCCGCAGCAGTCGGGCCACCTGCGGGGACAGCCCTCGGCCAGGCTCGCTGACGGCCACTAGGGGGTGGAAACCAGCACTCGCCAGGACGCGACGCAGCCCCGACACCAGACGCAGCTCGTTGTCCGAGAGCGACGGCGTGACGACGACGATCGTCCGTGACGGGCGGCTGGCCACGGGCCCCCTTCCCGGTCGTGGGGCGGCCGGCGGTGACCGCGCCCGGTGGGTCCGATGATGCACCGTCGAGCCGGGTGCGCTCCAGGGCCGCCGTGTCCCTTGTGCACAACGGTGCCCATCCTGACCACGGAACGGCCGAGCCTCGCCCGAGAAGGCAGGAAAGGTCGCCCGGTCGGCGGGACGTGTGTCCCGGACGTACCCGTCCAGAGGTCCTGCCCGGCCGCGGATCACGGTCAGAAGTCGAACAGCTCGGCGTTGCGACGCAGCGATCCGACCAGCCCCGGAGAGAGGCTGTGAGGGCGTGGTCGTCAGCTGCGACAGGAGTCGATGCCGCGCAGCGCGGCACCGAGCGTGCAGCGGGAGACGTGCGAGTGGTGACGTCTTGGCGGTCGCCGCGATCATGTCTCCTCCACGGGGTCCGGTCGGGAACACCCGGCCCGGGAGGGCGAGTTGCTGCGGTATCGACGAGCCAGGCCTCTCGGCTGCTCACGATGGCGGGCGCCGTCAAGCGCAGGCGTGATCGGTGTGTCAAACGAGGTGCTGCGGCGCCGGCGTCGGTGCCCGCTCAGTTGAGGAGCGGCACGGACCGCTCTGCGAGGTCTCGCATGATCCGTTCGACCTCGGTCAGCGTCTCGGCCACCAGGTGGGCGACCGGGCGCCGCGGTACCCGGGCCGGGTCCACCCAGCGCGGCGGGACGATCACCAGGTGCCCGCGCCCGTCGCGTTCGAGGGCCCACGACCCGGCGTGCACCGCCGTGTGGTGGCCGGGACAGAGCAGGGCGAGGTTGTCGAGGTCCGAGGCGCCCCCTGCGACCACGGCACCACGTGATGGGCGTCGCACCAGTCCGGCTGGGCTCCGCAGATGAGGCACCCGCGATCCCGGATCGCCAGCGCCCGCCGCTGGGCGATCGTGACCAGGCGGTGCTCGCGGCCCACGTCGAGCGGGCCGAGGGCGGGCTCGGCCGCGACCCGCTGGAGGACGGCGTCGCAGGCCAGCCGTCGCGTCAGCCACGCGGGCAGCGGCTCGCCGGCCTCGGTGGTGGCGAGACCTGCACCGGTACCGGCAAGCTGCTCGGCGGTCGCGTGGACGACGACGCGGGGACGCTCGCCGCGACGGGGAGCGGCTACCCCGAGGGCGATCTCGGCGATCGCGGCCAGCGCGTCCGCCCGGCGCCGACGGGCCGGGCGGGGATCGCGTACCGGCCGGCCGTCGAGGTCGGTCGCGGGCTCCGGGGCCGATCGGCTGTCGAGGGCGGCCCGCAGCGTCGCGCCCGCGGCGGGGTCGAGCTGGAAGCGACCCACGAGCATGCCGGTGCCGTCGGTGCGGTAGTCGAGGAACGCCCGCTCGGTCGCATCCGGGTCGAGGCGCTCCTCGGGGTCGGGGGCCAGGCGGGCCAGGCGGGCCAGGCGGGCCAGGCGGGCCAGGCGGGCCAGGATCTGGCGCGCGGAGCGGTCGAGGGTGCGGGCGTCGGCGCGGCCGTCGGCGATCTCCAGCAGGAAGGCGGTGACGGTGGCCCGCGCGTCGGGTTCACCGACGAGGTGCGCGGGCAGCCGGCCCAGGCAGCCGACCGCCACGTCCACGTGTTCGCGCCGGACCCGGCCGTCGGCCAGCCGCTCGCCGAACCCGGCGAGGACGCCCGCCGGGCCGGTGACCCGTGCCGCGGCGACGTCCCGCCGCGCGGCGGCGGGAGCGGCACCGGTGACCTCCCGCACCAGGCCCTCGGTGGTCGTGGCGATCGGGGCGGAGCCCACGGTCCCGGTGACGCCGCGGGTGTCGATCTCACGGACGACACCGAGGTGGGCCGCCTCGACGAGGCCGCGCAGCCGGTGCAGCGACCCGAGGGCGGCGAGCAGCTCCCGCTCGGGCACCCGCCAGGACTGCTCCCCGAGCAGTGTCGGAAGGATGTCGCGCAACGGCTCGGCAGCGGTTTCGACGCCACCCAGAACCTCGCGTAGACTCCCCCCACCGGACATGTCGGAACGTTAGTGGAAATGGCGGCAAGCGTCAATTTCACGCAGGGTCGGCGACCGGTGGCATGGAGCACCGAACCGGGCCTCTAGCTCAATCGGCAGAGCAGCGGACTTTTAATCCGCGGGTTGTGGGTTCGATCCCCACGGGGCCCACC
>JBHJOS010000164.1:0-17506 GCA_050329415.1 Kineosporiaceae bacterium
GGGGGCCGCGGGGGCCGCCGCGGCGGCTCCCGCGCCGGTCGCCGCGGAGCCCGTCGCGGCCGCGGAGCCGAACGTCACACTGGCGGAGCCCGTACCACCCGACAGCAAGCCCCGTGCCCCTGCAGCCCCCGAGACCCCGGAGGCCCGCGAGGTCCCCGGCGTCCCCGGCGTCCCCGGCGTCCCCGAGACGCGGCCTCCCGTTGCCGGGGTGCCGCGCCCCACCGCCGCGGCCCGGCCCGGGACTGGTGATCCGGTCGCCGGGGGGACGATGGGCACGCCCGCGCCGGCGCCCACTGGGCGCAGGCCCGACCCCGGACTGCCGACTGTCGCCGGAGCCGCGCCGGACGGCACGGCGACCGGAACGGGTGAGACCCCCCTGCTCGTGGCGGCAGCGGGCGAGGTCACCGCCGCCGAGGCGCGGGCGGCGCTCGGCGCCGGAGAGGCAGCCGACGAGGCGCCGGTGCCGAGCCCGGCGCCGGGCCGCACGGTCGACCCGGTGGCTGGCGTGGCGGCCGAGGTGGCGGCCGAGGGGCGGGCCGAGGCGGTGGCCACCGGGCGGGCCGAGGCAGTGGCCGAGGTAGTCGCGGCGGGAGCGGGCGAACTCGTGGCCGAGGGGCGGACCGAGGTGGTTGCTGCGGTGCGGGCGCCGACAGGGAGCGTCCTGCTCGTCGGGCTCGCGGCCGACGACGCCCGCACCCCAGGCACGGTCGATCCCGACCGGGAGGAGTCCTGGCGGGCAGTCGTCGTCCCGTCCCGGGGCGCGGGTGAGGTCACCTGACCGATGACGGCCGGGGAGAGGGATGCGGCAGGGGTGGCCCCGAACAGCCCACCGCTCGCCGCGGACGGCAGCGGGCGGGCGCCAGTGTCTGGACGCGACGCGGACGGGGCGGCGACCGTCGGCGGCGTCCCTGTGGCGACGCTGCTCGGCGCGCCAGGGCGGAGGAGACCGACGACGCCGGCCCCGGCGGTTGGCCCAGCAGCCGAGCCGCTGAACAACGCCGAGCCATCCTGGCGTGTGCCGGTGGGTGCCACTGCGGCTCCCTGGGCGGCCGGAGCCGGGCTGAGCCCCCCGGTGACCGTCGCGCGGACGGCTGTCGTCGATCGCGGGCCTGCCCCGATGAGGACCGCGCCGAGGTCGGCCGCCGTCGTGGCGGACCCCCGGTCTCCGGTTGTCGCCGGAACCTCGGACTCCGGCGGCCGGTCTGCCTGGCCTGTGGCGTCGCCTCGCGGCGCCTGTCCGTCGCTGCCGCCCCGCGCCGCGTCGGCAGCCGCCTGCTCCCGGCCGAGTAGACGCATCCGGGCGGCTGCCTCGGTGTACACCCTGGCGGCACGTGAGAGCACCGATCGCAGCTCCTCGGCGATCGGCTGCTCGACCTGGCGCCGGAGCGCGGCGCGGTCAGGAGTCGCCTCCCCCGCAGTGCCCGTGCCGGACGGCTCACGCCCGGCACGGCTGATGGCGCGATCGAGGTCCGGCCCCACCGAGCCACGCGCCCGGTCGGCGGCCTGGGTGGCCTCACGCGAGGCATCGGCAACCTGGTGCCACGCCTCGCTGTTCTCGCGGGCGACGACCATCTGCTCGTCCAGCACGGCGAGGGTGCCGTCGATCCGGCGGGAGAACAGACTGCCGGAGCGGGCCTGCCACCCGGGCTCCAGCCGGTCGCGCTCGACCCGCAGCGCGGTGCGCTGCGCGGAGAGCACCTCGTACACCTGCATCCAGCCCTCGGCACGAGCCGTCAGCAGGTCCGGCGCGTCAGCCTCGACGAGCGCGATGAGCTCGTCGAGGCTGAAGGCCGAGAAGTCGGTCACCGCAGTCGTCGCTCACCTGCAGGTCCTGGCCCGTCGCGACGGGGATCGTCCAGGACGAAGATGTGGCACGGCGTGCCGGGTGCGGCGTGCCTGGTCTCCCACACCCGTTCCCGTTCGACGTTCGTGCGCTCGGCGGCCGACAGATCCATGTGCTCGTAATGCCGGGCGCACCGACGGACGTCCACTGCCATCGAGGCGACGTGCTCACACAACAGATCGAGGAACTCCCGCGCCGAGTCGGTCGTGACGGCGCCGCGCCGCCTCACGGCAACGGCCTCGTCGAATCGACCGTCCGTACCGATGGCACCCGCCGCACTCGCGATCGGGGGCAGGCAGCGGTGGGCGCCTGGTCGGAGGGTGCGGGTGACGTCGTCCTCCACCCTGGAGGTGAAACGGTCGAGGGTGTCGAGGTCGACGCTGATGTCAGAGTTCGCGGCAGGCATGTGTCCTCCAGCGGGGCGGTCGTGACGGAGCCAGGTGTGGGGTGGCGGTCACCCGCTCACGATCTCGTGGTTCTCTTCGGTGGTCTCGGCATTATCCTTCTCGATCAGCTTGTTGTCCGCCACGACCGCCTCGTTGGTGGCCACGATCGTCTCGTTTCGGCGGGCGGTGGAGTGGTTCGCCTCCATCACACCCTCCTGGCCGGCGAGTCGAGCGTTCTCGGCGGTGGTCTTGCTGTTCCACGTGGCAGTTTCGGCGTTCCACTTGCGGATGGTCTCGTTGTCGATGCCCTCGTTCGCCTTGAGGACATCGGAGTTGGCGGTGGCGAGTTGGGCCTCCGCGTCGACTTTCCGGTACTCCGCCTCGACGGCGAGCATGTCGAGGCCCAGTACACTGAGCTGGCTGAACGTGTTCATATGCACGACGCCCCAGCGGGTGTTTCCTTCCGTTAGTGACGTCATGAACTCTTGGACGCCACCTCCCAGCCCGATGGGGAGACCCGCCACAAAACCGGCCATGGACCCGATCGCGGCGTGCCCCGTGGCCGACCAGTTGTCGCAGGCAGTTTCCATGTGCTTGCTGAAATCGCGCAGGTGAGGGTAATCGACTTCGATGTCGTCGACCATGGCTGACGCTCCCTTCTCGGAGTGGAGACTCGAACGTACGACCTGCACCGGAAACACGGGAGCGCACCTAGGGCAACTCCCAGTGGTTCGGCACATCGCCCGGGACCCGCCGGGACCTGGTCACGCCGGCCGTCCCGCGCGACGCTCACGCGTCGGCGCTCCCGCCGGATCGGGCTCGCCGGTGGCCGATGTGGCCTCGTCCGCCACCGAGGGAAGCGGGCTCGCGGTGGTACGTCCGGGCAGATCCGCACGCCGACGAACCCGACGTCCCGGTCGGCCCAGCAGCGGCGGGCCGGCGCCCGGGGTCGCACGACCGGCAGGCTCACGAGCCGACGCGTCTGCCGCCCCCGTCACCGGCCGAGTGACACCGGCGGGTACCGGCGGCGTGTCGGCCGTCCCAGATCCGCCGGACTGCTCGGGCTGCGGGCACGCCGTCGCCGATGCGGCCGGCGACGGCCCCGCCTCACGCCGTGCCCTGCGGCCTCCAAGCCTCGACGAGAAGACCGGAATCCCGTCGTCCTGCCCCGGCCGAGGGGGCACGGGACTCTCCCTGACCGCCTCTCGACCCTGACCCTGCCGAGGCCTTTCGGGCCCCCACCCCCGTCCGCCGAGCTTCTCGTCCGCGTTCGTTCCCCGACCCTGCTCCGGAGTCGGCCCGCCCGCGGGATACGCACCGGTCGGACGTGATCCACGACGGCGTGACGGCCCGCCTCTCGGTGGCAGTGCCGGAGGGGCGAGAGGCGACGCCGGCGAACCCGGACTCTGCCTCACAGCGTCCCGACCCTCGCCGACCCCCGGCGGCACCAACGGCACCCGACCCTCACCCACACCCGGCGCATCCGGTACACCCGGACCACCCGGACGCGCACCCGGGCGCGCACCCGGGCGACCCGGCACACCCGGCGGCACCGGACCCACCGGCACCCCCGGACCCACCACCGGCGGCACCAACGGCACCCGACCCTCACCCACACCCGGCACACCCGGCGCCACAGGCGCACCCGGACGCGACCCCGAACCACCCGGACCACCCGGGCGACCCGGACGACCCGGCACACCCGGCGGCACCGGACCCACCGGCACCCCCGGACCCACCACCGGCGGCACCAACGGCACCCGACCCTCACCCACACCCGGCACACCCGGCGCACCCGGCACACCCGGCACACCCGGCACACCCGGACGCGCACTCGGACCACCCGGACGACCCGGGCGACCCGGCGGCACCGGCAACCCCGGACCCACCGGCCCACCCGGCCCACCCGGCCCACCCGGCCGAGACGGGACACCAGAGGCGACAGGCGCGGACAGCCTTGGCGCGACGGGAGCCCCCGGCACACCCGGCGCCACAGGAGCACCCGGCACACCCGGGACCACAGGAGCACCCGGCACACCCGGCACACCCGGCACACCCGGCACACCCGGCACACCCGGGACCACAGGAGCACCCGGCACACCCGGCGCCACAGGAGCACCCGGCACACCCGGCGCCACAGGAGCACCCGGCACACCCGGGACCACAGGAGCACCCGGCACACCCGGGACCACAGGAGCACCCGGCACACCCGGGACCACAGGAGCACCCGGCACACCCGGCGCCACAGGAGCACCCGGTCCTACGGGTGCAGTCGGGACACTCGGCCGAGGAGGCGGTGCCCCTTGGCCAGGTGGAGCGGGCTGAGCGGGCACGGAGGGGGGGACCGGGATGTAGGGCATGACCCGCTGGAGCGCCTTGAGCGGCGTAGTCGGTTGAACGACGGCGCCGGTCGGCACGTCTGGTAGGGGCATCGGTTCACGTGGGCCGGGGTCTGTGATGACCGGCACACGGGTCGCCAGTGCCCTGAACTCTGCGTCAACCTGTGCGAGTTGCCCTTCCAGGGTGGCCTTGGCCGTGTCCCAGACCCCGGTTCGGACTTCTCGCTCGTCTGGCTTGCTGATGGAGTCTCCAATAGCGCTGAAGAATGATCCGATTCCCCGGACCTCACCCCATTCAGTGTAAGCCTCGTCCCACGCGAGATTCGCGGCCTGCACCGTTCCCGTCAACAGGCCGGCGACGTACTGCTGCAACCGCCGGACCGTGGTCGCGGCGTCCCTCAGGACACTGGCGTGAGCAAGCGCGCCGTCCGCGCTCGCCGACATCTTCCCCATGAGGCCGTCGACTCTGGTGGAGAAGCCGTCTGCCGCCGATCCCAGCCAACCCTGGAGCAGAGTGGCTCGTCGGTCCCTCACCCAGGTCGTGAGGTTGTCGAGATCCGACGCCGACTTCTCGTAGGCCGCAGCAGCGTCATCCAGCGCCTGCGGGTCCACGGAGGTGACTTGTTCCGCACGTATGGTGATGAACTGATAGCCGGGTATCTGGCGCGTAACGTGGTCGTCGTCGCGGATGTTCGTGTTGTCGTCGTCGACGGTGTTCCCGAACTCCCAATCCCAGAATCTACCGTTGACATTGTCCCAGGGGTCGGCGCTCACTGCAGGCTCGCCTCCCCCACCGCAAGGTCCACCTCCGCGGGGGGTGACCAGGCGAGCTGGACGAGCTGCTGACCGATCTGCCGGTTGACGAGCCACGCCCGGCCCGGGGGCAGTGGCGACGACTTCACGCTTCCGACGAGCACGCCCTCGTCCTTCGGCGCGGACATGGCGATGGCCGGCGAGCCGAGTTCGACGAGCTGCCGGAGGAAGGACTCGTACATCGCGCGGGAGGCACCGCCGCTGCGACGGGTGACGACGACGTGCAGTCCGATGTCCCGGCCCTGAGACAGGTACTCCTGAAGCGGAAGCAGCGGGTTCACCGAGCCGGACGTCACCAGGTCGTAGTCGTCGATGAGCACGTACAGCTCCGGGCCGCTCCACCACGACCGGTGGCGCAGCTGCTCGGGGGTGACGTCCTCACCCGGCAACCGCTGTCGCATCCCCTCGCACACCTGCGCGACCGCGTCGTCCAGGGACTCGCGGGAACTCGCGTACCCGATGAGGTACTCCTCCGGCACCTCGCCCAGCAGGCTCCGGCGGTAGTCGACAAGCAGGATCCGCGCGTCCGCGGGAGTGTTCCTGGTGGCGATCTGACGGGCGAGCATGCGTAGGAAGCCCGTCTTTCCGACCTCGAGGTCACCGAAGAGCAGCAGGTGGGCGTCGGACCCGAAGTCCACGACTGCAGCCGACAGGTCCTCACCCGACAGACCGATGGGCACGACGCCACGCCGGGCGGCGGGCGGCTCCGGGACGTCGTCGAGCAGAACGGTGCCCGGCAGCATCCTCACCGGCGGCGCAGGGCGCCCGGGCCAGGCGTCGACCACCTGCCGGATCAGGTCCGCGACACCGACACTCAGGTCCTCGGTCGAGGGCCGGCCGTCGACCCGTGGGAGCGCGCCGAGCACGTGGTGCTCGTCGGGCACGACCCCTCGGCCCGGGCTGTTCTCGGGCACGCCGATGGCCACCCGGCGGTTCACCATCGAGTCGAGCGGGTCGCCCAGCCGGAGCTCGACCCTCGTGCCGAACATGTCGCGCACGTTGGACCGCAGGTCACCGGTCCGGGGCGCCGCGACGAGCAGGTGGATGCCGAACGAGAGACCGGTGGTCGCCAGCTCGGTCATCGCCGGCTCGAGGTCGTCGAACTGGGCTCGCAGGACCTGCCAGCCGTCCACGACCAGGCACACGTCGCCGTAGGGGTCCTCGGCGAAGCGACCCTCGGCCTTGGCGCGCCGGTAGGTGGCCATGCCGTCGATGCCGTGGGCGGCGAACAGCTGCTCACGCCAGGCCAGCAACGCCGACATCTCGCCGACGGTTCGGCGGGTGGCGTCGGCCTCCAGCCGGGTGGCGCCGCTCCCGACATGCGGCAGGCCGACCAGGGACATGAGCGACCCACCGCCGAAGTCGAGCAGGTAGACCTGCATCTCCTCAGGGGTGTGCGTCAGAGCGAGCGAGCAGACGAGCGAGCGCAGCATCGTGCTCTTGCCGCTCTGCGGGCCGCCGACGACGAGGAAGTGCCCGGCGGCGGACGCGAGGTCGACGACGAGCGGGTCGCGGCGCTGCTCCAGCGGCTTGTCGACGACTCCGATGACAGCCCGGAGGGAACCGAGCCGCGCCCCGGGGGTGGCGGTGAGACCACGCAGCCGGTCGGGCTGCAGCCGGGGCAGGAGCTCGTCGAGGGTGGGGGCGGCGTCCAGGGGCGGCAGCCACACCTGGTGCGCGGGCGTCCCCTTCCCCTCGATCCTGCCGACGAGGACGTCGAGCAGGGTCTCGGCCAGCGGGTCGTCGTCGGCGCCGGGCACGTCCGCCTGCTCCGGGTCCGACGACTCGTCCTCGCTCTCCGCCGCGACGTACGCGGTGGTGAACTCCGCGATCTGCTCGCGGGCCACCTCGTGTCGCTGGGGCCGGGAGTCGTCGCGGTACGTCCCGGAGACGTACGCCGTCTTGAGCCGGACGAGCCCCTCCGTCCCCGTCTTCAGGTAGCCGTGACCGGGCGCCCGCGGCAGCTCGTAGGCGTCCGGGACGCCGAGCACGGAGCGGCTCTCCGACGCCGAGAACGTCCGCAACCCGATCCGGTACGACAGGTGCGTCTCCAGTCCCCGCAGCCGACCCTCCTCCAGCCGCTGCGAGGCCAGGAGCAGGTGGACACCCAGCGAGCGGCCGACCCGGCCGATCTGGACGAACATGTCGATGAAGTCGGGCTTGGCGGTGAGCAGCTCGGAGAACTCGTCGACGACGATCATCAGGCTGGGCAGCGGGTCAAGCGGCGCGCCCGACGCCCGCGCCTTCTCGTAGTCGCGCTGAGAGACGAAGTTCCCGGCCCGCCGCAGCAGCTCCTGGCGCCTGACCAGTTCCCCGTTGATCGCATCGGTCATCCGGTCCACGAGGGACAACTCGTCCGCCAGGTTGGTGATGACGGCGCTCGTGTGCGGGAGCCGCTCCAGCTGGGCGAACGTCGCGCCCCCCTTGAAGTCGACGAGGACGAAGTTCAGCGACTCGGGGTCGTGGGTGAGGGCGAGCCCGAGGATGAGCGTGCGCAGCAGCTCGCTCTTGCCCGAGCCGGTCGCGCCGATGAGCAGGCCGTGCGGGCCCATGCCGTCCTGCGCGGACTCCTTGAGGTCGAGGTCGACGGGCTGACCCTCCGGACCGACCCCGATCGGCACCCGCAGCCGGTCCCGGTTCGGGCGGACGGCCCACGTGGTGGCGGTGTCGAGCGACCGCGGATCCGGGATGCCCAGGAGTTCCGCGAGCCCCAGGTCGGCGGTCAGCGACCCACCCCCGGCCCGGGACGCCGCCGAGAGTCGCAGCGGGGAGAGCTGACGCGCCAGCGCCTCGGCGGCGGCCCGGCCGAGGCTGTCGGGTCGGCCCATCACCTCCCGCCCCTCGCTCGTGGTGACGGCGAGCTCGACTTCGGCGGGACCTTCGCCGGAGCCGGGGCCGCCGGAGTCCCCCGACCACTCGGGCCGGGCCACGGTGAGCACGACGCACTCCGGCTCGACCAGCCGGGGTTCCGGTCCGGCGACGTCGAGCAGCGTGACACCGTCGACCCCGCCGTCGGTCATGAGGTGGTCCGAGCCGGCGGTGCTGCCACCGTCAAGAACGACCAGGACGTGCTGACCGTGCGGCGGCGCGGACGCCGTCGAGAACCTCGGCCGAGTGGCCAGTACGTCCTCCAGCATCGCCTCCAGGCCGGTCACGGTGGGGGCGAGCAGCCGCAGCGGCCCCAGCGCGTCGAGCTTCGTCGGGTGCTGGTTGTGCGGCAGCCACTTCACCCACTCCCAGTCGGCGCGGTTCTCGGGAGCGGTGCACACGGCGACCAGCAGGTCGTCCGGCGCGTGGAACGTGACGGCCTGGGCCAGCAGGGCACGCACCAGCGCACGACGACGGTCGGGGTCACCCGCGAGATGGATGCGCCCGAAGGCGCGCAGCGACAGCGCCACGGGTAGGTCGGGAACGACGGAGTAGGTGGCGACGAACTGGCGCAGCGCGAGGGCGCACAGCGGCTCCAGGTCCTCGACCGGCCTGGTCTCCGGCGGCGTGATCTTCGTCGCGAGCTGCTGCGGGCCGAGGCCGACCCGGATCACGCCGAAGTCGCGATCACCCGAGCGCCGCTCCCACAGCCGGAAGCTGGCGGCCGTCGACCACAGCCGGTCCGGGGCGGGGTGGCGGTACGAGACCGACCGCCGTTGCTCCCGAGCCGTCCGTCGCACGGCCCGGCGGTGCTGCGCGAGCTGGCGCATGAACTCCCGGCGGGTGAGGGCCATCTCGAGCTTGCTCGGCTGCCCACCCTGGCTGAGGACCTGGACCAGGATCATGCCCAGCATCGACACCCCGAACATGCCGCCGACGACGTAGGTCAGCACACCCCCGCCACGACCCGCGAACAGGAAGGCCATGGCCGCGGTGCCCGCGATCATCGGCACGATCATGAGCAGCTGGATCCACCGCTGACCCGACGGGGGCGGGATCTCCGGCGGCGGCTCCAGGATCAGCTCGCCCGTGGGCACCTCGGGTCCTGCGCGTCGGGCCACGCGCCTCACGACGACGGTCGACATCCCCGGGCTCCTCCCGACTGGGTGTTCCCCCGGTGCTCGGGGGCCGCTCCCGCCGACCGTACGTACGTTGCGGATGCCGACCAGAGAATCCCGCGGCGCACCAGGGAAATCCGCAGCCGCGCCAGGCCCGCCGGGAGAGTGACCGACATGAGCACCCACCTGACCACCCCGAGGGTCACCTCCACCGCGCCGCCGGGAGCTCCGACGGACAGCTCCCCCGGACCGGAGCTCGCGCGGGTCACCGTGGTCGCCCCGGACCGCCGGCTCGACATCGCCGTCCCCGAGCGGGCCAGGGTCGCCGAGCTGCTGCCCGGCCTGTTGGCCCGGGCGGGTGACACCCTCGCCGACGACGGCGAGAAGCACGGCGGCTGGCGGCTGCGCACCGAGACGGGCACCCCCCTGGACGCCGACCGGAGCCTCGCCGAGCAGGAGATCCGGGACGGTCACCGGCTCTACCTCGTCCCGGGCGCCGACGACTGGCCCGAAGTCGACTATGACGACGTCGTCGAGGCGATCGCGCAGGGCGCACGGGCCCGCCTGCCCGACTGGACTCCCGGTACGACGAGGACGGCGGCCCTGGCGATGGCCGCCGTGACACTCGCGGCGGGCCTGCTGCTCACGCTCGCCGCCCCGGTCCCGTACCTCGTGGCCGGTGCTGCCCTGGCGGCGACCGGGACCGTCCTGGGGCTCGGCGGGACGGTGCTCGCGCGGGCGCTGGGCGACAGCCGCGGCGGGGTGGTGGTGGCGGCCGCGGGGGTTGCTTTCGCCGTCGTCGCCGCGTCGTTCGCGTCGTCCCCCCAGGACACCCCGCTGCTCCAGGTCGACGCCGTCGACCTGCTGCTCGCCTCGACGACCCTGCTCATCGGGTCCCTGCTGGCGCACGTGGGAGTAGCCGCTGCCACCCGGATCTGGAGCGCCGGCGCCGTGGCCGGCGCCGCCGGGCTGATCATGTCGGTCCTCGGCGTCCTGGCCGTGCCCCGAGCGGGTGCGGCCGCCGTGGTGGTCGCCGTCCTCACCGGCCTGCTGGCCGTGTTCCCCCTGCTGGCGATGCGCCTCGGGCGGATACCGGTGCCGGCCCTGCCCGAGACCCCCGACGAGCTCCTGGCCGACCGACCCCGACCCGACCCAGCCATGGTCCGCTCGGCCGTGTTCCGGGCCGACGAGCTCCTGACGGGCTTCCTGGCCGGCACCGCCGTGGCCACCGCCGCCTGCCTCGTGGTGCTCTTCCAGCGCGGTGGGGTGATCGCCCCGGTCCTGGCAATCGTGGTGGCCTCGACGTTCGCGCTGCGCTCCGGGCTGTTCCCGACGGTGCGCCACAAGGTGCCGCTGCTCGCGGTCGGCGGTGTCGGCGGGCTGGCCCTGTTGGCGGCGCTGCCGGCCTGGACGGCCGGCGCACCCGGGGTCGCCCTGGCGCTGGGCGTGGTGCTGCTCGTCGTGGTGGCAGCTCTGAGGGTCGCGGCCCGCGCCGGCCGAAGCCGGCCGTCGCCCTACTTCGCCCGCGCGGCCGAGCTCGTCGAGATGCTCCTCGTCGTCTCCGTGCTGCCGCTCGCCGGCAGCGTCGTCGGCGCGTACGCCTTCGCGCGCGGCCTGGCCGGGTGAGCCTCGATGGCCCCGCCGAATCGGCGCGACCGCCTGCAGGCGTACCAGTTCCTGCTCCAGCGCATGGTGTCGGCCTTCGTCACCAGGGACACCGACCCGATCCGCTCTCCCTTCCGCCGCGGTGGCATCACAATGTTCGTCGGCGTCATGATCATGATCGTCGTGATGGCGGGCGCCGGGGTGTACGGGCTGCTGCGGCCCGGGGGCAGCACGTCGTGGCGGCAGGACGGCGCCCTGATCGTCGATCGTGGGACTGGGGCGGTCTTCGTGTACCGCGACGCCACGCTGCACCCGATGGCCAACTTCGCCTCCGCCCGCCTGCTGGCGAGCACCGGCAGCCCGGTCCGGACGGTTGCGGCTGCCTCCCTCACCGGGACACCGCGCGGCCGGACGCTCGGCATCCCCGGGGCACCCGACACCCTTCCGGCATCGCGTGACATGCTCCGTGGTCCCTGGACTCTGTGCTCGGAGCCGACGACCGAGGGCGACACCGTCTCGGGCGCCCGGACGGTGCTGATGGTCGGGACGGGACCGGGGACCGGCACCGACCCGGCCGAGCGGGGACTGCTCACCACTGGCGCGGAGACGGGTGCGATGTCCCTGGTGTGGCAGGGGCGTCGGCACGCGCTGGGGCCGGGAGTCCTGGAGGCACTGGCCCTCACGCAGCGCCCGCGGCACGTGGTCGACGAGGCATGGCTGGAGGCGTTGCCCCGGGGGGAGGACATCGTGACTCCCGCGGTCGACGACCTCGGCGACCCCTCGGAGGCGGTCCCGGGCACGGCGGTCGGTCAGGTGCTGCGGGTGCGCAGCGAGGCCTCCACCGAGGAGTTCTACCTCGTGCTCGGTGATCGCCTGCGACCGGTGACGCCGTTGCTCGCGGCCGTCCTCGTCGGGTCGCCGTCGACGCGGGAGGCGTACCCGGACGGCAGGCCCGACTACGTCGACGTCGGCCCGGGGGAGGTGGCCGACGTCCCCCGGGAGACGGTGGACGAGCGCCCGGACGACCTGGCCGCTCCCGTCCGACTGCCCGCGCTCGTGGAAGCGGACGAGGCCGCCGCGTCCTGCGCCGTCTTCGCCGGTCCCGGCGACCCACCGGCGCTGCTCACGGGAGTTGCCGAGGTGCCGACCGGCCGGCCGGTCGAGGCGACCGGGGACGACACCGCCCGCCTGGTGGACGAGGTCGTGGTCCCCCCCGGTCAGGCGGTGCTCGTCGAGGCACCGACCGCTCCCGGGGTCGACGCGGGGGCGCTGTCCCTGGTCACCGACAGCGGCCTGAGGTACGGCATCCCCGGGGTCGAGGCGGTCCAGCTGCTCGGCTACGGGCAGGGCGAGCTCGTGACGATGCCCTCGGCCCTGGTCGACCGAATCCCGGCGGGTCCGTCCCTCGACCCCGAGCGGGCTGCGGAACCGGCCCGTTTCTGAGACCATTCGAAAGGTCCAGGGAATCCCTTGGCACAGGCCCCTTCAGACGCCAGCCTCCGCCTTCTAGCGTAGTTCCCGAGGCCACACAGACGTGTGACCGAAACCGAATGTCCCGGTGCTGGTCACCGGGGCCGGGAAACGAGGGAGGACCAGTCATGGCAGCAGGCGACATCGCCTTCACCCAGGCCGGTTTCGACAAGCGGATCCAGCAGGGAACCGACGTGGCGATCGCGCTCGACGGCATCAGCCGCGCGCTCGACGGCACCGGTGCCAATGTCAAGAGCGCGATCCTCGGCTCGTGGGGAACCGCTCAGACGACCGCCCTGATGGAGATCAACTCGGCCGTCGCCCGGATGCGCGAGGTCGTCGACGCGCGCAACCAGTTCCTCGGCGTGTACGCGAGCGAGACCTGGGCGAACGACTCCGAGGTGGCGCAGGTCACCACGAAGGAGGGCGTCGCGACGTCCGGCCCGATCACCCAGGGCCTCGCCGGCGCCGGCACCGGCCGCTGAGCCACCATCAATCCTGCGTCCGGGCAATGCGTCCGGGCGTGCACACGAAGATACAAGAGAGGACAGTCAGATGGCAGGTGGAACCGACGGCGGGCAGTTCATGGCCCGCAGCGCCGGCATTCAGTCGCACATCGAGGCACTGAAGGTCGAGAAGGGCAAGCTCGTCACCGAGCAGGGCGACATGGTCACTGCCGACAAGCAGCTGATCACCCAGTGGGAGTCCGACACCCAGCGGGAGTTCCAGGTCCTGCAGGACAAGTTCAGCCAGGCCTTCACGGACTTCAACACGGCCTTCGAGAAGTTCATCGCCACCACCGGCACGAACCACGAGCAGGTGAAGGCCACCGAGGGCAAGCTGGCCGCCAGCGTCAGCTGACGGGCCGGGTTCACACCCGAGCAACATCGAGGGCCTCGGCCACGAGCAACCAGCCTCGTGGCCGAGGCCCTCTGGCGTGCCCAGCTGGTCCTGACATGCGCAGCTCAGGGTCTGTGTGTCCCGGAAGGACCCGGCGTCCTGCGGCATCAGCCGCTCGTGTCGAACAGCGCCCGCGGCACGCCCTCGGCCTGTGGCGGAGCCGGGGCCGGACGCCTCACGCCGGCGCGCCAGCCCCGCCGACGCCCGACGGCGATCACCCAGGCGACGGCCCACACGAACACCGCAGCGGCGGCACCGACGGCAGCCACGAGCCCGGCGCCCGAGCGGCGCTCGTCCGCCGCCGCTCGGGCCGCGATCACCTCGGGGTCGGGGTCCCGCAGCGGAGAGCCGGTACTCACCTGGGCTGCGGCGACGATCGGCGCGGTCTCGGTCACGGCGCGTGCGGCATCGACAAGTCCGGACCCCACGGCGGCGGGATCCTCGTCACCGACGGGCCCCGCCGTCGCCCGCACCCGCGCCGCGACGTCCTCGGGTCCCAGATCGGGCTCACGCCCAAGGACCAGGGCCGCGACCGCCGCGGTGAGGGCCGCGGCGGCCGCGGTGCCCTCGGCCACCGCGTGCCCCTGCCCGCGCGCGGCCGTGGCGATGTTCTCCCCCGGTGCGACGATGTCGACCGACTCGCCGGACTCCGTGCCGGGCACGAGGGTGAGGTCCTGGGCCATCGCCGAGACACCGAGGACGCCCTCGTACCCGGCCGGGTAGGCCGTGCCGGAGAACTCACCGGCCGCGTCCCGGACCGGGGCGACGACGAAGACCCCCTCGTCGATCGCCTCCTGGACCGCCGCTCGGAGCGCCTCGTCGTCCTCGGCCAGGTAGCCGCCCACCAGGATGACGTCGGCGCCCTCGGACACCGCGTACCGGAGTCCTGCGGCAACGGTGCCGGGCGTACCCGACAGGGGGTCATCGTCGGCCGCGATCCACGTCGACTCGGCCACGACGACCGGGAGGATCGTCGAGTCGGGCGCGATGCCGCGGAACCCCACGCCGTCGACCGGCTGGGCGCTCACCAGGCTGGCCAGACTCGTCCCGAGACCCACGCAGTCCACGTCGCCAGACGTGTCGGCCTCCGCGCCGGGCAGGAAGCTCCGCCCGCGCGCCACCTGCCCGTCGAGCTGCTGCTGCTGGCCGTCGACACCCGACGAGAGCACCGCGACAGTCACTCCCTCGCCGCGGGACTGTGCCCATGCCGTCCGCAGGTCCCACAGCGACTGGTGCCAGGGGACCGGCGTGAACACTTCTCCGGGCGTGATGCAGTCGTCCCGCCCGGGAGGGTTCGCGGGGGTCACCGCCGCACCGGCCGGGAGAGGACACAGGGGAACGGCCACGGAGAGCGCCGCGACGAACCCCGCAGCGCGAGGCGCTCGGCGATCGCGTCCAGGGGCGGACCCGTTCGGGGCAGCGCGCCCTGGAAGGTCTGTCACTGACATGTGGGGGCCTCCTGTCGCGTGGCGCGGTCCCTCGGAGTCTCCTGTCCGGACCGCTGGGGGATGGCTGCACCTAGGGGTTCGCTCGGTCGGGGCGGACGGCGAGTGGGCAGCGGCCCCACGATCGGTGCGACCGACCCGGTGCCGTGGATGCGCAGGAGGTGATCCGTTCCATGGGCGAGCACGTGGGCGCTGAGCTGAGAGTCGAGTCACAGGAGAGGCCGACCCGCACCGGACAGAGCGCAAGGAGGACGACACATGCGTGAGCGCGCAGCGCACATGGAGGCGCAGATCGACTCCATGATGGACGAGTACCGACGGCTCCGGGAGAACCTGGACGCCATGCAGTCGGAACTGGTGAAGATTCAGTCGACCGCCTATTCGGAGGACGGTCACGTGGTGGTGACCGTCGGCCCTCGTGGGCACCTTTTGGGTATCCGCATCGACCCCGTGGTCAACCGCCGACCGAACACCGAGCAGCTGAGCGCCTCGATCATGGAGGCGGTGGAAGCCGCCGCCGCCGTGGCCGCCGAGCAGGTCGCAGAGATCACGGAGAGATACGCGCCCGGAGCATTCCGACACGAGGAGCTCGGTGAATTCGACTTCTCCAGTCTGCTGACCCGCCACGACACCGAACTGCTGGGCAGGGAGTGACGACGATGGCCAGAGGACACTCACAGCCGGGGCAGGAGACCAGCGAGTCGGGGACCACCGAGCCGGGGACCCCGGGGTCGGGGACCACCGAGCCAGGGACCACCGAGCCAGGGACCCCAGGGTCGGGGCCGTGCGAGTTCTGCCACGGTCACCACGATCCGTCCGTCCACACCGTTCAGGACTCGGTCGGTGGTGGCAGCAGCAGCGAAGACCCGGGAGGGTCGGGCATCGAGGTCGACGTCTACGTGGAGGTGGACGACCTCGCACTCGCCGGGCGCCGCCTATTCGCAGCCGGCGACAGCTTGGACGAGCGGTTACGGGCGTGCTTGTCCCGGGTCCACGGACTCGAGGCGCTCCGGCCGGCGGGCGACGACGAGACGGGCCGGGCTTTCCACACCGGCTACGACCCCGGCTCCACAACCGTGTGCCGCTCGTTGACCGACATCCCGCTCGCCTACAAGGTCCACGGGGTCGCCGTGCAAGGGGCCGCCAAGGCTTACGCAGACACCGACGACGCCGCCGCCGCGGGCACGGCGGTCTTCCACGGCGTCTGGGGGACGTAGCGCGGCGGGGCCTCTCCGCGCACGGAGAGGCCCCGCCGTGGGGGAGTCGGGGAGACATGTCGGGAGGAGGTCGAGACCATGGCGCTGGAGTTGCCGTCCGGGCTCGACGCTGCCGTCACCGCGGTCCTCGGCAGCGACTGGCCCGACGGCAACGAGGACCGCCTGTTCGACCTCGGCGAGGCCTGGATCGAGGTCGTCACGTCGCTCTACGAGAGCATGGGCGACTTCTACGGCGCAGACGGTGAGATCAGAGCCGCCTGGATAGGCGGGGCTGCCTCGGAGGCCTTCGCCGGCTCGTTCGAGAAACTCAACGGCGAGAACGGACCACTCATTCAGTCGGCGAACGCGGCGACCGAGCTGTCGACCATGTCGTTCGACACCGGGGTCGACATTCAGCACGCCAAGTACGTCATGATCTTAGAATTGATCATGCTTGCCTACGAGATCGCCATGGCGATCTACACCGCGTTCTTTACCGGTGGCGCCACCGTCGCAGCCATCGCCGGCCTCAAAGAGGCGAGCAAGCTGGTGATCAAGAAGGCCGTGAAGGAGCTGGTCGAGGCAGTGGCCCAGCGGGGGCTGAAGAAGGCACTCACCGAGGGACTGCAACAAGCCGGGAAGATCGCCGCTTCGCAGGCGCGGGGAATGGTGACCAAGCAGGCCGCCATCAGCCTGACGAAGACCGTGGTCACGGAAGGCGCCCAAGAGGTCGTCGAAGAGGTCGGCATGGACCTCGTCGCTCAGGCCGCACAGATCGGGCAGGGTACCCGGGGCGGCTTCGACGGAGGCTCCCTCGCCGACTCTGCGAGGGGCGGCGCCGCGGGAGGGGCAGGTGCCGGGGCGTTCGTTGCCGGCACCCGTCGTCGGGGTCGTGACGGTGAACTGCTGAGCGGAGGCGATCACAATCCCCTGACGAACACCGCGGGCGGCCTCGCCACTGAGGTGGGAGCTGAGGTCGCCGGGGAAGCGGGTGCGGCCGGCGCGTTCGGGCAGCCCCTGGATCTGGACGACATGGGCGGCGCCGCTGGGTCCGGCGCGATCAGTGGCGGCGCGACCGCAGGACCGAACGCGATCACCGACATGAAGACTCACCTTGCGTCCGGCAGCGGGCCGACCGTGCCGAGCACCGGGCCGACCGTGCCGAGCACCGGGCCGACTGGCACTCGCGACACAAACGGCGGGGCCGATCCAGGCGACGTCGGGGTGGACACAGGGACGTTCGGGCCCGGCGCCGGGCCGACCGCCAACGGAGCCGGCGGCCACGCTCCGAGCACCCCCGCCACCACGACCCCCACCACCCCCACAGGCACCACCCCCGGGGCGAGCACCCCGGGCACCACCCCCGGCACCACCCCCGAGGCGAGCACCCCCGGCACCACCACCCCGGGCACCACCCCCGGCACCACCACCCCCGGGGCAAGCACCCCCGGCACCACCACCCCCGGCACCACCCCCAGCACCACCACCCCCGGCACCACCACCCCCGGCACCGCCACCCCCGG
>JBHJOS010000058.1:0-43911 GCA_050329415.1 Kineosporiaceae bacterium
GCCTCCCAGTTGCGGGTGTACCGCCAGCGCATGCGCTCGGTGCAGGCCACCAAGCAGATCACCCGCGCCATGGAGCTGATCGCCGCCTCGCGCATCATCAAGGCGCAGGAGCGGACCCGCGCGGCGGCCCCGTACGCCCGGGCCATCACCCGCGCGGTCAGCCTGCTGGCGTCGTTCTCCGACATCGAGCACCCGCTGACGACCGAGCGGGACCGGGTGCGCCGCTCCGCCGTGCTCGTCGTCACCTCCGACCGCGGGCTGGCCGGCGGGTACTCCTCGTCGGTGCTGCGCGAAGCCGAGGCCCTGCTCGCCGACCTGCGGGAGGCGGACCGGGAGGCCGACGTCTACCTCACCGGGCGCAAGGCGGTGGCGAACTACTCGTTCCGCGAGAAGCCGTTCGTCCGCTCCTGGACCGGCGACTCCGACGCCCCCGCGTTCGAGACCGCCGGGGAGATCGGCGACGTCCTCGTCGAGTCCTTCCTGCGGGGCGGGGACGCCGGCGGGGTCGACGAGATCTACGTCGTGTTCTCCCGCTTCGTCTCGCTGGTCACACAGGAGCCGCACGTCATCCGCCTGCTGCCGGTCGAAGTGGTCGACGAGGTGGCCGCCGTCGGCGGTCACGGCCACGCTCACCGCGACAACGGCGGGGCCGATGGACCGGCCGACCCGCCCGCCCCCCTCTACGGGTTCGAGCCCGGCCCGGAGGAGGTGCTCGACGCCCTCCTCCCGCGCTACATCGAGAGCCGGCTCTACGCCTGCCTGCTGTCCGCTGCCGCCAGCGAGCTGGCCTCCCGCCAGCGCGCGATGAAATCGGCCACGGACAATGCCGAGGAGCTCCTGCGCATGTACCGCCGGCTGGCCAACGCGGCGCGCCAGGCGGACATCACCCAGGAGATCAGCGAGATCGTCGGAGGCGCGGACGCCCTCGCCGCCGGCGCAGCCACCGACTAGAACCGACCAGACGAGGGAAGGCCACCATGACCGCCACCGCCGAGGCTCCCGGGACGACGGCCGGGAGCGCCACCGGGCGCATCGCCCGGGTCATCGGGCCCGTCGTCGACATCGAGTTCCCGGTCGACGCGATGCCCCCCATCTATCAGGCGCTGCACGCCGAGGCGACCCTTGGCGACGAGCGCCGCCACCTGACCTTCGAGGTCGCCCAGCACATCGGCGACAGCATGGTCCGCGCGATCTCCATGCAGCCCACCGACGGGCTCGTCCGCGGTGCTGCGGTGACCGACACCGGCGGGCCCATCACGGTCCCGGTCGGCGACATCACCAAGGGCAAGGTCTTCAACGTTCTCGGGGAGCCGCTCAACCTCGCACCGGGTGAGGTCTTCGAGCCGCAGGAGCGTTGGGGCATCCACCGCACCGCGCCGGCTTTCGACCAGCTGGAGTCCAAGACCCAGATGTTCGAGACCGGGATCAAGGTCATCGACCTGCTGACCCCGTACGTCCTCGGCGGCAAGATCGGCCTGTTCGGCGGCGCCGGCGTCGGCAAGACCGTCCTGATCCAGGAGATGATCCAGCGCGTCGCCATCGACCACGGCGGGGTGTCGGTGTTCGCGGGGGTGGGGGAGCGCACCCGCGAGGGTTCCGACCTCATCGTCGAGATGGAGGAGGCCGGCGTCTTCGACAAGACGGCCCTGGTGTTCGGCCAGATGGACGAGCCGCCGGGCACCCGGCTGCGGGTCGCGCTGGCCGCGCTCACCATGGCCGAGTACTTCCGGGACGTGCAGAACCAGGACGTCCTGCTCTTCATCGACAACATCTTCCGGTTCACCCAGGCCGGGTCCGAGGTGTCGACCCTGCTGGGCCGGATGCCGAGCGCCGTCGGATACCAGCCGACTCTCGCCGACGAGATGGGGGTGCTCCAGGAGCGGATCACCTCGACCCGCGGGCACTCCATCACCTCGATGCAGGCCATCTACGTGCCGGCCGACGACTACACCGACCCGGCTCCGGCGACGACCTTCGCCCACCTGGACGCCACGACCGAGCTGTCCCGCTCCATCGCCGCCCGGGGCCTCTACCCGGCGGTTGACCCGCTGACGTCGACCTCGCGGATTCTCGACCCCCGCTACATCGGTGATGACCACTACCGGACGGCTGTCCGCGTCAAGCAGATCCTCCAGCGCAACAAGGAACTGCAGGACATCATCGCGATTCTCGGCGTCGACGAGCTGTCCGAGGAGGACAAGGTCATCGTCTCCCGGGCGCGGCGCATCCAGCAGTTCCTGTCGCAGAACACCTACATGGCCGAGAAGTTCACCGGCAAGGTCGGCTCGACCGTGCCGCTGGCGGACACCGTCGAGGGTTTCGCCAAGATCGCGGACGGGGAGCTCGACCATGTTCCCGAGCAGGCCTTCTACAACGTCGGCGACCTCAACGACGTCATGAAGGAGCACGACCGGATCACGAGGGAGACCGGGGCCTGATGCCGCTGCGAGTGGAGCTCGTGGCCGCCGACCGCCGGGTGTGGGCGGGGGAGGCCACGATCGTCAGTGCCCGGACGCCGGTCGGTGGCCTCGGCATCCTGCCGGGGCACGAGCCGCTGCTGGCGCTCCTGGCGGACGGGCCGGTGTCGATCGGAGCGGCGTCTGGCGAGCGGGTCGTGGCCGACGTGGACGGCGGGTTCCTCTCCGTCGACCACGACCTCGTCACCCTGGTCGCCCAGGAAGTCCGGCTGACGTCCGGCGCCGGACCGGCCTGAGCCCGGGACCACCCGGCCGCCCCTCGTGACAGCCAGCCTCGTCCCCGACCCGGCGGCCCTGTTCGTGGTCCCGTCCACCGCCTGGACGATCGACGTGGTGATCGAGGCCCCGGTCGCCGTGCGCGCCTCGGCCGTCGGCGACCAGGCGGCCCGTGTGGTGGGTCTGGTGGCGGCCGTCGTGGTCCTCGCGGCCCTGCTGCTCGTTGTCGTTCTGGTCAGGCGGTGGGCGCTGGTCGCCGCTGCCGGTGCCTTCGAGTGCCAGGTCCGCAGCGGCAGCCAGGGGTCGGCCTGGCGAGCGGGTGTGGCCCGCTACGACGCCGCCCAGTTGTCGATCTTTCCACTGCTGTCGCTGTCGTGGTGGCCGGCGCTCGTGCTCACCCGGCACCGGTTGTCCGTGGTGGACCGGCGGCGGGGGAGTGACGGCGCGGGTCCCGGAGACCTTCGCCCGGTGGCCGGGACGACGGTGCTGCGGTGCCGCTACGAGGGCCGGGTCATCGAGATCGCCATGGACGACCGGGTGGCCGGCGGGTTCGCGGTGTGGGTGGAGTCCGGCCCGCCGGGACGCGGGATCAACGTGGCCTGACGAGGCGGTACTTCACGCCCGGTGCCTGACGGCCCGGTGCCTGACGGCCCGGTGTCTCACGCCGGGGGCGGCGTCTCCTCGGGCGGTTGGGCCCGGCCACCGCCGGGTGCCCACAGCACGTCCTCCCCGCGGTTGGCGACCCGCGCGAGGACGAACAACAGGTCGGACAGCCGGTTGAGGTACCGGGCGGTGAGCGGGTTGACGCCGCCGTCGGTGGCGGCCTCGGCCTGGGTGCCGTACCGGTCGATCGCCAGCCATGTCGACCGCTCGGCCCGCCGGGTCACCGTGCGCGCGGTGTGCAGGCGGGCGGCGGTCGGGCTGCCGCCGGGCAGGACGAACGACCGTAGCGGCGCCAGCCCGTCGTTGTAGGCGTCGATGGCCGCTTCCAGGTCGGCGACGTAGGCATCGGTGATGCGCAGCGGCGGGTGAGCCGGGTCAGGCCGCAGGGGGGTGCACAGGTCGGCGCCCACGTCGAAGAGATCGTTCTGCACCCGCACCAGCAGCGCCACGGCCTGCTCCGGCAGGTGCTCCCGCGCCCCGCCGGCCACGACCTCGCCGATCGCGCAGTTCGCCTCGTCGACGTCGGCGAAGGCGACGAGCCGAGGGTCGGTCTTGGACGTGCGGCTCATGTCGCCCAGGGCCGTGGTCCCGTCGTCGCCGGTCTTCGTGTAGATGCGCGAGAGCGTGACCACGGGGACAGCCTAGGGGTGGGCCGCGGTCGACCCCGACCCACCCGCTGTCGTCCGTCCCGTCAGCCCACGGGCTGAGGCAGCCTCGGCTTCGGGGCGGCCCCGGGAGTGGGCGGATCGCTCGCCTGGGTGGCGTCGTCCTCGCGCAGCCCGTAGCGCTGCCACCAGCGGGCCAGCGGAGCCGGCGCCCACCAGTTGGCGCTGCCCAGCAAGCGCATGGTGGCGGGGACGAGCAGTCCCCGGATCACCGTCGCGTCGAGCAGCAGGGCGAACGCCAGGCCCAGACCGATCATCTGGATGAACGTGATGTCCCCGAGCATGAACCCGGCGACGACCAGACCGAGCAGCAGCGCGGCCGCCGTGACGATGCCGCCGGTCCGCTGCAGGCCGTGGGCGACGGCGGCGGTGTTGTCGCCGGTGGCGTCCCACTCCTCACGGATCCGGGACAGCAGGAAGACCTCGTAGTCCATGCTGAGGCCGAAGGCGATGGCGACGATGACGATGAGCTGGCTGGTCTCGAGGAAGCCGGTCTCGGTGAAGTTCAGCAGGCCCGCGAGGTTGCCGTCGCCGAACGCCCACACCAGCACCCCGAACGTGGCGCCGATCGTCACGGTGTTGAGCACGGCCGCCTTGACCGGCAGCAGGATCGAACCGAACGCCCAGAACAGCAGCAGCAGCTCGGCCACGACCACGAACGCCACCGCCCACGGCAGCCGGTCGGAGATGACTCCCAGCCGGTCCACGAAGAAGGCCGTGTCGCCGGTGACGAGGACCTCGCCGCCGTCGACCCCGAGGTCCCGCAGCTCGGCCACGAGGTCCCGGGAGGCCGCCGAGAACGGGTCGGCGTCGGCCAGCGGCACCGTCATCTGCACGGCGCGCTCGGTCTGGGCGGTGATTCGCGGCTCGGCCGCGGCGGCCGATCCCGCCTCGGCCACGAGGGCCTCGACGGCGCCGGGCGCCAGCGCGCCGCCGTCGGCCACGGCCACGATCTCGACGGAGTCGCCCGCGAGCGCCGGCAGCTGGGTGTCGACGAGTTCGGCCGCCTGGCGGCTCTCGGCACGCTCGGGCAGCACGCGCTCGTCGACGCCGCCGAGGCGCAGGCCGGCGATCGGGGCGGTGAGGACGGCGAGGAGCGCGACCACGGCCACGATCACGACGAGCGGGCGGCGCATGACGACGCGGGCCAGGCGCGCCCATGGGCCGGACGTGGCGTCGCGGCCTGCCCGGACGTGGCGGCGGAACGGCAGGCCAAGGGCGTCGACGCGGCGTCCGAGCAGGCTCAGCAGCGCCGGGAGCACCGTGAGGGCGGCCGCCATCGCCAGCATGACGGAGAAGATCGCGCCCGTCCCCAGGGAGCGGACGAACATGAAGGGGAAGAACAGCATCGCCGCCAGCGAGACGGCCACGGTGAGGCCGGAGACCAGGACCGTCCGGCCTGCTGTCGCCATGGTCGTCGCCAGCGCGTCGCCGACGTCGCGGCCGGGGGTCAGCTCCTCACGGAACCGGGCTACGACGAACAGCCCGTAGTCGATCGCCAGGCCCAGGCCGAGGGCGGTGATGACGTTGACGCTGAAGATGCTGACGTCGGTGAGTTCGCCGACCAGGGAGACCGCGCCGAAGGCACCGACGATGGCGAAGCCACTGATGGCGAGGGGGAGGGAGCCGGCGACGACGCCGCCCAGGAAGACGACGAGCAGCACCAGGACGATCGGCACCATGACGCTCTCGGCGAGCAGCAGGTCGGCGCTCACCTGGGAGCTGATGTCGTCGTTCACCGCGGCGAGCCCGCCGCGCAGGGTCTCGACGGGGCTCGGTGCGACAAGGTCGTCGGCCACCTCCGCGGCGTAGGTCGCCGATCGCTCGGCCGCGTCCTCGCCCGAGATCCGGACAAGGGCGAGGACCGTCGAGCCGTCCGGGGACACCAGCCCGGTGGCCGCGGGGTCGGCCGCGGCGAGCGGGTCGACGACGTCGTCGACGACGGGGTTGGCGGCGACCCGGGCCAGCGTGGCCGACACGGCGGCGGCGAACTCCGGATCGGCCACCGTGGCGCCCGGGCTGGTGTAGGCGACGACGACGTCGACATCGGTCCGGCCGAACTCCTCGACGGCCGAGTCGACGGCGATCGAGGACTCCGATCGCGGGTCGTCGAACCCGCCGTCGACGGCCTTGCCGAACAGTCCGCCGCCGAGGGCGAACGCGCTGTAGGCCGCCAGTCCGAGGACGACGGCGGAGAGGGCGAGGACGACGGCCCGCCGACGGTGGATGACATGGGCGAGATGGGTCAACATGGGCAACCTCCGAGTCGGTCACTCACGGGAGTGAACGTCGTTCTCGATGACGCGTGAACTATGATGGCGAACGTGAACGCTGTCAACAGTTCGCCCGAGGCGGGGCCCGGAGGCGTGCCTCCCAGCCGCCGGGAGCGGGTCCGGGCCGCTACGGAGGCCGAGATCCTGGCCACGGCCCGGGATCTGCTGGTGACCGGCGGGCCCGAGCTGTTGACGCTGCGCGAGGTCGGCCGGCGGATGGGCATGACGGCGTCCGCGCTGTACCGCTACGTGGACGGCCACGCCGCACTGGTCGACCGGCTCACCGCCTCGTTCTTCGACGAGCTCGCGGGCGAGCTCCGCTCCTCGGTGCCCTCGGCGGTGCCCGGCCTGTCCGCGGCCGAGACGGCGGGGGCGGACCTCATGGCCGCGAGCCGGGCGTTCCGTCGCTGGTCGGTCGCCCACCCGCACGAGTTCCGCCTGATGTTCAGCCACCACGAGCAGTTCACCGCCGAGTGCCACCTGGCCCACGAGGCGGGGGAGCGGTTCGGGAGGGTGTTCGTGAGCCTGTTCGCCCGCGCCCTCGACGGGCCGCTGCCGAGCGGCGACGGCTCGCTCTTCTCGGCCCTGCCCGCACCGCTGGGGGAGATGTTCGGGCGGGGTTGGGTGCGCCTGCTCGGTCTCGTCATGGTGGAGATCGGGGGTGAGTACGACCGCGACTACCTCACGCTGGACCCGGATCACGTCTTCGAGGCTGAGATGGCGTCGTGCGCCGACGCCGTCGTCGAGCGCCTCCGTTCCACCAGGGCGTCGGCCGGAGCACACTGACCGCGTGCCGAGCTGGGGCAACTACTCCTTCGCCTTCGGGCCGCTGGTCGCCCTGGTGGCGGTGGCGGCGCTCGCCCTGCTGCTGCGCTGGACGTTCAGCCGCGGGTCGTCCCTCGTCGAGCGCCGCTCGCGCCCGGGCGTCCCCACGGACTACGGGCTGCTGGAGACGGTCGCGGCCCCCGCCACGTTCGTCGAGGCCGAGATGCTCCGGCGGCGTCTGCTCGACCACGACATCCGGGCCACCCTCGCTCCCACCACCGAGGGCCCGCGCGTCCTGGTGTGGCCGGCCGACGCGGCGATCGCGCGCGCCGTCCTCGCCTCCGGCTGACGGCCTCGGCCTCAGAACAGCCGGTCGGTGGGGTCGTCGCGGCCGGAGAGGGCGGCGTAGTCGACGACGACGCATCCGATGCCGCGGTCGGTGGCCAGGGTCCGGGCCTGGGGACGGATCTCCTGGGCGGCCAGCACCCCGCGGACCGGCGTCAGCAGGGCGTCCCGGTTGAGCAGGTCCAGGTAGCGGGTGAGCTGCTCGACCCCGTCGATGTCGCCGCGGCGTTTGACCTCGACCGCGACGTGCCCGCCCCCGCTGTCCCGCAGCAGGAGGTCGACCGGCCCGATCGCGGTCGGGAACTCCCGGCGCACCAGGCCCAGCCCATGGCCGACCGCCGTGGGGTGGGCGGCGAGCAGCTCCTGGAGGTGAGCCTCGACGCCGTCCTTGACCAGCCCAGGATCCATCCCGAGGTCGACCTCGACGTCGTGTTCGACCTCGAACAGGGTGATCTCGAGCACGTCGTCACCACGGGTCGACGAGACCGTCCAGCGGGCGCTCGCCCCCGGGGGATCGTCGGGACCGGCGGCGGCCACCCGGATCCGGCAGGGCGGGGACATCCAGTTGAGCGGCTTGTAGGACCCCCCGTCGGCGTGGACCAGCACGGACCCGTCCGCCTTGACCACGAGCAGACGACGGGCCTCAGCGAGTCGGGCGTCCAGGCGGCCCCGGTAGACCACCGAGCAGCGAGCGACGACGATCCGCACGGGCGGCGAGCCTAGTACGGCGGCGCCATCCGGCCGGACGACCACCCGGAAGGTCGGTGCCACGCCGCCGGCCGACTCGGGGAGCCGCCGGCGGATCCGGGAGCCGTCGGCTGATCCGGGAGCCGTCGGCTGATCCAGGAGCCGCCGGCGGAGGGCTGCCTCGTCCCTGGGTCGTTGCAGCGTGCAAGGTGCACTGTGCAACGACCCGGGGGAGGGGACGTCGGCGGCGAGGTCCCGTGACGTCAGGCGGGTGGCGATCCGTTCGCGACGGGCGCCGGCCCGGCGATACTGGGCGGCATGGCTCGGTCCCGCGGCCGCCGGCGGCGCGCCGCCGGCGGGTCCCCTCCTCCGCTGCGGATGGACGCGGTGGAGCACCAACCCGACGGGGACTGGATGGTCCGCCGCCTCACCGGGTCGGCATCGACGAAGACCTATCGCTGCCCGGGGTGCTCCCAGGAGATCCGTCCGGCCACTCCGCACGTCGTCGCCTGGCCGGCCGAAGCGCCGCTGCTGGGCGGGGAGGCTTCCGACGCCCGGAGGCACTGGCACACCGCCTGCTGGGGTTACCGTGCTCGCCGGCGCTGACGCGCCGAGGCCGGCCCAGGCTCAGCGCTCCTCCTGGATAGGCATGACCACCTCGTGCAGGACGAGCAGGATCACCGCGGCCACCGGGACCGCGACGAGCGCGCCCAGCAGCCCCAGCAGCGACCCCCCGACGAGGGCCGCCACGACGACGACCGTGCCGGGCACGGCGAGCGACCGCGCGAAGATCCGCGGCGCGATCGCGTAGTTCTCGACCTGCTGGTACACGACGAACCAGATGACCAGGACGATCGTGTCGCCGAGGACGGTCCACCAGCCCGCGTCCGGCGGCGCCGACCCGAACGACGAGACCAGGGTCACCAGCGCCACGAGGATCGCCCCCAGGGTGGCTCCCACCAGGGGGATGAGACCCAGCACCGCCACGGCGAAGGCGAGCGCGACGGCGTACTCCACCCCGAGGATCAGCATGACGATGAACGACAGGGCTCCGTTGAGGGACGCGATGGCCAGCTGGCCGATGACGTAGCCGCCGACCCGGCGCTGGGCCTCGGTCGCGATCGACTCGAACCGCTCCCGCCGCGACGCCGGGACCAGCCGGTACAGCCCGTGTGTCATGGGACGCAGCGAGACGAGGAAGTACAGCGTGAGGATGAGGACGGTGACGACGCTGAAGATCCCGGTCGCGACGGCCCGCCCGGCGCCCAGGACGCCGCCGAAGATCGCCTGCACCGTCTCGCCGCTCGTGAGCCGCTGTTCCAGCTCCGTGTTCACCCGCTCGAAGAGCCCGTACTGCCGGTCCAGCTCCTGGACCTGTTCCAGCTCCTCGACCCGGCGGACGTAGCGGGGCACCGACGCCCCGAACGACGTCGCCTGCTCGATGACCACCGGGACGATCGTCCACAGGAACGCGGTCGCGGCGACGACCAGGAGGGCGAACACCACGGCCACGGCAGCGCCCCGGTTGAGGCCCCACCGCTCCAGGCGCACCACCAGGGGGTCGAGGCCCAGGGCGAGGAAGAGCGCCGCGAAGACCAGCGTGACGACCTGCCCCGCCGACACCACCGCCTGGACGAGGAAGATGGCCGCGAAGACCCCGAGGGCACCGACGAAGCCGATCCGGAACGCATCCACCCGCAGGCCCGGGCGCCGAGCGGGAGCGTACCCCGACCCCGACCCCGACCCCGACCCGGGACCCGGTGGCTCGGGCCGATCGGGCAGTCCCGGCAGTGCCAGCTGGTCCTCTGCCGTCGCCGGCACCTCCGGCGCCTAGCGAGTGGCCTCGGACTCCGCGACGCGGGCGTCCGTCGCGTCCACCGTGACCGGGGCGGATCGCCGCCCCGGTCCCTGCGGAGGACGCCCGCCGTCCCGGGTGGGGCGTGCCCCGACCGCCGGTGCCGGCGCCACGTCGGCTTCGGCCGCCGCGACGGCCGCGGCGGCCGCGGGAGCCGCGGGAGCCCCGCCTGCCGCGGCCGGACCGGCGTCGGCCTCGCTCCCGGCACCGAGTCCGGGCAGCGCCGACGCACCCAGCAGCTGACGCAGCTGGTTGATGTGGGTCATGGCGCTCTCGCGCTGCTTCGTCAGCTCGTCGACCTCGCGCTGTGTCGTGGCCCGGACCCGCTCGGCCTCGGCGCGGGCCTCGGTGAGGACCCGCTCGGCGTGCAGGCGGGCCTGGGCCAGGATCTCGTCGGCGTTGCGCCGTGCGTTGCCCAGCAGCGACTTCGCCTGCTCGTCGGCGTTGCGGCGGATCGCCTCGGCGGTCTCCAGCGCCTTGGCCGCCCGGGCCTCCGCCGTGGCGGCGCGGCTCTCGGCCTCGCCGACCAGGGTCTGCGCCTGGCTCACCGCCCCCTCGTGGCGGGCCGCGATCTCGCGCTCGGCCTCCTCGCGACGGGAGGCCAACTCCATCTCGAGGTCCGACCGCTGCTTCTCGACGTCCTCGCGGGTGCGCTCGAGGAGGACCTCGGCGGCGGCGCGCATCTCGTCGGACTCCCGCTTGGCCGACGTCCGGGTCTCCTCGGCCTCCCGCTTGCCGAGCAGCCGCGCCTCGGTGGCCTCGCGCTCGGCGGTGGCCCGCAGCCGGGCCGCCGCGCGCTCGACGCCGGCGCGCTTCTCGGAGGCCTCCTGCTCGGCGGCCGACACCATGTTGGCGGCCGAGCGCTCGGCCGTCGCCACCATGTCCTCGATCTTGCGAGCGGTCTCGGCGTTGAGCTGCTCGGACTCGTTCTGGGCCCGCTCGCGGACCTCGTTCGACTCCCGCTGGGCGCTCGCCCGCATCTCGGCCACCGCGGCCTCCGACGCCGCCCGCAGCTCCGTGACCTCCAGACGGGCCTGGGCGCGGACCTCCTCGGCATCGGCCTGCGCGGAGGCCACCATCTCCGACGCCTGTTCCTCGGCGAGGCGGAGCAGCTGCTCGATCCGGGACCCGGCGCCGGCGTAGGTCGGCCGGTCGCTCTCGCGCAGCTGGCGGTGGGACTCCGCGAGCTCACCCGCGAGCTTCATCGACCGGGCGTCGAGGTCCTCCACCCGGGCCCGCGCGTCCTTCAGCGCCTTCTCGAGTTGCGAGATCCGGGCGTCCACCTCGCTCCGGTCGTAACCCCGCATCGCTACGTGGAACTGGCTGGGCCGGATGTCGCTGCTCACGGGCACTCCTTCGACAGTGTTCCCGGACGGTGGTCGGTGGCGCCGGGTGCGGGGATGCGCAGCAGCCTAGTCATCCCGGGACGGATGGGAATCCCTCGGCCGAGGCGGGTGACCCCGCCCGCGGGTCGTCCGGGCGGTTCCGTGTCGGCCGCCCACCAGGGTCGGGCTCGACGAGCTCGACGAGCACGCCACCGGCGTCCTGGGGGTGGATGAACGTGATCCTCGAGCCGGCCGTCCCCGGCCGAGGTCCGTCGGTGAGCACCCGCACCCCCCGGCGATGAAGCTCGGAGACGGCGACGTCGACGTCGGCCACCGTGAGGGCGAGGTGGTGCAGGCCCGGGCCGCGCCGGTCGAGGAAGCGCCCCACCGGCGAGCCCTGCCACAGCGGCGCCACCAGCTGGACGCCCGTGGTGTCCGGTGGCGCCCCGGGCACCCGGAGGACGACCTCGACGACGCCCTGCTCCTCGTTGCTCTCCCGATGCTCGACCTCGAGTCCGAACAGGTCGCACAGCAGGGCCGCCACCGCCTCGGGGTCGCGGACGGCGACGCCCACGTGGTCCACCCGGACGCTGCGCACCGCCGGAGACCTGTCGGCGCCGACTGTCACACGTCGAGCTTACGGCCCGGCTTCGTGCGCGGTCGCCGACCGGGGATAGCCTCCGGCTCGATGGATGCGGCCGAGCTGCTCGTCGCTGCCCGGACCGGCGACCGCCGCGCCATCGGCCGGCTGCTCTCGCTGACCGAGCGAGCGGGGACGGACCCCGGCGGCGAGGCCGCCGCGGCCCTCGCCGCCGTTCTCGCAGGGACCCCGGGTCGGCCCGCCCGGGTCATCGGTCTCACCGGTCCGCCGGGGGCGGGGAAGTCGACCCTGGCCGGGGCGCTGCTGGTTGCCCTGCGGGAGCGGGGCGGGCGGGTGTGGGTGCTCGCGGTCGACCCGACGAGCCCCGTGACCGGCGGCGCGCTGCTCGGCGACCGGGTCCGGATGGCGGCCGCGGGTGACTCGGGTGTCGTCGTCCGGTCGCTCGCCGCCCGGGGCGCCGGCGGCGGGGTGGCGGCTGCGGTCCCCTGGGCCCTGCGGGTGGCCGCCGCCCTCGGCGCCGACGAGGTGATCGTCGAGACGGTGGGCGCCGGGCAGGCCGACGTCGCCGTCGCCGGCATCGCCGACGTCACGGTCCTGGCGGTCCCGCCCGGGCTCGGCGACGAGGTGCAGGCCCTCAAGGCCGGCATCGCCGAGCTCGCCGATGTCGTCTGCGTCACGAAGGGCGACCGCCCGGACGCCGCCGCCGCCGCCGCGCAGTGGCGGGCCTCCCTCGGTGGCGTCGCCGGTGCGCCACCCGTCGTCGTGGTGACCGCGGTCGCCGGCGACGTCGCGGAGCTGCTCGCCGTGCTCGACACGACCTCCGCCGGGTCCCGCGTCCGACGGGCGGATCCCGCCCTCGCTCGCGCGCTGGCCGCGGCCCGGCGCGCCGCCACCCGCGGGCGCGTCACCGACGTCCTGGTCCACCTCGGGGAGGCGCTGCGGCTGGGTCACCGGCCCGGAGGCCCCGAGCCCGTGACGGCCGCCGACCTCGCGGCCGCAGGGGCGTCCGGCCGCGGCCTCGCCGCCCTGGTCGAGACGGTCGCCGCCCGCCTGGCGGCCGAGGACGAGACGGGCCTGTGACGATGACGATGACGACGGGGTCGCGACCGGCCTATCCGGCCTCGCCTCGGAGGTCGACCGCCCCCTCCTCCCGCAGCCCGTCGACGGCCAGCAGGACCAGCCGCGTCCTGGGTCCGCCGTCGGCCCCGAACTCCTCCGTCGTCACCGCCACGGTGTCCCCGGCGACGACGTGCCCGGTGACGCCCACCCATGGCACGAAGCCGTCGACGGTGGACGCGGAGTCCCCGGCCGTCCACCGGCCGGCCTCGGCGAGCGTCCCGTCGTTCCCGACCGCCACGGACACCAGCCCGGGCCCGGTGGGCGGGGCGGGCCGTGCGGTGCCGGGCTCGGCACCCGGGGTCCGGGTGGTCGGCTCGACCGGGCCCATGCCGTCGATGCCGAACAGCGCCACGGACCGCTCCGGCAGGTAGCTGAACTGGCGACTGTCCCACTCGACGGGCGAGGCGGACTGCGGCCACACGAGGGAGTCCACGGCCGCCGGGGCCGCGAGGTCCGACAGGTCGTACGTCTCGGCCTTGGTCCCCAGCTGGACGCCCTCGAGGGTCGCCTCCTGGCCGATCCCGAGCAGGCGCTCACCCCCCACCGGGTGCAGGTACGCCGAGTACCCGGTCACCTTCAGCTCACCGGTCACCGCCGGAGCGGCGGGGTCGGACAGGTCGACCGTGTAGAGCGGGTCGGTCTGCCGGAAGGTCACGACGACGGCGAGGTCGCCGAACCAGCGGACGGCGCGGATCGACTCCCCGGGCCCGAGGCCGTCGACCCGACCCACCTGCCGGAGGCCGTCGCCCGTCTCGGCCAGGACATGAACGCTCGACTGCATCGCGGTCCCGGCCCCGTCGGGCGCGGGGTCCGTCGTCGTCGCCACCCGGAGGTGGCCGTCGCGGGCGCTCAGGGCCCACCGGCCCAGCAGCCACCCGGGGACCGCGCCCGAGCCGAGGTACGACGTGGTCCCGGCGTCGGAGACCGCGAAGCCGTGCAGCTCCGTCCGGGTCTCCCCGCCGCGGGGCGACCACCACCCGCCGGCGGTCGTCGCGACGTAGAGGCGGTCGGCCGAGGCGTAGACGTTCTCGCCGTCGGCGGTGACCGCGTCCGCGTCCACGACGAGGGCCTCGGGGCCGGCGCCCGGTGCCACGGCCGGGTCGAGGGTCAGCACGGTCACCGTGCCGATCCCGGCTCCCTCGGCCGGGTGCGACACCTGGTCGCACGCCACCACCGGGTCGCCCGGCTCGGAGTCGACGATGCGGCGGGGCAGCCACTGCTCGGCCGGGAGGCCCGCGACGACCTCACGGTTGTGGGCCGCGGCCCCGGCCTCGTCCAGCGGATCACCGCCGGGTCGCGGGACCGCCCCCGGGGTCAGCAGGGGGAGCACGGGGGTGCTGGCCAGCACCAGGCGGACCGTGGCGTCCTCGCCGGCCCCGGTCGCCCGGGCCGACAGGTACCCGCCCTCCACCTCGTCGCGGGCCACGACCGCCGGGTTCCCGGGATCGGACACGTCCACCACGGTGACGGTCGTGGTCGGGGACCCGATGGGCGCCGGGTACGACGTGTCGGCGGCGGCGCTGCCGGCGGTCGTCGAGTCCCCGATCCCGGGTTCGATCGGCACCGGCAGCGGCACCCCCGGGACCACGCCCCCGGACCAGCCCTGTCCGAGGACGACCACCCGGTCGCCGGCGAGCAGCAGCTCGCTCACCGGGTCGACCGCGAGGGCGCCCCCGCCGGGCGGCGCGTCCGCGTCCCCGGGGGCCAGCGCGACCCGGCCCACCACCGTCGGCCCCGGGCCCGTGACCCGCACGACGATGAGTTCCCCGCCGCTGACGGTCAGCACGTGCTCGCCGTCCGTCTTGAGGCGGGCGGGCTCGTCGACCCCCGCCTCCTGCACGTTGGTCCCGGACTCCGAGGTGCCGACGGCGTCGAGCCCGGGGTCCGCCCCGGCGGCCTCGCCCGCCGCGTCGGCCTCGCCCACCGCCGCGGCCTCGCCCGGCGCCCCGTCCGGGGCGGCGGCGGCCCGCTCCGCCCCCGTCCCGGGCGCCTGCCGGCGCACCGGACCACCCTCCGCCACGACCGACAGGTCGACCTGCGGGACACCGTCGAGTCCCCACGCTCCGACCCGCTCGCGGGCCTGCTCCGCGTACCAGTCGGTGAGGGACTCGCAGCTCTCGAAGGGGGTGAGCTCGGCGGCGGCCGCACGGGGCGTCCCGACGCCCACGGCCACCGCGCCGGCGGCGGCGAGCGCCGCCACGCCGGTCCCCGCGACGATCGCCGTGCGGCGCCGCCTCCGGCCGCGCCACCCCGGCTGCGGGCCACCGCCCGGGTTCGCGGCGGCCCGCGAGGAGGGGCGGGAACCGTCGGGGTCGCTGGTCATGGCTCCTCCTCTGCTGCGGGCCGGTGTCCGTCCCGCGGGGTCCGGGTCGATGATCGGACGCGCGCGCCCCGGCCCCGGTTCCACGGTGTCGGGGTGAGGACTTCCTATCGTCGCCTCGTGCTGCCCAAGGCGTTCTTCACCGCGCTCGCGGCACTCGGGCTCGGGAGCGCGCTCGCCGGTGTCGCGCTCCTCACCGTCCTGGCGCCGGCGGACGAGGTCGGCGGCGAGGTGTCCGTGGACGGCCTGCTCGTCACCGACCCGGGTGTCGCGGCGCTGACCGGCGGACCGCTGACGGTCGAGGCGCGCGGCCCGGGGCCGCTGTTCGTGGGCACCGCCCGACAGGTGGACGCCGAGGCATGGGTCGGCGACGCGCCCGCCGCGCGGGTCGCGGGGCTCACCACCGACGGCCGGCCGGACGTTCGGCCGCGCGCCGGGGCGGAGGCCGTGCCGCCGCCGCACGAGTCGGACGTCTGGATCGATCTGGCTGACGGCGACGGGTCGGTCACCTTCACCGTGGCGTCGCTGCCCCCGGACACCGCCCTCGTGGTCGTGGCGGACGCCGCGACTGTGCGCCTCGCCTGGCAGCGCGCCGTCGGGCACCCCGTCGCGTGGCCGCTGGTCCTCGGCGGGACGCTGCTCACCCTCTGGGGCGTCCCGGGCCTGGTCCGGCGCAACCGTCTCGACCGACGGCGCCGGGCCCGGGGGCGGGTCGCAGCGGCGCGCAGCGCTCGTCCCGCCCCCGGGGACCGTGGCCTCGCCCGCTGCGTCACGGGGACGTGGGTGGTCGCCGGGACCCTCGCCCTCGCCGGCTGCGCCGCCGCCCCGCTCCCGGATCCCGACGCGGCGGCGGCCGGGTCGGCCGTGGCCGTCACCCCGACCCAGGCGGCCCGAGTGCTGGCGGACGTGGCCGCCGCCGTCGACGCCGGCGAGGGCGATCGTCGCCTCACGGGTCCGGCGCTCGCCTGGCACGCCGCCGTGGGCGCCCCCGGCCCGGCGTCCCGCTCGACGGCGGACCTGGCGGCCGCCGTCGGCGAGGCAGGCCCAAGGGTGCGAAGCTGGCCCCTGCTGGTCCCGCGGACGACGCGGTGGCCGCGGTCCTTCGCCGTCGAGGTGCCGGCCGCGGCGATGGTGGCGGTCCTCGTCTCGGCCGGCCCCCGGGAGCCGTACCGGTTGTGGGCGGCCCTGCCGCGGCTCGCCGAGCGCCCGCCGCCCCCGTGGCCGGCCGCGGCGGAGGGCGCCGTTCCCGTCGCCTCGGGCCCGCGGGCTCTGGCCGATGTCACGGCCGACCTCCCGGTGCGCTTCGGCGACGTCCTCGCCCGCGGTGACGCCAGCGAGCACGCCCCGGAGTTCGCTGCGGACCCGGTGTCGGATGCCGTGCAGGCCAGGGTGGCCGCGCTCGTCGACACCCGGTCGGCCACCGCGGCGGTCGAGCACGTGCCGGAACCGGCACCCGGGGCGCCGGCGGTGCTCGCCCTCGTCGACGCCGACGGCGGTGCACTGGTGGCGGCCGCCGTGACGACGACGGTGACGGTGACGGCGGCCCCGGGCGGCGACTCCGTTCGCCTGCCGGAGGACGTGGCGGCCGTCGCGGGGGCGCCGGCGGCGCGCCAGGTTCAGGTGGTCTCGACGGTCGCGCTCGTGTTCGCGGTGCCCGAGGAGCGTGGGAACATCGGACCGCTCGCCGCCGCTGACGGCATCACGTCGGTGACGGCGACCTGACGTCGTCACCCGGTCGCCGCGGACCTCGCTCCTCGAGGAAGGACACCATGACCCAGCAGCCCGGACCCCGCCTCGATGTCCGGGGCGCCGTCGACCTGTCGGCGCTCGCCCGTCCCGCGGGGGCGACGGCCCGCCCCGCGGGCGCGACCGGCGGCGGTCCCGCCGACCCGGCCGCGTCGGTCGGGGGCGGTGTCGTCCGCGAGGTCACCGACGCGGACTTCCAGGAGGCTCTCGAGCTGTCCCTCACGGTGCCCGTGGTCGTCGACCTGTGGGCCGCGTGGTGCGGCCCATGCAAGCAGCTGTCCCCGGTGCTGGAGAAGCTCGCGGCCGAGTACGGCGGACGGTTCGTCCTCGCCAAGGTCGATGTCGACGCCAACCCCGGGCTCGCGCAGGCCTTCCGCGCCCAGTCCATCCCCATGGTCGTCACGCTGCTCAAGGGCCAGGCGGTGCCGCAGCTCGCCTTCACGGGGGCACTTCCCGAGCAGCAGGTCCGCCAGTTCGTCGAGCAGGTGCTCCAGGTCGGCGCCGCCAACGGCGTGAGCGGCCGGGTCGGCACCGACGAGGAGCCCGCGCCGGCCGCCGAGCCCGCGCTGCCGCCGCTGCACCAGAAGGCCTACGACGCGATCACCCGGGACGACATCGACGGGGCCGTCGAGGCCTACCAGCAGGCCCTGGCCGAGAACCCGGCAGACGCCGAGGCCCGGGCGGGGCTGGCCAACGTCCAGCTGCTCCAGCGGGTGCGGGCCATCCCGCAAGCGGTCCAGGAGGGCGCCCGGCAGGCGGCCGCCACCGACCCCCGGGCGGTCGAGGCCCACCTCGCGGTGGCCGACCTCGACCTCTTCGCGGGCCACGTGGCGGACGCCTTCGCCCGGTTGGTCGGCTTGGTCCGGGTGACCGCCGGCGACGACCTGGCCCGGGTGCGCACCCGTCTGCTCGACTTCTTCGAGATCGTCGGGAATGAGGACCCGCGCGTCGTCAAGGCGCGCCGGGACCTCGCCAACGCCCTGTTCTAGACAGGCGAGGCCCGACGGGGCGAGCCCCCACCCGAGCCGGGACGCGTGATCAACGCGAACGAGGGTCAGTGACGGACCGCATCACAGTCCGCCGGGCGGGCGGCGCTCCGTCTCGGGGCGCGGCGGTTCGGGCACCTGGAGCAGCGTGTCGCTCGTCCTGCCGGTGCCGGCGAAGCGGCCGGGTGCCGGGGTCGACGGCGCGGCCGCCGCCTCGACGGCCGGTGCCGGGAGTTCACCCACCAGCAGGACCGCGCCGAGCGGTGGCACGGCCAGGCGCGCCGAGTGGGACCGGCCGTGCCGGGGCACGTCCTCGGCCGTCACCGAGCCGAGGTTGCCGACCCCGGATCCCCCGTAGAGGTCGGCGTCGGTGTTGAGCACCTCGCGCCAGGTGCCGCCGTGCGGCAGCCCCACCTGGTGAGACAGGTGCGGGACACCGGCGAAGTTGACGACGCAGACGACGGTCGGTGCCCCCGGGGCCTTGCGCAGCCAGGCGAAGACGTTGTGCGCGTGGTCGTCGGCGTCGATCCACTCGAACCCCGCGGGGCTGAAGTCGTCCCGCCACATCGCCGGCTGGTCCCGGTACACCGCGTTGAGGTCGCGGACCAGGTCGTGCACGCCGCGGTGCCACGGCGTCTCAAGCAGCCACCAGTCCAGCGACCGGGACTCCGACCACTCGGGCTCCTGGCCCAGCTCGGCCCCCATGAACAGCAGCTGCTTGCCCGGGTGCGCCCACATGTAGGTGAGATAGGCCCGCAGCGTGGCCAGCTGCTGCCAGCGGTCGCCCGGCATCTTGCGCAGCAGGGACCCCTTGCCGTGGACCACCTCGTCATGGCTCAGCGGCAGGACGAAATTCTCGCTGAAGGCGTACATCAGCGAGAACGTCATCTCGTGGTGGTGGTACTGCCGGTACACCGGCTCCTTGGACACGTAGTCCAGCGAGTCGTGCATCCACCCCATGTTCCACTTGAGGCCGAAGCCCAGGCCCCCCACGTGGGTCGGGCGCGTGACGCCCGGCCACGCAGTCGACTCCTCGGCGATCATGACGACCCCGGGGACGCGCCGGTAGGCCGTGGCGTTGACCTCCTGCAGGAACCCGATGGCGGCGAGGTCCTCGCGGCCGCCGTGCTCGTTGGGCGTCCACTGCCCGTCCTCGCGCGAGTAGTCGAGGTAGAGCATCGACGCGACGGCGTCCACCCGCAGCCCGTCGACGTGGAACTCCTCGAGCCAGTACAGGGCGTTGGCGACGAGGAAGTTCCGGACCTCCCGGCGGCCGTAGTCGAACACCAGCGTCCCCCAGTCCGGGTGCTCCGCCCGGCGCGGGTCGGCGTGCTCGTACAGCGGCTCGCCGTCGAAGCGGGCCAGCGCCCAGTCGTCCTTCGGGAAGTGGGCGGGCACCCAGTCGACGAGCACGCCGACGCCGGCCTGGTGGAGCCGGTCGACGAGGTGGCGGAAGTCGTCGGGCGAGCCGAACCGGGACGTCGGCGCGAAGTAGCCGGTCACCTGGTAGCCCCACGACCCGCTGAAGGGGTGCTCGGCGACCGGCATGAACTCGACGTGCGTGAAGCCGAGGTTCGTGACGTACTCGACCAGTTCTTCGGCGAGCTGGCGGTAGCTGAGCCCCTGCCGCCACGACCCCAGGTGGACCTCGTAGACACTCATGGGGGAGTTGTGGACGTCGCGGGCGGCGCGGGCGGCGACCCACGCGTCGTCGCCCCAGACGTAGCGAGACTCGGTGACGACCGACGCGGTGAGCGGTGGCACCTCCGTGGCGAAGGCCATTGGGTCGGCCTTCTGCCGCCACCGGCCGTCCTTGCCGAGGATCTCGAACTTGTAGCGGGTGCCGGCGCCGATGCCCGGCACGAACAGCTCCCACACGCCGGAGGCTCCCAGCGAGCGCATCGCGTGCGCCCGGCCGTCCCAGCCGTTGGCGTCCGACACCACGCGAACGGCCAGGGCGTTGGGGGCCCAGACCGAGAACCCGGTGCCCTCGGTGGCGCCCAGCGGGCCCTCGAAGCGCCGCACGCGCGCCCCCAGGACCTCCCACAGCTGCTCGTGGCGCCCCTCCGCGATCAGGTGGAGGTCGACCTCGCCGAGCTGCGGAAGGTAGCGGTACGGGTCGTCGTGGGTGTCGGTGCGGAGCCCGTCGTGACCGTCGTAGACGACCCGGAGCCGGTAGTCGACGACGTCCGGCACGTCGAGCACGGCCACCCAGACACCGTCGTGCTCGTGCTGCATCGGGACCTCGAGGTCCCCCTCGGCGACGACCGTCACCGAGACCGCGAAGGGACGCAGGGCCCGGACAGTGACGCCGGCGCCCGCCGGGTGGTCGTCGGGGTGGCGGTGCGCCCCGAGCACCGCGTGAGGGTCGTGGTGCGCACCCGCCGCGACGGCGGCCAGCACGTCCGTGTCCACCGACAGGGGGGAGGGGGGCATGGGCGTGGCGGTCGGCATGGGCCTCATCCTGGCGGCCGGGGCGGTGAGGCGTCGACCGGGGCGCGCCGCTCGCCCGGGTGGGTCGGACGGCGGGACAGGCGGGAGGAAGGGGGCGAAACCTGACGATCCTCAGGGGGCGCGCCCCCCGCCGCGCGTAGGCTCGGGCGTCGTGAGCATGGGGCGCGTCCTGGTCGTCGAGGACGAGCGCGCGATCGCCGACCTGCTGCGGACCTACCTGGTGGACGGCGGGTTCGAGGTGCGGGTCCGGGCCGACGGCGGCGGCGTCCCGGGCGAGGTCGCGGCCTTCCGGCCGGACGTCGTCCTGCTCGACGTCGGGCTCCCCGGCCTGGACGGGGTCGAGGTCCTGCGCCGCCTGCGGAGCGACGGTGACCGGACGCCCGTGGTGTTCGTCACGGCACGCGACGACGAGGTCGACCGGGTGCTCGGCCTGGAGCTGGGTGCCGACGACTACGTGACCAAGCCGTTCAGCCCGCGCGAGCTCCTGGCCCGGGTGCGAGCGGTGCTGCGCCGGACTGCCGGTGCGGACGGCGGTGCCGAGCCCGCCGGGACCCCGCCGGTGACCGTCGGCGCGCTCGTCGTGGACCCGGAGGCCCGCCGGGTGTCGGTCGCCGGGCGGCCCGTGCAGTTGACGACCACCGAGTTCGACCTGCTGCTGCACCTCGCCCGGCGCGAGGGGCGGGTGTGCCCCCGGGACTCGCTGCTGGCCGAGGTGTGGGGCTATCCACCCGGCCTGGTCACCCGCACGGTGGACGTCCATGTCGCCCAGTTGCGGGCCAAGCTGGCGGGCGCCGTCACGATCCGGGCAGTGCGGGGGGTCGGCTACGGGCTGGAGGTGACGGCTGCGCCGGCCGGCTCCCCGGAAGTCCCGTCGACCGCCGGCTGACGCGGCCGTGGCCACCGGCGTCGGCACCCTCGCGCAGCGCCTGGTCCTGCTGACCGTCGCGGTTGCCGTCGCGAGCACGGTGCTGACCGGCGCCCTGCTGGTCTCGGTGGTCCGCCAGGCGAGCGACGAGGTCGGGCGCGCCCTGCTGGCCCGCGACGCGGAGGTGCTGGCGGCCATCGCCCGCGGGGCGGCGGGCCGGGCCTCGCCGGGCCTCGGGGTGGACTCCGTCCGGCAGGCCTACGCCCGCCGCGAGATCGTCACGGCGGTCCTCGACCCGGCGGACCCGGCGGCGGTCGCGAGCCTGCCGGCGCCCTTCCGGGCCGGTGACGTCACGAGGGCCGCGGCCGGGGAGGAGGTCTCCCGGACGGACGTCGTCGAGCGCCGGGAGTGGTACGTCGAGGCCCGGCCGGCCGGCTCGCGCGTCGTCCTGCTCGCCCAGCCGGAGGCGGTGGCGGTGGACGCCGCGCCCCCGCCGCGGCGCCGGATCGCCGTCGCCGGCCTGCTGGGCGCGCTCGGTGCCGCGCTCGTCGGGGTGCTGCTGGCCCGTGCCCTGGCCCGGCCGCTGACCCGGGTGGACGCCGCCGCCCGGCGGCTGTCGGCGGGGGAGCGGGACGTCCGCGTCGCGCCGGAGGGCCCCCAGGAGATCGCCGACGTGGCGCGGGCCCTCAACGGGCTCGCCGACGCCCTCGCGGCCAGCGAGGACCGCCAGCGGCGGTTCCTGCTCACGGTCTCGCACGAGCTGCGGACCCCGCTGACGGCGGTGGCGGGCTACGGCGAGGCGCTGGCCGAGGGGGTGGTGAGGGGGGACGCGGTCCGCGACGCGGGCCGGGTCGTCGTGGAGGAGTCGGCCCGGCTGCGGCGGCGGGTGGAGGAGCTACTGGCCCTGGCCCGCCTGGCCGCCGACGACGTGTCCGTGGAGGTGGCGGACCTCGACGCGGCCGCGATCGTCCGCGCCGCCGCCGACGCCTGGCGGGTCCGGGCCGCCGCCGCCGGTATCCCGCTGGTGGCGGAGCTGCCCGGGCGCCCGGTCCGGGCGGCGGCCGACCCGGAGCGGCTGCGCCAGGCGGTCGACGCCCTGGCGGACAACGCCCTGCGGGTGCTGGAGTCCGTCCCGGCCGGGGACGGCGGCCGGCGGCCCGCCGTCGTCCTGGCCGCCCGGGAGGAACCGGGCGGCGCCGTGGTCGAGGTCCGGGACGGCGGACCGGGGCTCGGTCCGGAGGATCTCGCGGTGGCCTTCGAGCCGGGCCGGCTGCGCGAGCGCTACCGCGGTGAGCGCCCGGTCGGCAGCGGGGTGGGCCTGGCGCTGGTCGCCCGGCTCGCCGAGCTCATGGGGGGCGGGGCGACGGCCGGCCGGGCACCCGAGGGGGGCCTGTCCGTGTCGATCCGCCTCCCGGCCGCCCGGATCGGGGAGCCGGAGGCCTGACAGGGCCGGCGGTCAGGCCCAGAGCGTCGAGACGGGCACTGCGACGATCCGCTCGTCCAGCTCGAAGGCCCGGGGGCCGGTGTGGAGCAGGACCCCCGTGCCGAAGCTCTCCCCGAGCTCGTCCCGCAGCCAGAGCAGGTGGCGGGCGTCCCGCCGGGTGGGTGCGGCGGTCGCCTTGACCTCCAGGGCGCCGACCCGGCGACCTCGCTCGACGACCAGGTCCACCTCGTGGCGGCCACCCTGGTCCCGCAGGTGGAACAGGCCGACCGGCGGGTCGAGCAGGTCGAGCACGGGCGCCACCTGGGCGACGACGAACGTCTCCAGCACGCGTCCCAGCAGGTCGCCGTCCCGCAGCAGGTCGTCGAGCGTGACGGTCGCGGCCGCGGCGACCAGTGCGGCATCGGCGAGGTGGATCTTCGAGGCGCGGGCCAGCCGGGCGACGCCGCTCGACGACGAGGCCGGCAGCCGGCGCACACGAAGAGGTCGGTGAAGAGCGACTCGTACCGCCCGGCGGTGGCCCGGTTGACCCCGGCCGGCGTTCGGCCTCGGTCACCGGCCACATCCCGAGATCGACGATCCGTCCGGTCGCCGGCCACATCCGGTCCAGGGGCGCGCTCACGCTCCCGGTGAGCAGGAAGCGCCCCGGCCCCGGGTCGTCGTCCACCGCCCGCTTGACGGCCCCGAGGACGGCCGGGACGTCCTGCCACTCGTCGAGCACCGACAGCCCGGTCAGGCGACGCAGGAGACCGTCGGGGTCGGCCTCGAAGGCCGTCGCCTCGCCCGGCCGGTCCAGCCGCACGACGGTGCCCGCCACCTGGGCGGCGGTCGTCGTCTTGCCGACGGCGCGGGACCCGGTCAGCATGACCGCCGGGAAGGCGGCGAGCAGTCGCGCGAGCGAGCCGTCGACGAGGCGGGGGCGGTAGGCCGACAGCACGCTCAACGTTCTACGCAGTAGGTGGTCAGCGTTTCCTGCACCTGGCGATGAGCACTTCCTGCGGCCGACGCGTCTCCTGCGGGGCTACTCGTCCTGGGCCAGCTCGGCTTCGATGCTGGCGAGCACGGCCTCGGCGTCGATGAGGGCGGTCTCGATCTCGATGACCTGCTCCTCGGTGAGGCCGTCGGTCGGGACGATCTCCTCGGGCTCCTGCGCCGGCCCGGGGTCAGCCGTCGCCCCGCCGTCCTCCGGCGCCGGGGCGGTCCCGGTGGCGACGGCTCCGGGCTCGTCCGCCTGCCGGGCCTCCCGGCGCTCGGCGACGCCGCAGCCCCCCACGGTCGCGGCGAGGACGACGGCGGCCAGCGCGACGGCCGGTGCCCTCACAGGCCGGCCTCGTCGCATGCGACCTCGGCGTCGACCAGGGCCTCCAGGCGCAGCGGCAGCAGGTCGGCCAGCTCGGTCCGGACCTCCAGGCGGGTGCGCAGCGCCTCGGCCAGCTCGGTGCGGTCGCGGTCCTCCGCCTGCTCGGCGCGCTCCTCGAGCCAGGCCAGCGACCCGCGGGTCGAGGCGTCCCCGGCGAGGCGCTCCTGCAGGTTCTCGGTGCGGGTCACGACGTTGGGGATCCGGGCGCAGGCGAGCTCGGCCCGCTGGCGCAGCAGCTCCCCGTTCCCCCCGGCCTCCGACTCGGTGCCGGCGTCGGCGGTGTCCGCGGTCTCGGCGGCGCCGGCCGGCACCGCGAGCGCTCCCACGCTCAGCAGCCCGGCGGCGAGGGCGGCGGCCGCAGTCGTCGACAGGGGGCGCTGGGTGAACGGTCGCATCGTGGTCTCCTTCTGTCCCGTGGCCCGGTCGGGCTCACGACACGAGCCTCCCGCCGCCATGTCAGCCCCCGGCCAACCCGGCGTTCGGACTCGGTAAGGGCGCGGCGGGACGACGAGGTCCGACCGTCCGGCCCGGCCCACGCCGCCCGTCGACCGGCACGGTGGACCGGTCACTGTCCGGGGCGCGTGGTCGCTGCACTGGCCGTCACGGCGGAGTCGGCTCGCCGCTGCCGGGGGATCGACCGGCGGCCAGAGCGATGAGAAGCCGGTCGTGACCGTGCGGGGCGACCATCTGCAGACCGACGGGAAGGCCGTCAGGGTCGTGGCCGACCGGAACGGTGATCGCCGGGTGGCCGCTGAGGTTGAACGCCCACGTGAGCGCCACATGCACCCGCTGTCCGGGGCCGTCGTGACCGTGGGGTGGGTGGGGGGTCGTCGGGGTCAGCAGGACGTCCGCCTCGGCGAAGAGGTCGGCCAGTGCCCGATCGTTGGCGGCACGGAGTGCCCGCTGGCGGGCATCGCCCATGGGAACGGGCAGGCGGCCTCGTGCGGACGCCCACGCCTCGGCAGGGTCGTGGAGGACCAGATCGACGTCCGTGACGTCGTCGCCGAAGAGTCGGGCTGCGCCCCGCCGGACGGTGTCGAGGATCATCTCGTCGGGGGCGGCGTAGCCGAGGGTGGCGGACCAGGCGACCCGGGGACCCCTGGAGCGCGAGGCCGCTGTCGGCCCGGCAGCCGTCGTCGGAGCGACGGCATCGAGGTAGGCCCCGGCATCGTGCGGGTGGCGGACGAGAACGCCGCCGGCGGTGAATCCGGCGCGGTCTCGTGGCGGCAACAGCCCGGTGGTGGTCTTGAGGCCGACGACTCCGCACCAGGCTGCGGGGATGCGAATCGATCCGGCGCCGTCGCTGCCGGTGGCCAACGGTGTCATCCCGGCGGCCACGGCGACTGCTGATCCTGCCGAGGACCCGCCCGGCGTGCGCTCCTGGTGCCTGGGGTTTCGGGTCCGTCCCCCGGGGGTGAGCCCCCAGGTCTTCCACTCGGTTCCCGGACCTGGGACCGCCGTGGTCCCGAGCGGGACGCATCCGGCGGACAGCAATCGGTGCGCCTGATCCGAGTCGAGGCCTTCGCTGGCCTTCAGGGCCAGCGGCACCCCGGCCAACGGAAGGGCCTCGCCGTCGGCAATCCTCCGATCGACGTCAGCCGCCATGGCCAGGGCCCGTTCGGCCCAGACCTCGACGAAGGCTCGAAGATGCCCGTCCAGTTCCTCGATCTCGCGCAGCGCTGCGGACGCGACCTCCACCGCTGAGACCCGTCGAGCGCTGACCAGCCGGGCCAGCCCCACCCCCGACGCCGCCCGGTACACCTCCCGAGGCAACGCCTGCGTCGCGTCCGGATGCCTCGGGCGGTGCACGGGTGGCGCCCCAGGTCAGCGTCGAGCGGCGGCGTCGACCGTGTGGGCCATCAGGAGCGCCGTCGTGACGGGGCCGATGCCACCCGGGACAGGGGTGAGCGCGGCGGCGGCTGCCGCGCCGTGGGGATCAACGTCGCCGGCCAACCCTCCGTCGTCGGTGGGATTGGTGCCGACGTCGATGACCACCGCGCCCGGCTTGATGTGGGCGGCTCCCAGCAGGTGGGGACGCCCTACGGCGGCGACCAGGACATCGGCTTCCGCGCACACGGCCGCGAGGTCGGCCGTCTTCGAGTGGCAGACCGTCACGGTGGCGTGCTCGGCGAGCAGGAGCAGGGCGGCGGGCTTGCCGACGACGGTGGAGCGGCCCACCACGACGACGCGGCGTCCGGCCAACGGCACCGCTTCTCGGCGCAGGGTCTCCACGACAGCCCCTGCGGTGGCCGGTGGGTACGTGGGCAGCCCGGCAGCGAGGCGGCCGAGACTGACCGGGTTCGCGCCGTCGACGTCCTTGGCGGGATCGATGTGCGCGCCCACGACGTCCAGGTTCACCCCGTACGGCAGTGGGGTCTGGCAGATGATGCCGTGTACGGCCGGATCAGCGGACAACCTGTCGAGGTGTCCGGTGATCGCGTCGACATCGGGCTCGGAGATCCTGTCGACCCGACAGCCGATGCCCAGTCTGGCAGCGGCCCGCTCGATGGAGCGCACGTACCAGGCCGTCGCTTCGTCGGCGGTGGGCACCACCATGGCGAGCGTCGGGCTGATGCCGACCGCGGTCAGCTCGGTCACGATCGAGGTCACCCCGACGGTGATGTCGGCGGCGATGGCCCGACCGTCGATCACTCTCACGCGTTGACCCTGGTCCGCACGGTGGCCACGACATCGGCGGCCACGGCCGACGCCCCGACGTGTTCGACGAGCTCGGCGCGCAGCATGTCGCAGCGTTCCTCGTCCTTCATCGCCGCGAGGTTGATCTCGACGTTGATCGCAGCGGCGTCCAGCGCGGCCGCCGCGGATGCGGCAGCCACGGCCACGTCGGACAGGACGTTGACGTTGGCGCCGTCGACGACTCGTCGGGTGAGATCGATGATCGCGGCAGCCGCGGCAGCCGTGCTCAGCGGTACCTCGACCGCCCCGATCAGCGCGGCCTGGATCGCCTCGGTGCGGGCAGCCCGGTCAGCGATGTCGTCCTTGGGCAACCTGTAAGCGGCGGCGACGGCGGCGAAGGCATTCGCGTCGGCCTCGGCCAGCTTCACCGCCCGTGCCCGCAGGTCGCTCGCCTCGACCTGGACTCGGCGCATCAGCGGCTCGTGATCGGCGTAGCGGGGCTTGCCGATGGTCAGGTTGCACACCATCTCCACCAGCGCGGCGCCGACCGCCAGGCTCATGGCCGCCGCCGCCCCCCCACCGGGGGTGGGGTCGCCGGAAGCGAGGGAGTCGAGCCAGGAGCCGACCGTCTGTTCACGCACGATGCCGTGTTCCCCCTGTCGCATGTCGAGTCGGGTCACTGGGCGTTTGATGGGCCCGGTCACAGCCTGCCAGCTTCACGCGGTGCCGTGCCGTCATCGACTCCCACTGACGATGCTTCGTCGGCGTCGTTCCGGCGATCCACGCGGACCACTTCGGTCAGCGGCCGGCGCCGGGCAGGTCGAAAGTGGTCGTGATCGGGCCACGCCACGGCCACGAGCCCGGCCTGCGCGATGTGGTCCGGTAGCGAGATGGCACGAGCCACCTCGTCCGCGTACCGCAGGTGCGCTGCAACGAAGCAGGAGGCGAGCCCCCGCGCTCGCAGCGCGAGCTGCAGGCTCCACACGGCCGGATAGACCGACCCATGGACGGTGGCGTCGACCAGCGCGCGATGCGTGCTTCGGGAATGCCACGGGCGACGTCGGTACCCGGCTACCACCAGCACTGGTACCTCGCCCAGATGCTCGGCCAGCGCCGTCGAGGACTCCTTCTCCCGGTCAGCAGGGCCGGACGCAGGTGGCGTGATGGTCGCGCAGGCCCGTCGGTAGATCGCGCCGACGTCGGCACGGATGGCCGGTTCGGTGACAACCAGCCACCGCCAGTCCTGCAGGTTGCCGCTCGTCGGTGCCTGGATCGCGACCGCCAGCGCATCGAGAACCAGCGACAACGGCACCGGGCGACGCCGGTCGAGGCGGCGGCGCACGGACCGGGTGGTGGTCAACAGCCGGTCCGCCTCGCCGAGATCGAACCCGGCAGGTGTGCTCGTGGGGTCCGACCGCTCGACGGTGCGGACCACACTGCTCACGCTGCCGACCTTCGACGTGCGGGGGGTATGCCGGGCCATCGCAGCCCCGAGGTTGGCGCCGAGGTCAAGCCGGCATGCGGCGCCGTCCATGCGCCAACCGCTCGCAGTCAGGTAGTCCACCGCTGGCCCGAGATCACCGCTGCCGCACTCGGTCAACACGGCCGCGACCCGGTCGAGGTGGGAGGCGGTGGCCTCCTGGACGGCGGCGAGATCGACCCGCAACCCGGCGGCGCCGAAGGTCAGCGCGCTGCCGTCGGCCAGCAACCGGAGCAGGTGACGAGCGGCGATGGCGTCGACCTGGGCCTCCGGGCGCGGCAACCACGCCTCCCGGACCACCCTGTCGAGAACCAGTACCCGTGCCGCAGGGTCTGCCAACCCGTCGGTGACATCGCCGAGCAGCATCGTCAGCGCGGCCAGGTCCGCATGCAGTTCGCTGAGCACGGCGGCGAGGCGGCGCCGGCGTGTGGCGACCCCCTGTTCGATCCGTCCGCCCACGTGGTGTCCCCACTCGTGGGCAGCGAACGCGACCTCGCGGACCGCGTCCCGCTCTCTCGTCGAACTCGGTTCGAATCCCAGCACGGCGGCGTCGAGCACCGGCAGCACCTGAGCGGTGAACAACGTGGCGAGCTTCGACAGGAACACCACCCCGAACGCCTGCCCGGGCGAGCGGGACGACACGGAAAGCTGCTCCGGGAAGAGAACCGAGCCACTCCCGTCGGTGAAGGCCCGTGACGCCACGATTGGAGTGCCGAAGCACAGCCGGTGCGCCACCACGCTCGCCGCGTCCGGCGGCGGTGGAAACCATTCCGGCGGCTCCGCCGGCTGTGCTGTGAACGCCACGGCTTCCAGCCCGAAATTTCCCGGCCAAGGTCCACCGGGAACTGTCATGCGAGCTACCGCGAGGTTGACCGCGACCCCGTCCGTGCACACGGCGAACTCACGGCACAGGATGTCCGAGCGCAAGAGTCTCAACAGTCGAGCAGGCTCAGCCTGCAGGTCGGCGAGGGCCAACGCGGCGTGCGTCGCGACCATGGGTGGTGCGCTCGTCAGTAAGCGCGCCGTCCGCGAATCCCCGCACGTTGTTCCTGCCGTCAAGTTGTCGGCGTCCACGGCAGCGGTCAATTCACGCAGCCACGCGGCCGTTCCTCCCTCGCCGAAGTCGCGAGCCACGTCCCGGGTACCCCCTCACCGGGGGCCGGCGGGCCGTGAGTCAGGCACCATCGAGGTCATGCCTGCGGAGGCGGCGGCTTCGTAGTGCTCGACCATGGCAGTCAGCGCCGCGGGTCCGTCGCCCGTGTACGCGGGGCCGTGCATCGGAGCGAGGACGCGCGGTCCGAGTTCGGCCAAGATTCGCAGCGTCGGCGCGACGTGTGCCGAGACGGTGAAGTGCCGCATCCGGGCCTCGAAGTCCAGGGTGGGGCCCACGATGTCGGCGTCGGTGACGGCCGGCGGGTCACCGGCCATCGTGAACAGGTCGCCGCAGAACAGGGTCCTCGTGGCCTCGTCGATCCACAGGCCCGCCTCCCAGAACGGCACGTGTGGTGTGGCGATGAACCTCACCTGCCGCTCGCCCAGGTCCACCGTCGCCCGGTCGGTCACCGCCACGGGGGTTCGGTCGGTCACGTGTCGCAGGCAGACCTGCACTGCGACGGTGCCGTGCACCACCTGGGCGCCTGGAGCCACGGCCAGCCACTCGTTGACCGCTCCGAACTCGTCGGGCCGGGAGGCATGCGCTCCCGTGATCCACCCCAGGGATGCCGGATCGACGACTTCCGCCACTCCGGCCAGCACCGTGGGGAAGATCGTCCGCATGCCGGTGTGCACCAGCATCGGGCGCTCAGCCAAGATCACGAACTGGTTGTAGACGAGCCCGCCGGGCAACCCGTCGGGTCGGTGCACCGAGATCCGCACCACCCCTGGGGCGATCTCGTCGACCCTCGCTGTCATCGGCGCCTCCCGACAGCCACCTGATGCAGCTCCCGACGAGACATTGTTACTCCAGGCGACGAGACGTAAGCATCAAGTGAGAGAACCGTCACAGCCTCCCCGTATGTGATCTTACGGTCGAGCTGGTCTCAGGTGGTGAGTCGGCGGACGGCGGCCAGGGGCACGTCGACCCAGTCGGGGCGGTTGCGGGTCTCGTACACCACCTCGTACAGCGCCTTCTCCAGCTCGAGGGCCTGCAGCAGCACGCCGTGCCCGCGCGGGTCGTCGCCGGCCACATCGGCGTAGCCGTCGCAGAACGCCTCGCGCGCCGACCCGGCCCACGCCCGCGCCGCTGCTGCCGCCTCCGCCGGCCCGGACGCTGCCCGGCCCGCGGCGTAGTCGAAGGACCGCAGCATGCTCGCGACGTCCCGCAGCGGGGTGTCGAGCGCGGTCCGCTCGGACAGCGGGCGCAGCGGCTCGCCTTCGAAGTCCAGCAGCACCCAGCCCCGCCCGGGGGGTCGCAGCACCTGCCCCAGGTGCAGGTCGCCGTGGATCCGCTGCCAGGCGGGCGCCCGCGTCACCGACCGGACCCGTTGCACGATGTCCGTCGCCGCCGCTGCGACGCCCGCCAGCTCCGCAGCCGCCACCGCCCACCGCACCCGGGCCGCCAGAGAGTCCGCCAGCCGGGCCAGCCGGGCCGGGGTCGCGGGCTCGGCGGGGAACGCGCGGGCGAGCACCTGGTGCACCTCGGCGGTGACCGCCCCCAGCTCGTGTGCCTCGGCGTCGAACGAGGCCCCTTCGGCGAGGGCGGCCGTGGCCGTCCGCCACGCGTCGGGTGCCCCGGGAAGGAATCGTGAGGCGAACGCCAGGTCCGCCACCACCTCCTCGCCGTGGCGTCCCACCCAGCCGGCGCGCACGTGCCCGGCGGGCGGCGCCACCCGTTCCGACCCGGCTGCGGCGAGCGCGGTCTGCAGGGCGACGTCGGGGTTGTCGCCGGCCTGCAGGCTCCGGAACACCTTGACGATGAGCGGCGGCTCGCCGGCCGGCTCGACGATGACGGAGGTGTTGGACTGCTCGCCGGTGAGGACGCGGGCCGGCGGTGCGGCGGTGCCCGCAGACCGGGGAGCCGCCGGTCCCGGCTCGGAACGGACCCAGCCCGAGGCCGACCGGAGCGACGTCGGCGCCGCCAGCAGGGTGACCAGCGCGGCGGCGTACGCCGGATCGTGGGCGCCGTCGTGGACGTGCACCGGGCCGGCCGGGGAGGGCAGCGCGCCGATCACCGCGGGGGCCGGGCCCACCGGCCCGGCGTCGCCTCGGACGCGCCGCAGCACCACGGGGACCTGGACGTGGACCGCCTCCTCGGCGGCACCGCGGGCGAGTCCGGCGTCGGGCGAACCGCCCTCGAGGGCCACCACGAGCACCCGGACGTCGGCATCGTCCGGTGACGGCAGCGGCAGGTCCGCCACCAGGCGCACCGTGACGGCCCGGCCCTTCGCGGGGTACCACCGGCGCCGTGGCAGCCACTCGGCGAGCAGCGACTCCAGCGGGTCGGCCGTCGGCTCCGGTGCCGGGACGGTCACGGGGGTCCTCCGTGGGGACGGGCCCTGCGCCGGGCCGGGCGGGACGTCGACGTGCCGGGATCGGCCGTCGCGGTGATCAGCGCACGTGGAACACGTGCGCGGGCTCGTGGGACGGGTCGAGGCGGACGTAGTTGTCCTGACCCCACGTCCACGCCCGCCCGGTCAGCAGGTCGTCGACGGTGTACGGCTGGTCCGCAGCGCGTCCGAACGCCGTCGGGTCGACGTACACCATGGCCTCCCGGACGGCGTGCGGGTCGAGCGTGACGACGACGAGCACCGTGTCCTCGTGCCCGGTCGGCGACTGCGCTGCCGGCAGGTGCTTGGAGTACGCGATGACCGCGTCGTCCGACGTGGGGTGGAACACGATGTTCCGCAGCCGCTGCAGCGCCGGGTGCTCGCGGCGGATCCGGTTGAGCCGGGTGACGAACGGCGCCAGGGAGCGGCCCTCGCGCACGGCTCCCTCCCAGTCCCGCGGGCGGTACTGGTACTTCTCGTTGTCCAGGTACTCCTCGGCGCCCGGGCGCGGCACGTGCTCGTAGAGCTCGAAGCCCGCGTACATGCCCCACGAGGGCACTATCGTCGAGGCGAGCACGGCGCGCAGCCGGAAGGCCGGTGGGCCGCCCTGCTGGAGGAAGGCGTGGAGGATGTCGGGGGTGTTGGGCCAGAAGTTCGGCCGCATGTAGTCGGCCTTGTCCCCGCTGAGCTCGGTGAGGTACTCGGTGAGCTCGGCCTTGGTGGTCCGCCACGTGAAGTACGTGTAGGACTGCTGGAAGCCGACCTTGGCCAGCGTCGCCATCATCGCGGGCCGGGTGAACGCCTCGGCCAGGAAGATCACCTCGGGGTGCTCGAGGGCGACCGAGGCGATGAGCCACTCCCAGAACTCCACCGGCTTGGTGTGCGGGTTGTCGACCCGGAACACCGTCACCCCGCGCGAGATCCACAGCTCGACGATCCGCCGCACCTCCGCGTACAGGCCGGCCGGGTCGACGTCGAAGTTCATCGGGTAGATGTCCTGGTACTTCTTCGGCGGGTTCTCGGCGTGGGCGATGGAGCCGTCCACCCGGACCGTGAACCACTCCGGGTGCTCGGTGGCCCACGGATGGTCCGGGGCGCACTGCAGCGCCAGGTCGAGGGCCACCTCCAGGCCCGCCTCCCGGGCCCGCTCGACGAAGTGGGCGAAGTCCTCGGCGTCGCCGAGGTCCGGGTGGATGGCGTCGTGGCCGCCCTCGGCCGAGCCGATCGCCCAGGGCGAGCCCGGGTCCGTCGGCGCCGCCTCCAGGCTGTTGTTGGGGCCCTTGCGGTTGACCCGCCCGATCGGATGGATCGGCGGCAGGTACACGATGTCGAAGCCCATCGCCGCGATCGCGGGGAGGCGGTCCGCGGCCGTGCGGAACGTCCCGGACACCCAGCGCCCGGCGGCCTGGTCCCAGTGCGCGCCCTCGCTGCGGGGGAACATCTCGTACCAGGCGCTGACCAGCGCCCGCTCGCGCTCGACCCGCAGGCTCCGGACCGGGCCGCCGGTGACGAGATCCCGCAGGGGGAACCGGGCCAGTGCGGCGAGCACGTCCTCGCCGGTGGCCACCGCCAGCCGGGAGGCAGGGTCCGCGGAGGCGTCGCGCAGGGCGCGCCCGGCATCGGACAGCACCCGCCGCGCGGCGTCGGCCGCGGGCTCGCCCGGCGGCAGCTCCGCCCAGGCCCGCCGCAGCACGGCCGCCCCCTCGGCGAGCATGAGGTCGACGTCGAGGCCCGCCGGCACCTTGATCTCGGCGGCGTGGCGCCACGTCTCGTAGGGGTCGGCCCAGCCCTCGACGGTGAAGGTCCACGGCCCGGGCTCGTCCGGTGTCAGGTGGGCCTCGTACCGGTCCAGTCCCGGCCCGAGGGACGCCATCCGCTGCCGGGAGTGCTCGCTGCCGTCCGGCCGGCGCAGCACCGCGGTCGCCGCGACGGCGTCGTGGCCGTCCCGGAACACCGTGGCCCGCACCGGCACCGCCTCGCCGACCACGGCCCGGGCGGGCCAGCGCCCGCCGTCGACGTCGGGCGTCACCCCGAGCACCGGGATGCGGCCCACGGCGGTCGCGGGGATCCCGGGCCGGTGGCCGACGACCGGGCGCTCGGTGACCGCCGCCGCGGGGGAGGCGGAGCCGGACGTGGTGACCGAGGTCACCGTGGCGAGCGCGGGTCGGGCGGACGGGTAAGGCTGCTTCGTGCCCACAGGGCCGACCGTAGCCAAGGTGCGGCTGATGCGCAGCGAAGGTCCGGGGCCGACGCGGCCGCGACACCGCCCACCGCAGCCGCCGGGAGCCCTAGGCTTCCGTTCCTGTGAGAGCGATCCGCCGGTTCACCGTGCGCACAGTCCTCCCGGAACCCCTGGCGGCCCTGGGCGAGCTGGCGCTCAACCTGCGCTGGTCCTGGCACCCGCCGACCCGGGACCTCTTCTTCGGCATCGACGAGGAGCGCTGGACGTCGGCGGCCGGCGACCCGGTCCGGCTCCTGGGGATGCTGTCACCGGAGGAACTGGCGCGCCTGGCCGCCGACGCCGACTTCGTGGCGCGCGTCCGGGCGGCCGCCGACGATCTCCACGAATACCTCACGACCCCCCGCTGGTACCAGTCGGTGGCCGACGCCCCGTCGGCCGTCGCCTACTTCTCGCCGGAGTTCGGGATCGCCGCCACGCTGCCTCAGTACTCCGGGGGCCTGGGCATCCTGGCGGGCGACCACCTCAAGGCAGCCAGCGACCTCGGGGTTCCGATCGTCGGGGTCGGCCTGTTCTACAAGACCGGCTACTTCCGGCAGTCGCTGTCGCGGGACGGCTGGCAGCAGGAGACGTACCCGGTGCTCGACCCCAACGAGCTGCCGCTGTCGCTGCTGCGCGAGGCGGACGGCACGCCGGTCGAGGTCTCCGTGGGGTTGCCCGAGGGGCGGACGCTGCACGCGCTCGTGTGGCGGGCCCAGGTGGGGCGCATCCCGCTGCTGCTGCTCGACTCCGACACCGTCAGCAACGACGAGCGGGCCCGCGCGGTCACCGACCGGCTCTACGGGGGCAGCCGCGAGCACCGGATGCAGCAGGAGGTGCTGCTCGGGATCGGCGGAGTCCGGGCGGTCCGGGCGTTCAGCCGGGTCACGGGGTCGCCCGCGCCGGAGGTCTTCCACAGCAACGAGGGCCACGCCGGGTTCCTGGGGCTGGAGCGGATCCGGGAACTCGTCGACGAGGGCCTGACGTTCGCCGAGTCCGTCGAGGCGGTCCGCGCCGGCACGGTCTTCACGACCCACACCCCCGTGCCGGCCGGGATCGACCGGTTCGACCGCGACCTCGTGTCCGCCTACCTGGGGGATTCCGGCGCCCTGCCCGGGATCGAGGTCAAGGACGTCCTCGCCCTCGGCGCGGAGGACTTCCCGGGCGGCGACCCGTCGCTGTTCAACATGGCGGTGATGGGGCTGCGGCTGGCCCAGCGGGCCAACGGCGTGTCACAGCTCCACGGGGTCGTCAGCCGCGACATGTTCGGCGGCCTGTACCCGGGCTTCGACCGCACCGAGACGCCCATCACGTCGATCACCAACGGCGTCCACGCGGCGACCTGGGTGAGTCGCGGGGTGGTCGAGCTCGGCACTCGGCTCGGCGGCGCAAGGTCCGGTGACCTGCCGGACTGGAGTGCCTTCGACGGGGCGGGCGACGCCGAGCTGTGGCAGATGCGCCGGGCCCAGCGCGAGCGGCTCGTCGAGTGGGCGCGGGCGCGGCTCCGGGCGGCCTGGCGGGAGCGCGGCGCCTCGCCCGCGGAGCTGGGCTGGATCGACTCCGCCTTCGACCCGGACGTGCTCACCGTCGGTTTCGCCCGGCGGGTGCCGACGTACAAGCGCCTGACCCTCATGCTGCGGGACCCGGAACGCCTCCGGGCGCTGCTGCTGCACCCGACGCGGCCGGTCCAGGTGATCATCGGTGGCAAGAGCCATCCCGCGGACGAGGGCGGCAAGCGCCTCATCCAGCAGGTCGTCCGGTTCGCCGACGACGCCGAGGTCCGGCACCGGATCTCCTTCCTGCCCAACTACGACATCGCCATGGCGCGCCGGCTGTACCCGGGCTGCGACGTCTGGCTCAACAACCCGCTGCGCCCGCTCGAGGCCTGCGGCACCTCCGGCATGAAGGCCGCGCTCAACGGCGGCCTCAACCTGTCCATCCTCGACGGCTGGTGGGACGAGTGGTTCGACGGCCAGAACGGCTGGGCGATCCCGACGGCCGACGGCGTCGACGACCCCGACCACCGGGACGACCTCGAGGCGAAGGCGCTGTACGACCTCGTCGAGTCCTCGGTGGCGCCGCGCTTCTACGACCGCGACGAGCACGGGCTGCCGGGCCGCTGGCTCCAGATGGTCCGGCACACGCTGTCGACCCTCGGCCCCAAGGTCCTCGCCGGGCGAATGGTGCGCGAGTACGTCGAGGCCCTGTACGCGCCCTCGGCCGAGGCGTCCCGAGAGCTGGACCGCCGGCCCGGCCACGACGGTGCCCGGCAGCTGTCGGCGTGGAAGCAGCGGGTCGTCGCCGGCTGGCACGCGGTGCGGGTCGACCACGTGTCGGGCCAGGGGATCGGAGACTCGCCGCAGGTGGGTGACGTCCTCACGGTCGAGGCGGTGGTGACCCTCGGCGACCTCGGCCCGGCGGACGTCCGGGTGGAGCTGGTTCACGGGGCGGTCAGCGAGTCCGACGACCTGGCCGGCGAGGTCCGGCGCCTGGCCTTGGACCACGTCGGGGTCGCCGACGGTGGCGCCCACCGGTTCGCGGGCTCCCTGCCCCTGGCGCGGACCGGCCCGTTCGGCTACACCGTGCGAGTGCTTCCCCACCACCCCGCACTTGCCGACCCCGCCGAGCTCGGCCTCGTGGCCAACGCCGGGTGAGGGATGCCGCCGCCGTGACTTCGCGCCCGAAGTCCGCCCGACGGGCGGCGCCCGCGGTGCCCGCGCCGCGGGCGCCCGCATCGGTCACGTCCACGCCCGCGACGCCGGGGGGTCCCCGTCTCGCCGGGGGCACCCGTCTCGCCGGGGACGCCGGCTCGCCCCGCGGCCCGGTCCGGCGGGTCCCCTGGACCGTTGCGGTCGGGGCCGGGGCCCCCGGACTGGCGGCCGTGGCGGCCGGGCTGGGCGGCGAGCTGGTGGGGGCGCTCGCCTGCCTTGCGCTGGCGCTGGCCGTCCTGGGATGGGACGCCCGGGCCCGGGCCGTGGAAGGCCGGGTCGTCCGCGCGCTGGCTGCGGCGACGGCCCCGCGCCTGCGCCGCGCCGGGGACGGGGCCGGGGACGGGGCCGGGACCGGCGAGCCGGTGCCGGCCGGTGACCTCGCGGCTGGGGACGCGGTCCACGTCACGTCGGGGGACGTGGTGCCGGCCGAGGCCCGGGTCCTGGCGGGCGACGGCCTGTTGGTCGACGGTGCGGGCATGGTGGGTGACGCCCCGGCGCCGCGCCGCGCCGCGCCGGGGGACCAGCTGCGGGAAGGGGCCGTCGTCCTCGGGGGCACCGCCACGTTGCAGCTCACGGCCGGTCCGGGCGGCGACCCGCCGCGCCCGAGGGCTCCCTGGCGTCGACCGGAACTGGGCCGTCCCGCGGCGGTTGCGGTGGTCCTCGTGGTCCTCGCGCTCGCCGCGGCCGTCGCGGCCGTCGGCGGGGGTGTCACCGGCGGACCCACCGCGGCGGGCGCCGTGGCCGCCGTGCTCGCGGCGTTGGCGGCACCGGCGGTCGCCGCCCGAGCCGTGGCCCGGGCCCGGGCCACGGCGGCCGCCGACCTGCTGGCCGCGGGGACGGCCCTGCGCGCCCCGGACGTCCTGGACCGGCTGGCCGCGGTGGACCTGCTGGCCGTCGGGACCCCGGGCTCGCTCGCCACGGACCGGGAGTCCGTGGTCCAGGTGTGGACGGCCGCGGGGCCGGTCACGGACCTGGCCCGGGCAGCCGTCGTCGGGACGGCCGGCCTGACGGAGCCGACCGAGCGGGGTCTCGTGGACTGGGCCGTCGCCATGGGCGTCGACGTCCAGGCCGTGCGGGCCGGTGCCCCTCAGGTCGCCGAGGTCCCCTACGACGCGGGCCGGGGACGGGTCACCACCGCCCACGCCGACCCGGCCGGGGTGCTCGTCGTCTGCAAGGGGGCACCCGACGTGGTGTGGCCGTTGCTGGTCACGTCCACCGACGGCAAGTCGGCCGGCGCTGCGGCGGCCCGCCCCGTCGTCGACCGCTGGACCCGGGAGGGGCTGCGGGTGGTGGCCGTCGCGACCACCCGCCGAACCGTCGCCGGCAACGCGGCAGGGCGAATGGAGTCCGGTCTGCGCCTGCTGGGCCTCGTCGGGCTGTCGGGTCGGCCGCGCGCCGGTGCCGCCGAGGCGGTGAGCGCCCTTCGTGCCGTGGGTGTCGACATCGCCCTGCTCACCCCCGACCATGAGATCATCGCGCTCTCCCGGGCCCGCGAGGCCGGGATCGCCGCCGCCCGCCGGGGGGCCGGCCTGGTGACGGGCGAGGCGCTGCGAACCGGGCGCTGGGCGGACGACCTGCGGGTGCTCGCCCGCGTGGTCCCGGAGCAGCACCGTGACGCGGTCTCCCGCTGGCGGTCCGCCGGGCACACGGTCGCCCTCACGGCCTCGGACGTCGCACAGATCCCCGCGGTCCGGCTCGCCGACGTCGGTGTTGCTCTCGGCGCCACCGACGAGGCCCTCGCGGCAGCCGCGGACGTTCGGGTCGGTGAGCGGGGCCAGGTCGGACTGGCTCCGCTCGCTGCCGCCGTCGGTGCGGCCCGGCGGGTCCGGGTCACCACCCGGCTGCTGCTCGGGCTGGCGGGAGCCGTCCTGGTCGCCGTCTGCCCGGTCGTGGCGGTCGGCGCGGTGGCCGGACAGCCCTGGCTGACGCCGACGCAGGGCGTCGTGGCCGTGCTCGCCGCCCTCGTCCCCGCGCTGGCCCGGTCCCGGCGGGCGGGTCCGGCGGACCTGCCCCCCGGAGGGCAGCTTCCCTCGGGGCGACTCGTCGACGTGTGGTGGGCGCTGAAGGTGTTGGCCTGGGGCATGGGCACCGGGCTCGCCGCCGTGCTCGCGGGCGCCGTCGCGGTGGCTGCCGGAGCACCGGCCGCCACCGTCGCCGGACCGGTGGCCGCCGGCGCGCTCGCCTCGGTCGCCGCGGCCGGCGCCGGCCGGGTGTCGGCTCCCGCCCGCGGCACGGTAACGACCGTCACGCAGGTGGCAACGTGGGTCGTCCCGGTGGCGACCGGGATCGTGGCCGCCCTGGCGGCGCTGGTCGCAGGTCAGACGGTGGGGGCGGGCGGGCCGGACACGGCGCTGCCGCCGGCTGCCGTCGCCGGGTTGCTCGCCGTCGTGGTGGCGACCGCGATCGGTCGGGTACGCCCTCCGGTCTGACCGTCGAAACAGACTCCGAGTCGGGTCCCGCCGGGCAGCGGACGCGCGGCGCCGGTCAGTCGAGCTCGGCGTCGAGCAGGGTCACGGTCTTGCCCTGGGCGACGAGGCGGTCTCCGGGACGGAGATCACTGGGGCCGGCGCCGACCGTTGCCGCGGGGCCGGCCGGCCAGCCGGGGCGCGGCATCGCCGAGGTCCACAGCATCCGGTAGCGGGCGGCCCACGGCCGTTCGGGAACGAGCACCTCGCGGTCGTGGGCACCGCCGTTGACCACGACGAGCAGCGACGGTCGTCGGGGCCCCGACGCCTCGGAAGCACCCGACTCGGCGGAGTGCAGGTACATGAGCAGGGTTCGGCGATGCGGGTCGAACCACTCGCGGTCGGTCATCTCGTCGCCGTCGCCTGTGAACCAGGCGAGGTCCTTGGCGCCCCCCGGGTGCACGTCCTGGCCGGTGAAGAGGCGGCGGCGGCGCAGGGCGGGATGCGTGGCGCGCAGCTTGAGCAGGAACCGCGCGGTGTCCAGCAGGTCCTGCTGCCAGGGCGTCAGGCGCCAGTCCAGCCAGGTGAGCTCGGAGTCGTGGCAGTAGGCATTGTTGTTCCCCTGCTGCGTGCGCCCCGTCTCGTCCCCGGCCAGCAGCATCGGCACCCCGGTCGACACCGCCCAGGTCCCGAGCAGAGCCCGCAGCGTGGCGCGGCGCGCCGCCAGCACACCCGGGTCGTCCGTGGGTCCCTCGTGGCCGTGGTTGTCCGACAGGTCGTGGGAGTGCCCGTCCCGGTTGCCCTCGCCGTTGGCCTCGTTGTGCTTGGTGTCGTAGGACACCAGGTCCGCCAGCGTGAAGCCGTCGTGGGAGGCCACGTAGTTCACCGACGCCAGGGGCCCGCGCTCGTCGCCGAACAGGTCCCCCGAACCCGCCAGCCGGGTCGCCAGGTCGCGCACCCCGGGCCCCGGGTGCCCGGCCCGGTCGGCCTTCGCCCCGGCCAGCCAGAAGTCGCGGATCCCGTCCCGGTAGCGGTCGTTCCACTCCGCGAGCGGGATCGGGAACCGGCCGGTGCACCACCCTCCGGGGCCGACGTCCCACGGCTCGGCGATCAGCTTGACCCCGCGCAGGACGGGATCGGTGCGCAGGGCGACCAGCAGCGGGTGGTCGGGGTCGAACTCACCGTCGCGCCGACGGCCGAGGGTCGTCATGAGGTCGAACCGGAACCCGTCGACGCGCATCTCCGTGACCCAGTAGCGCAGCGAGTCCAGCGTCGCCCGGACCACCTCCGGATGGCCGAAGTCCAGGCTGTTCCCGGTCCCGGTGGTGTCGACGTACCCGGGACCGACCGTCCGGTAGTACGAGGCGTTGTCCAGCCCGCGCCACGACAGGGTCGGGCCGCCCTCACCGCCCTCGCAGGTGTGGTTGTGGACCACGTCGAGCAGGACCTCGAGGCCGGCCGCGTGCAGCCGCTTGACCATGGTCTTGAACTCGGCCACCTCGGCACCGGGCGGTTCGCCGCGGCGCGCGGCCGCGCTGTACCGGGGGTCCGGGGCGAAGAACCCGAGGGTGTTGTACCCCCAGTAGTTGGTCAGCCCGAGGGACGCCAGGCGGGGCTCGGGCAGGCAGGCGTGCACCGGCAGCAGCTCCACCGCCGTCACGCCCAGCCGGAGCAGGTGCGCGAGCACGGCGGGATGGCCCAGGGCCTGGTACGTCCCCCGGATCTCGGGGGGGACCCCGGGGTGGCGCATGGTGAGCCCCTTGACGTGCGCCTCGTAGACGACGGTGTCCTCCCACGGGACGCGGGGCGGGGTGTCCGCCCCCCACGGGTAGGCGTCGTCCACGACCACCCCCCAGGCCGCCACCGGCGCGGAGTCCGACCGGCTCATGACCCCGGGGTCGCCCCCGAGGCCGTCGTCCACCGCGTGACCGAAGAGCGCCGGTGACAGCGTGGGCGGGACCAATGCCCGGGCGTAGGGGTCGAGCAGGACCTTGTGGGGGTTGTGGCGGTGGCCGGCCCCGGGGTGCCAGGGGCCGTGGACACGCAGCCCGTAGCGGTCGCCGACGCGAACCCCCGGAAGGTGACCGTGCCAGATCCCGTGGACCCGGTGGGTCAGCGGGGTCCGCCGCTCGGCCCCGTCCGGGCCCGGCAGGCAGACCTCGACCCCGGTGGCGTGTGCGGCGAACACCGCGACGTCGATGCCGTCCCCCGCGAGCCGGACCCCCAACCGGTAGGGGTCGGCCGCCGGGGAGGGGCGCGCCGGGGCCCGGTCGACCGCCGGGCCCCCGCCGGGGGATGGGTGGGGGTCGGAACGCACCGGCGCAGTCTGCCCGGTGCGCTGCGCGGTGGCAGACTCCCCACCGTGGACGGCGTGGACCGGGGCGAGGACGTGGTCGGGGACCCGGTGGCGGCGGCGTTCGAGGATCCCCGGCTGGCCCAGGTGGTGTACCACGACTGGGAATCCACCACCTACGACGACAAGTGGTCGATCTCGTTCGACGACCGCTGCATCTCCTTCGCCGCCGACCGGTTCGCCGCTGCCCTCGGCCCGGCCCGTGCCGCCGCCTCCCGCCCGTTCGGACGGGCGCTGGAGATCGGCGCGGGCACCGGGTTCTTCTCCCTCAACCTCCGCCAGGCGGGCTGGCTGGACACGGTGGTCCTCACCGACGTGTCGTCCGGAATGGTCGAGACCGCGCTGGACCATGCGCGCCGGCTCGGGTTCGACGTCCCCGGCGCCGTCGACGGCCGGGTCGCCGGGATCGAGGAGCTGCCGTTCGAGGACGGTTCGTTCGACCTCGTCCTCGGGCACGCGGTGCTGCACCACGTCGTCGACGTCGAGGCCGGCCTGCGGGAGTGCCTGCGGGTGCTGCGCCCCGGCGGTCGGGTGCTGTTCGCCGGGGAGCCGAGCCGGATCGGTGACGCCTACGCCCGCCGACTCGGGCGCTGGACCTGGGCCGCCACCACCCGGATCACCCACCTGCCGCGGCTGCGCGAGCGCTGGGCCAGACCTCGGGAGCAACTCGACGAGTCCTCCCGGGCCGCCGCCCTCGAGGCTGTCGTCGACCTCCACACCTTCGCTCCGGGGGAGCTGGCCCGGACGGCGCTGCGAGCCGGCGCGGTCGACGTGACGACCGGCGGCGAGGAGCTGCTCGCCGCCGTCATCGGGTGGCCGGTCCGGACCTTCGAGGCGGCTGTCAACCCGGACCGGCTCGGCTGGTCGTGGGCCACCCGGGCCTACCGGACCTGGCAGCGGGCCTCCGCGGTCGACCGGGTGCTCAACCGGGTGCTGCCGGACGATCTCTTCTACAACGTGTCGGTCACCGGGATCCGCCCCTGACCCCGCTGCTGCGGGCGTGGGCGCACCGGCTCCGCCACGGCCGCCACCCCGACCAGTACCGGCACGTCAGCCGAGAGGCGCTGGTGTGGGTGTGGCGGCACCGCGCCTTCGGGCCCGGGTACCTCGTCCGCTACTGGCGACTGCTCCTGCTGCGGCTGCGTCACCCCGACGTCGTGACCCGGGGCCTGGTGCTGTTGGGCCGCGGCGTCGTCGTCGAGACCGTGCCGGGACGCGGCGTGCTGGACCTGGGGGCCTTCGTCCACGTCGGCGACCGGTGCGCGCTGCGTGCCCACGAGGGCGTCCTGCGGGTGGGGGACCGAGTGGTGCTGGGCGCCGACGTGCGCCTCACCTGCTGGCTGGACGTCGAGATCGGCGACGCCACCCTGGTCGCCGACTGGACCTACGTCGCGGACTTCGACCACGTGCACGCCGACCCGTACCGGCCGGTCAAGGACCAGGGACTGGTCATGACCCCGGTCCGGATCGGCCCCGGGTCGTGGCTGGGGCTGCGGTCCACGGTCCTGCGAGGCTCGGCCCTGGGGGCGGGCACGGTGGTCGCGGCGCACGCTGTGGTGCGTGGCCGCCACCCGGACCACGTGGTGCTCGCCGGGACGCCCGCACGGGTCGCCGCGGACCGCCTCGAGCGCTGGGAGAAGGGCGAGGAGACGCGCCGGGCGTTCGCCGACCTCGCCCGCTGGCACGAGCGCCTCGGCCGGGGCGGGGGTATCGCGGGCGGCCCTCCCGGGTGACCATGGGGTCGTGACGACGACCTGGCCACCGTCCGCCGGCGGGTCGGCCCGGCCACGGCCGGGCCCGGTCCGCGGCGGGCCGGTCGGCCGACCGACGAGGTGGCCGGTCGGTGCATCGGTCGGCGTCCCGGTGGCCGTGGCTCCCGAGCCGCCGGTCGAGGTCACGGCCGAGGACGACGCCCGCCCGGCGGCCCGGACGTGGCTGCGACTGTCTCTGCTCGCCGTATTCCCCGGCCTCAACCCGCTCTGGTGGGTGGCCGTGGGCCCCGCCCTCGTCGCCCGGGCCCGGGCCCGCCGTCGGCCCTTCAGCGCGGAGGGCGGGATCCGGCTGGCCCGTCGCGCGCTCCTCGCGGGCCAGGCGGTGTCCGCTGCGGTCGCGGTGGCGCTGTCGGTCCGGCTCGTCGTGGCCTCCGGTGCCCCCGCCGCGCTGTGGGCGGCCGGCCCGGTGGGAGCCCCGGCCGTCCTCCACGCTCTGCTGGTCGCCACCGCGACGGCAGCGCTGGTCACCCTCACCGCCGCGGTGATCCCCCCGGGCCTGCGCACCGGCGACCGCCGGGTGGCGTACGCCCTCGTCGCCCTGACAGCCCTCACCTGGGCGCCCCCCCTCACCGCGGTGACCCTCCTCACCTCCCTCCCCTGACCCCCACCCCCTATAACCCAAACCCGCCGATCGCGCAAACGATGGATATGTCTTTTGATCTCGGGCTACATGCGTTTGCCATGCCT
>JBHJOS010000009.1:0-13733 GCA_050329415.1 Kineosporiaceae bacterium
CGCTCGTCCGGCGGCGGGACCGTGGCGCCCTTGTACTCCACGGGGATGCCGCCGAGGGGGTAGTCCTTGCGCTGCGGGTGCCCGGGCCAGTCGTCCGGCATCTCGATCCGGGTGAGCGCGGGGTGTCCGTCGAAGACGATGCCGAAGAAGTCCCAGGTCTCGCGCTCGTGCCAGTCATGCGTCGGGTAGACATCGACGGTCGAGGGGATGTGGGGATCGGCGTCGGCGCACGCCACCTCCAGCCGGACTCGCCGGCGGTGGGTGACCGACCGGAGGTGGTACACCGCATGGAGCTCGCGGCCGGCGTCCTGGGGGTAGTGCACGCCGGAGACCCCCAGGCTGAGCTCGAACCGGAGGTCGGGCTCGTCGCGCAGCCGACGGCACACCTCCGGGAGGTGAGCGCGCCGGACGTGCACGGTCATCTCGTCGCGGTCCACGACGACCTTCTCGACCGGGCCGTCGGGGCCGTCCCAGCCCCGGCCGTCGCCGCGGAACGAGGCCTCGAGGGCGTCGGCCACGGCGTCGAAGTATCCCCCGTACGGCCGCGACGCCGCCCCGGGGAGCACCGTGACGCGCTGGAGCCCGCCGTACCCGCTGGTGTCGCCGGCGTCGGCAGCGCCGAACATGCCCTCGCGGCGGGCGACGACGGTCGGCACCGGCGCGGTGGCGGGCACCACCCCGCCGTCGCCGTGGCCGCCGCGCGCGGCGCCGGGGTCGTCCGCCGTGGCGGGTGTCGCGCCGGGGGTCGTCGGCTCGCTCACGCCGGCCCTCCCTGGACCCCGGAGGGCAGCAGGCCCCGCATCCGGGAGGTCGGCAGGGCCACCAGCGCCTCGCGCTCGGCGTCGGCCTCGGCGGCGACCCGGTGCGCGCCGAGCTTCTCGCCCCGGATCTGGTCGTGGAGCTTGAGCATGGCGTCGATGAGCATCTCCGGTCGCGGCGGGCACCCGGGCAGGTAGATGTCGACCGGGATGACGTGGTCGACGCCCTGGACGATCGCGTAGTTGTTGAACATGCCCCCGCTGGAGGCGCAGACGCCCATGGCGATCGACCACTTGGGCTCGGGCATCTGGTCCCAGACCTGGCGGACGACGGGTGCCATCTTCTGGCTGACCCGCCCCGCCACGATCATCAGGTCGGCCTGGCGCGGGGTGGCGGAGAACCGCTCCATCCCCCACCGGGCGATGTCGTAGTGGGGGCTGCCGGTCGACATCATCTCGATGGCGCAGCAGGCCAGGCCGAACGTCGCCGGCCACACGCTGCTCTTGCGGATCAGCCCGACGACCTGTTCGACGTTGGCCAGCAGGAAGCCGGACGGGAGCTTCTCCTCGATGCCCATGGGGCACTCCTCAGAGGTGGGCGGGGCGGGTGGCGGCGGGCGCCGGGAGGGGACGGGGACTCGTCGGGGTCGTCAGTCCCACTGCAGCCCCCCACGGCGCCAGACGTAGACGAAGGCGGCGCCGACGGCCCCGACGAAGATGATCACCTGGATCACGGCGAACAGCCCCAGGGCGTCGAACGCCACCGCGTAGGGGAAGAGGAAGACCGTCTCGATGTCGAAGATGATGAAGAGCATCGCGATGAGGTAGAAGCGGATCGGCACCTTGCCCCCGCCCGCGGCGTGGGGGGTCGGCTCGATCCCGCACTCGTAGGCGTCGAGCTTCGCGCGGTTGTAGCGCGAGGGCCCGGCGAGCGCCGACGCGATCACCGAGAACGCGGCGAAGCCGGCACCGAGCGCCAGCACCATGAGGAGCGGGACGTACGGACTCACGCGCGCACCCTAACGACGGGGGAGGGGTGGTTCGGACCGGTCCCGTCAGGGCGCGCCGCGGGCGGCAGCCCGCGGTCGGCGCGGACCGGGACGAGGCGGGTCATCGTGGCGAGGAGGCGGTCGAGGGCGTCGCCGCCGCGCGGTTCGTACATGTTGGCGAGCAGCTTGACGGCGAACCGCATGACCAAGGGGTTGGGCAGGCCGATCCGGGTGAAGAGGTTCATCACCCGGGGGTCGCCGATCATACGGACGAAGATCCGGCCGAGCGCGTAGTACTGGGCCAGCTCCGCGGCGACCGCGCGGGGGTAGGCGGCCAGGGCGCGCTCGCGGGCGGCGCCGTCCGCCGCCAGGGCGTGGACCGCGACCTCGGCGGCGAGCCGGCCGCTGGCCATGGCGTAGGCGATGCCCTCGCCGTTGAACGGGTTGACCATGCCGCCGGCGTCGCCGACGAGCATGACCCCCCGGTGGTAGTGCGGGGTGCGGTTGAACCCCATGGGCAGCGCCGCCCCCCGCATGGTGCCGACCTGGAACTCGTCGCTGAACTGCCACTCCGGCGGGAGGGTGGCCAGCCACCGGAGCAGCAGCTGCTTGTAGTCCACCCGCCCGAACGCCTTGGACGTCGACAGGATGCCGAGGCCGACGTTGCTCGTGCCGTCACCCACCCCGAAGATCCACCCGTAGCCGGGGAGCTGGCGCGAGCGGCGGGGCTCGCCGTCCCACAGCTCCAGCCACGACTCGAGGTAGTCGTCGTGGGTCCGGGGGGAGGTGTAGTAGGTGCGGACGGCGACACCCAGCGGGCGGTCGTCCCGCTTCGGCAGGCCGAGGGCGAGCCCGAGGCGGGAGGAGTTGCCGTCGGCGGCGACGACGACCGGGGCCGTCACGGTCAGGGTGTCGCCCGTGCGCCGGCCGGCGCAGTCGAGGACGGCAGCCCGCACCCCGGTGACCCGGTCCGCGGCGTCGGTCAGCGGCTCGGTGACGGAGTGGCGCTCGAGCAGCGTCGCCCCGAGCTTCTGGGCATGGCGGGCGAGGACCTCGTCGAAGTCCTGCCGCGGGCGCACCAGGCCGTAGCTCGGCACGCCCGTGAGGTCCGGCCAGTCCACCTCGAGGCTGCGACCGCGCCCGACCAGGCGCAGGCCCCGGTTGCGGATCCAGCCGGCCGACTCCGGGTGCGGGATGCCCAGGGCCACGATCTCGCGCACCCCACGCGGGGTGATGCCGTCCCCGCACACCTTCTCGCGCGGGAAGGCGGACTTCTCGAGGACGACCACGTCGAGCCCCGTCCGGGCCAGGTACGCCGCCGTGGTCGACCCGGCGGGGCCCGCCCCGACGACCACGACGTCAGCATGCCGGGTGGTCATCACGCTCTCCTCACCCCGACCGGACGGCCCGCAACCCTCGCTTGTGCACTGCTTCACGAGCCAGCGTACGCGGTCCCGAGCCACCCGTTACAGGGGGTCCGGAGCCAGGTCATGGACTACCGTGCTCCGGCGTGACCGCCTCTCCCGGCGACGTGAGCCGGGCCGGCTTCGGCGAGGTCGCCGGACTGCCGGTCGACGTCGTCACCCTGCGCGGTGGGTGCGGCGTGGAGGCGCGGATCACGACCCACGGCGGGATCGTCGTGTCGCTGGTGTCGCCCGACGCCGCCGGCCGGCCCGGTGACGTCGTGCTCGGCTTCGACGATCTCGCCGGCTACCGACCGAACCCCGCCTACCTCGGTGCGATCATCGGCCGGTACGCCAACCGGATCGCGGGAGCAGAGTTCGTCCTCGACGGCCGACCCCACCGACTCGCCGCCAACCACGGCCGGCACTCGCTGCACGGCGGCACCCGCGGCTTCGACGCCGTGGTCTGGCGGGCCGAGACCGAGGCGACGCCGGACGGCCCGTCGCTGGTCCTGCGCCACACCAGCCCCGACGGTGACGAGGGCTATCCCGGCACCCTCGACGTCACGGCCCGGTACACGGTGACCGCCGACGGCACGCTGCGCCTCGACCTCACCGCGGTCACCGACGCCCCGACCGTCGTCACGCTCACCCAGCACTCGTACTTCGACCTGGCCGGGGACGGCTCGGCCCTCGACGGCGAGCTGCTGATGCCGGCCGGCCGGTTCCTGCCCACCGACGGCGAGCAGATCCCGACCGGTGAGACCGCACCGGTCGCCGGAACCCCGTTCGACTTCCGCACGCCGGTGCGGGTCGGTGCCAGGATCGACGACGACCACCCCCAGCTCGCCGTCGGCCAGGGGTACGACCACACCTGGCTGCCGGACGAGCCGGCGGGGGACGTCCGGCTCGTGGCCCGGCTCACCGACCCGCGCAGCGGGCGTGTCCTCGAGGTGGCCTCGGACGCGCCCGGCCTGCAGTTCTACGCCGGCAACCAGCTCGACGGCACCCTGGTCGGCAAGGGCGGACGGCGCTACCCGCGGCGCAGCGCGCTGTGCTTCGAGCCCCAGCACCTGCCGGACTCGGTGCACCACCCGCACTTCCCCTCGACGGTGCTGCGGCCCGGCGAGGAGTACCGGAACACGGTCGCCTACCGGCTGACGACGAGCTGAGCCCTGCCAGGGCGGAACACAAGCCCGATCGCCCAAGTGGCCCTGCTCGCGGCAGTGGGCGATCTGTCTCTCGGGACGCGCCCGGTCCGCCGTGGGTGATCGTCGACAAATCGATGATCATGGGCCGACAGCAACCCCGAACTCCCCTGATCATCGACAAATCGACGATCACCAGGGCTTGATCGTCGATTTGTCGACGATCAACTGTCTGGGTTGACGGCGGGGAGGGGCCAGCGCCGCTCACGACTGGTCCGTGCTGTCCCACCAGATCGTGGCCATCGGGCGGGGCTCGCCGAGCGGCAGGGCGGCGAGCGCGTCAGCGACCTCCGGGTCCCGGTCGGCGGGCAGGCACAGCCGGGTGCGGACGAAGGCCACCCGCCCGGCCGGGGACAGGGTGAGCACGCCGCGCGGGGTGTCGTCCTGCCAGGTCTCCAGGCGGGCGGGCAGGCCCGCCTCGACCAGCACGGCGAGGGCGTCCCGTGCCGTCGGCCCGGCCGGCCGGGTCAGCCCCCAGAAGCGCTGCCAGAGCGGCGACAGCCAGGCGGTCGGGTGGCGGCCGGTGAGCTCGAGCACCACCCGGCGCCGGGCGTGGTCGGCGAGGGCCCGCGCAAAGGTCCCGAGGTCGGCGACGTTGTAGGCGACGTGGTGGCAGACGGCGACGTCGGCGACCGGCGTCCGCTCCCCCGCCTCGGGCCATGAGCCCTTGATCTCCGTGTGGGAGACCCCGGTGGCGTCCGCGGCCTCGGCGAGGGCGGCCAGCATCTGCGGGGAACGGTCGACACCGGTCAGGTGACCGGCCGGCGGCACGAGCGCCAGGGACGCCCGGCCGCCCCCGCAGCCCACGTCGAGCACGGTGCCGGCGGGTGGGAGCGCCTCGCGGGCACGGGCGAGGGAGACCGTCGCGACCGGCTCACCGGCCGACGCCCGGAACAGCTCCACCGGCAGGACCCACGGGTCGGCGGGGGCCTGCGCCCGGATCTCCTCCGGGACGCCCCACCGCGCCAACGCCTCGGCCCACCCGGCCGCTTCCTCACCCACGGCGGTGGACGCCAGGCGCTCGCCCGCAGCCCCGCCACGACAACGTCGACGAACCGGGTCCTGGCGGCCGGCTCCACCTCCCGCCCGTGGTCTTGCCGAGCCCGGAGTGGGTGCCGGCGACGACGAGGCGCGGTCCCCGGCCGGGCATCAGGCCAGCAGCCCCTGCCCCAGGTACCCGGAGTCCCCCGCCACGCCGGGCAGGGCGAAGTAGAACCCGCCGCCCTCGGCCCGCACGTACTCCTCCAGCGGCTCGCCCGTGAGCCGCTCCTGGACGGCGAGGAACCCGCGGGCCAGGCTGCGCTGGTACGACACGAACGCCAGTCCCTGGTCCAGCTGGCCGGCGGCGTCGAACCCACGGGAGTACGAGAACCCGCGGCGCATGATGAGGCTGTCCTCGGTCCCGGGGGTGCGCGGGTTGGCCAGGCGGATGTGCGCGTCCAGCGGGACGATCTCGCCGTCGGGGTCGGACGCATAGTCCGGCAGGTCCGTCTCGGCGGACATCCCGAGCGGCGCACCCGACAGCTTGTGCCGGCCCATGATCGCCTCCTGCTCGGACAGTCGCACCCGGTCCCAGAACTCCACGAGCATCCGGATCACCCGCACCACGTGGTAGGACCCGCCCTCCGTCCACTCCGGTTCCGCACCCCCGCCGGCGATCGTGTCCTCGGGCGACACCCAGACGTGACGCGCCATCACGGCGGCGTCGGCGGGGTCGAGATTGGCGGTGCCGTCCTTGAACCCGAGCAGGTTCCGGGGCGCCCCGGCCGAGCCGTCCGCCGGACTCGTGCCCCGAGTGAACCCGTCCACCAGCCAGCGCAGGACCAGCCAGCGGCGGGTGCGGCGCATCACCTGGCGCAGCGCGAACATCAAGGTGTCCGGGTGCCCCGCCTCGAACGTCAGCAGCAGGTCCCCGTGCGAGCGCGCCGGGTCCAGGCGGTCGTTGGCCAGGAAGGGCATCTCGACCAGTTCCACGGGCCGCCGCTCGGCGAGGCCGTACCGGGCGTCGAACAGCCCCGCCCCGACGCTCGCGACGATCGCGAGGTCGTCGGCGGGCGGTTCGGTGCCCAGCAGCCCGGAGTCGACCGGCGGGTACTCCGGGTCCCGCTGCTCGATCGGCTCGCCCGCCATCAGGGCGCGCACCTCGTCGGTGAGCTCGCGCAGGCACCGGCGCAGGTCGTCCCGGCCGTCGGCCACGGCGTCGAAGGCGGCCATGAGCCCGAGGGCCGGCACCGGCAGCGCGGTGACCCCCGACTGGGTGGCGCCCCGGAAGGGGACGAACCGCGGTCCCGCCCGGTCCGCGCCCGCCGCGCCGCCGGAGCTCCCGGAACTGCCCGCACCGCTCGAGCCGCGGGTGCAGCCCGCCGCCGCCCCCGCGCCGGCGAGGACTCCCAGGCCCCCCGCACCGGCGAGGAACCCGCGGCGGCTGACCGGGCTCACTGCAGCCCCAGTGCCCCGGCGGCGAGGGCGGTGTTCTCGGACACGGCGGCCAGCTGCGCCTGGAGCCGGTCCCTGGTCGCGGCGTCCACCGTGGGTTCCGGGCAGCGGTCGGACGGGAACTCGTCGTCCGGCAGGCAGTAGAGAACCCAGCCGTCGCCGTCGCGCAGCGGCTCCAGGGTGGCGTACACCTTGTCGAAGCCCGCATCGATCTCGGCGAGCAGCTCCGGGTCCGCCTCCTCGAGTGCGGGCCGGAGGGTGTCGATCGCGGCCCGTGAGCCGTCGAGGTTCGCCTCGAAGTCCCACAGGTCCGTCTTGGCGTACCGGTTCTCCTCACCGGTGATCTTCCCCTGCGAGACCTCCTCGATGAGCTCGGAGGCGCCGACCGGGACGGCGGCCGGGGGGATCTCCAGCTCGGCGAGGCCGTCCCGCAGGGCGGCCAGGTCGGCGTCGAGCCGGGCGGCGAACTCGGCGGCACCCTCGGTGGTCTCCTGCTCGAACAGCAGGTGCTCCAACCGGTGCCAGCCGGTGAACTCCGGGTCGTCGACCCCGGCGAAGTCGTCGACGCGGGCGTCGACCGCGACGTCGACCGACTCGATGAGCCCGGCGATGGGCTCGATGCGCTCCCACGACACGCGTGACGGTGCATACGCGGCCTGCGCAGCCTCGAGGTCGCCGGCCCGGACCGCGTCCGTGAACACCGTCGTGAGGGCGATCATGTCGTCGACCTGCTCGCCGACGTAGGCCTGGTAGTCCTCGACGGCCTGGAGGACCAGCTCGTTCTCGGTACCGGCGGAGAGGTCCTGCTCGGACAGCCCCGACCCGGAGCCCGACCCCGACCCGCTGCCCGACCCACTGCCGGACCCGGACCCCGACCCGCTGCCGGTGCCGTCGAGGTTGCGGACCTCGGCCCCGTCGTCGGAGCAGCCCGTCAGCACGGCGGCGCCGAGGCCGACGGCGAGGACGAGGGTCGCGGTGCGGTGCGGACGCATGCGGTCTCCCAGGAGCGTCGAAATGAGGTGAGCCTGACCTTATCGTCGCCGAGGTCCCCGTCGTCAACCCGGGGCGTCGAGGTCAGACCAGGGTGGTGCCCGGCCGCGTCGCCCGGTGGAGGGCGACGACGCCGAGGGTGAGGTCCTTCCACTCCACCCCGGTCCAGCCCGCGGCCTCGATCCGGGCAGCCAGCTCGGCCTGGTCCGGCCAGGCCCGGATGGACTCGGCCAGGTAGTCGTAGGCGTCGCCGTTGCTCGAGACCCGCCGGGCCACCGCGGGCAGGACCCCGACCAGGTAGCCGTCGTAGACCCGGCGGAACGGCGCCCAGGTGGGATGACTGAACTCACACACGACGAGCCGCCCCGACGGCTTCGTGACGCGCAGCATCTCGGCGAGCGCGGCGTCGGGGTCGGCGACGTTGCGCAGCCCGAACGAGATCGTCACGGCGTCGAAGGCGGCGTCGGCGAACGGCAGCCGCACGGCGTCGCCGGCGACGAGCGGCAGCTCGGGCCGCAGCCGCTTGCCGACCGCCAGCATGCCCTGGGAGAAGTCGCAGCCGACCGCCTGCCGTCCGGCCTGCCGGAAGGGCAGCGTCGAGGTCCCGGTCCCGGCGGCGAGGTCGAGGACGGCCCCGCCGGGACGCAGGTCGACGGCCCGGTGCACCTCGCGCCGCCACCGGCGGTCCGAGCCGAGGGAGACCAGCGTGTTGGTCCGGTCGTAGCGGCGCGCCACGCCGTCGAACATCGCGGCGACGTCACGCGGCGCCTTGTCGAGGTCGGCGCGCGTGGCGGTCGCCCCGGCCGGGGGGTGGCTGGGCACGCAGGAATGGTGACACGCGGTCCTGGAGGTCCCCGCGGGTGGAGCGGGCGCCGTGGAAACCGCGCACCGACCGGAGCCCGGAGCGCCGGTCGCAGGCCCGTCGCCTAGGGTCCTGCCCCGATGCCCAGGAGAGCTCGGCTCGCCGTCGCCGTGACGATCACCGTCCTCACGGGGGCCGTCGCGGGATGCGGCCAGCCGGGACCCGCGTCGCGGACGGGCGCCACGGGGGACGGGGCCTGCCCGGTGGACCCGGCCGCACCGCACGTCCTCGCGGCGGCGGACCGGCGTGCCCCGGCGGTGGCGACCTCCGGGGACGGGTCCCAGGTCGCCGCCTGGGAGAGCCGGACCGGCGGCCCCGTCGAGGCGGCCGTGCGGCCGCCGGGTGGTGAGTGGTCGCCCACCCGGCCGGTGGGCGGGCCGAACGCCTTCGGCCCGGTAGCCGGGGTGGCGGCCGGTCTCGCCGTCGTCGCGTGGGAAGGCTCCGCCGCTGGCGACCGGGTGGTGTCGGCGGCCGCGTCGCGGGACGGCCGGTGGTCGGTGCCGGTGGTGCTCTCGCGGCCCGCAGGCCGCGCCAGCCAGCCGGCCGCCGCGGCCGTCGGGGACGCCGTGGTCGTCGGGTGGACCGAGCAGGACCCCGCCGCGGTCGTCACCGCCGAGATCACGGGTGCGGGCACCGGGGACGCGACCGTCCTGGCCAGCGGCGGCGAGGCGGTCTCGCGCCTGCGGTTGGCGGCGACCGGGGACGGGCGGGTCGTGGCGCTCTGGCTGCGGGACAGTGACGGCGGCCGGGTGGTCGAGGGCGCCGTGAGGGCGCCGACCGGCGACTGGAGCTCGCCGACCCGCCTGTCCGGTCCGGCTGACGACGCCTCCGACCCCGTCCTGGCCGGCGGGGCCGGTGCCGCGGTCGCCGCCTGGCGGACCGCCGAGGGCCGCCGCGGCTTGCGCGTCGTGGCCCGGGTGCTCGACGGGGAGCAGTGGTCGGACGTCCGGCAGCTCACCGCGGGCGTCGAGCTGCCGCGCGGGGAGGCCCGCTCCGACGTCGGGTCGGTGGCCCCCGCCGCCGCCGTCGGCGCGAGCGGCACGGCGGTCGTGGCCTGGCCGCAGCGCCGGCACTCACGGGAGGAGGTCCTCACGGCCACGTGGTCCGCCACCGCCGGGTGGTCGCCAGTGCGCCCGGTGCCCGGGCCGTCGGAGGAGCAGGCGGGCAGCCCGGCGGTGACGGTGGACGCCGCCGGCCGGCCGGCCGTGGCCTGGGAGAGCCTGACCGGGGACCGGCAGACCGTCCGGGTCGCGGTCGCCGGCGGCATCGGCTGCGCCCTCACCCGTGCCGGCCGGGAGGCGTCGGCGCCGCGGCTGGCCCCCGGGCCGGACGGGTCGGTGACGACCGTCTGGGTCGACGTCAACCGCGGTGCGATCGGGACGGCCGACGTCCCGGGCAGCCGGGCCGGCGGATGACCCGCGCGAGGCGGCTCGCCGGGACCGCCCTGGCCGTGGCGGTCGTCTGCGGCGCCTGGGCGCTGCACCTCGCCCGCCACCCCCTGCCGTCGCTCGGGGACATCGCGGTGTACGCCCGCACGTACCGCCTCATCGAGCAGGGGGCGTGGCCGTACCGGGACTTCGCCCTGGAGTACCCGCCGCTGGGGGCGGCGCTGTTCTGGCTGGCCGGGGCGCTGCCGGGCACCTACCCGACGACGTTCGGCCTGTTCATGCTCGCGTGCCTGGCGATCGCCGTGGCCGGCGGGCTCAGCACCGCCCACACCCTGCGACTCGGCCCGGTGCACCGGGCCGCGCTGGTCGCGCTCGCCGCCCTCACCCCGTTCCTCCTCGGCACCGACCTGGTGGCCGCCCGGTACGACCTGGCGCTGGCCGCGGTCCTCGCCTGGGTGGCCGCGACCGCGGCCGGCGGCCGGTGGGCCGCCTGCTGGGCACTGGTCGCCGTCGGCGTCCTGCTCAAGCTCACCCCGCTGCTCCTGGTGCCGGCGCTGCTGGTGATGCAGGCCGCCGGGCAGCGGCGCGCCGGGCTGCTGGCGACCGTCCGGGCCACCGTCCGGGCGGGGTGGGCCGGCTGGGCGGTCGCCGGCGCGGTCCTCGTCGCCGGGCTGGGACCCGCGCTGGCCGCCTCGGCCCCGGGCACGCTCCGGGTGCTGAGCTACCACCTGGAGCGGCCGCTGCAGATCGAGGCCGTCCCCGCCACCCCGATCCTCGTGGACCACGTGCTGCGAGGGACGGCCGTGGTCCAGGTGCGCAGCTACGGCAGCGACAACCTCGACGGCCCGCTCGCCGGGGCGCTCCAGCAGGCCGGCTCGGTGCTCGCGGTGCTCGGGGTGCTCGCCGTCGCCGCGCTGCTCGCCCGGCGGCTGTGGCGTGACCCCGGGGCCGTGGCCGAGGCCGGCGTCCTCGCCCTCACCGCGACCCTCGCCCTGGCGATCGTCACCGGCAAGGTGCTCTCCCCGCAGTACCTGCTGTGGCTGGTGCCCCTGGTGCCGCTGGCCCGGGGAGCGCGCGGCCCCACCGGGGCGGTGGCGCTCGGCGTGGCCATGGTGCTGAGCCGCGAGGTCTTCCCGGTGCGCTACGTCGCGCTGGTCGAGGACCTCGCCGCCGCTCCGGTCCTCCTGCTGGCCGGCCGAAACGCCCTGCTGGTGGCCCTGGCCGGGTTCCTGGTCGCGGGGCTGGCGGGGCTCCGCCGGGCGGGTCCCCCGCCCGGCGCACCGTCGCCGGGCACGGCACTCGCGCCCGCCCCGCCCCGGTCCCCCCGACCGTAGGAGCCCCCGGCCGCGACCGTCAGCCACGACCGTCAGCCACGAGCGTCAGCCGCCCGGCGGCGGGAGGCGGGAGGCGGGAGGCGGTCCCGCTGCGGCGGATGCCTGCCGGCGAGCCTCGCCGTCACCCGCCCGAGAACGACGAGCCCGACGACGGCGGCCGCCCAGGCGGCGAACGACCAGGCCGTCCATCCGGTCGGGGTCATGAGCGCGGGGCTCAGCGCACGCAGTGCCTCGTACGGGGGCCAGGGCGTGGTCGCGAAGTCCACCACCAGTGTCCGGTCGGGCGGCGACCCGGTCGTCCCGGCGACGAGCACCACGTGGGCGCCGATCCCCAGCACGCCCAGGACGGCGACCGGCCAGGTGCGCCGGGCGCCGCCGGCGGCCCAGGCCGCGACCAGCAGCACCGCGACCGGCAGGACGACCACGAGCTGGCGGCCCGGCCACCACCACCCGTGCATGGTCTGGGCCACCCACGTCGCGGTCGCCCAGCCCGCCGCGAGCGTGCCGAGCAGCCACCCGGTCGCCGCGCCGGTGCGCCACCGCCCGGCGGCGACCGTCAGTGCCCCCAGGACGACCGGCAGCAGCAGCCACGCCGGCTGCCAGGGCACCAGCCCGAACTCCCGGTCGACGAGCAGGCCGAGCAGGCGCTGGGTCCGTGCCCCGTAGTCCGGGTCGGGGCCTACGGCCGTGAGCTCGCCGCCGACGAAGAAGTCGCCCGCGGCGTACGGGGTCCAGCCACCGTAGACGACGCGGTTGAACGCCAGGTACCCGGCACCGGCAGCGGCCAGGGCCACCCCGGCGCCGGCCGCCACCGCCCGTCGGCCGCGCAGCCGCCACAGTGCCCACGCCGCGAGGACCGCCGCCACCGCGGCGTACTTCACGGCCAGCCACGGCAGGGCCACCACCGCGATCACCGCCACCGCGGCGGTCCCCCACCCGGTGCGGGGGCCGGTCAGGGCAGCCACGGCGGCGGTCACGGCGAGCGCGGCCATCAGTTCCGGGTACAGCTGGGTGGCGTACACCGACAGCGGCGGCGACGCTCCGAAGACGGTGACCACCACCGCCGCGGTGCGCGGGGGCACGCCGAGCCGCCGCCCGGCGGTCCAGACCGTCAGCCCCGCCAGGATCGCGGCGACCAGGGCCAGGGCAGCCTTGGCCGAGACCCAGGCCGGCACGGCGAGCGCGGTCCCGAGCGCGACCGGTCCGGCGAGCAGGAGCGGGAGCAACGGGTTGTGCGGGCTGAGCCGGGAGCCGTCCGGCCGCAGGGCGGTCTGTTCCGGCAGGTCGGCGGCGTGGAACTCGCGCCAGCGCTGCGCGGCCAGCTCGTCGGCGATGTCGAGGTCGCCGTCGTCGACCAGGGACAGGGCGCTCAGCAGGTACTGGGGCTCGTCGGCCGTCAGCTGCGCGCCGTAGGTGGCTCGCATGCCGATGCCCGCCGCCGCGGCCGCGAGCACCAGGACGGCGGTGAGGGCCGCCGGGGCGAGGACGCGGGCCGGCGGCCCCTCACGCCCGGGCACGGCTGCTCGCCCCCGGCCGGACCACCAGGCCCCAGGTCAGCCCGGCCGACACCGCCACGAGAACCAGGGAGGCCACCCCCACCTCGCCGAAGAAGCCGTCCTCGGCGGCGAAGTAGATGCTGGTCGCCAGGGTGTCGAAGCCGATCGGGGCCAGCAGGGCGGTCGCCGGGAGCTCCTTGAGGGTGGACAGCATGACCAGCCCCGCCCCGGCCGCCACGCCCGGCAGCAGCAGCGGCACGTCGATGGTGACGAACCGGCGCCACGGCCCGGCCCCGAGCAGCCGGGCGGTCTCGTGCAGCTGGGCGGGCACCGCCGCCACGGCCGCCTGCGAGGCCCGCAGGGACTGGGCGCCGAAGTGGAGCACGTACCCGAGGACGAGCAGCGGGAACGACTGGTAGAGCAGGCCGAGCGGCCCCGGCGCCCCCAGGGCGAAGAAGACCAGCGCCAGGGCGGTGACCAGGCCCGGCAGGGCGAGGGTGGACGTGACGAGCGCCGTGGTGGCGCGCGCCAGCGGTCCCGGGCGGCGCACCGACGCCAGGGCCGTCGGCAGGAGGGCTATCGCGGTCACGGCCGCGGCGGCGACCGACACCGCGGCGGAGTTGACGACCGGCCCCGAGAGGAAGGTCACGGCGTCACCGCCCGGGAACGGCGGCTCGCCGCCGCCCCGGACCGCCCATCCCGCGAACACGGCGAGCGGGAGCCCGAGCGCGGCGCCCAGCACCGTCCACGCCGCGAGACCGACCGGGACCCGCAGCGGCCCGAGGGGCACCGGGGCCGGCCGGGCCCCCGTCGCCCGGCCGGGTGCGGCGGGTCCCGCCGGGTCCCACCGGCGCGGCGCCGCCAGCGCC
>JBHJOS010000176.1:0-18700 GCA_050329415.1 Kineosporiaceae bacterium
CCGACGCCCTCGTCGAGCAGTGCGCCGTCGATGACGAGCGGCGGGAGCAGGCGGACCACGTTGCCCCAGGTGCCGCAGGTCAGCGTCACGACGCCCTGGGCGTGGCAGGCCCTGGCGACCCGGGCGGCCTCGGCGGCGTCGGGCTCCGTGGTTCCGGGGCGGACGAACTCGACCGCCAGCATCGCGCCGCGGCCCCGGACGTCCCCCACGGTCCCGGACGCCTCGCCGGCCTCGCGCAGCCGTGGGACCACCCGCGACTCGATCGCCCGGGCCCGGGCGGGGAGGTCCTCGGCGGCCAGCACGTCCATGGCGGCGAGCGCGGCGGCGCACGCGACCGGGTTGCCGCCGTAGGTGCCGCCCAGCCCACCGCCGTGCACGGCGTCCATGACGTCGGCCCGGCCGACGACGCCGGCCAGCGGCATCCCGTCGGCGAGGCCCTTGGCGACGGTCACAAGGTCGGCGGTCACGCCCTCGTGCTGGCACGCGAACACGTCGCCGGTGCGCCCGAACCCGGTCTGGATCTCGTCGGCGACCAGCAGGACGCCGTGCTCGTCGCACCAGCGGCGCAGGGCCGGCAGGAACCCGTCGGCGGGGGTGACGAAGCCGCCCTCGCCCTGGATCGGCTCGACGACGAGGCAGGCGACCTCCTCGGGGGAGACCTGGGTGGTGACGTGGCGCAGGGCCCGGTCGGCCGCCTCGGCGCCGGTCATGCCGGCGGGGTCGCGGAACGGGTACGACATGGGGGCGCGGTAGATCTCGCCGGCGAACGGGCCGAAGCCCTTCTTGTAGGGGTTGGCCTTGGCGGTCATGGCCATCGTGAGGTTGGTGCGGCCGTGGTAGGCGTGGTCGAAGACGACGACGGCGTCCCGCTTCGTGGCCACGCGGGCGATCTTGACGGCGTTCTCAACGGCCTCGGCGCCGGAGTTGAACAGGGCCGCCTTGGCGGGCGCCGGGACCGGGGCCAGCCCGGCGAGGCGCTCGGCGACGGCGACGTAGCCCTCGTAGCCGGTGACCATGAAGCAGGTGTGGACGAAGGCGGCTGCCTGGTCCTGGATCGCCCGGGTGACGGCCGGGTGGGCGTGGCCGGCGTTGACCACGGCGATCCCGGCGCCCAGGTCGAGCAGGTGGTTGCCGTCGACGTCGACGGTGACTGCGCCGCCGGCCCGCTCGATGTACACCGGCAGCAGCGCGCCGACGGCCGCGGACACCGCCGCCCCTCGGCGGGCGTGCAGCTCGCGGGAGCGGGGCCCGGGCACGTCGGTGACGAGCCGGCGGACCTGGTCGACCGGCCAGTCCACGGCGACGGGCGGGAGAGAGTCGGGGGCGTCCGCGGCGACATGGTCGGCAGCGACGGGAAGCGTGGCCATGACCCGATGGTAGAGACGGGATCGGCGTCGGGACAGGGCCGAGGCCGCTGATCCGGTGGACTGTGCCCGTGTCGTCCGACCACTGTGGCTCCGTGTGCGAAACGGTCGCCGTCCTGTCCGACAGTGAGCTGGTCGCTGACATCACTCGCGGGATCTCGGAGGTCTCGACCGGTGATGTGCTGACCGCCGACGAACTCGACGTGCTCCTGCGGGGTCGCAGGTGACGGGGTGAGTGACGCGTCCGATGTCTTTTCGTCGCCCGTCGCGGTGGGGTGGGAGGCCCAACGTCGGAGCAGGTTCTGACCAAGTGTCACTAGTGACACCATGATAAGACTCGGTCAGAACTTAGACGGTGGGTCGAACGAAGGTGCAGGTCACAGACTCGAGTACGCCGGTCGATGTCAGAACCTCGACCACTCCGGGCCTCCGTCAGCCCTCAGGACCGCTCGCAACGCGCGTGTCGTCGTCCTCGCGACCGAGGAGTTCTGACGTACTGTCACAGGCGTCGCAATGATGGGAGGGCGAGGCCGTGCTGGGAGACGAGGCGACGCGTGCCTTGACTGCTGTCTGGTCGGGCCGATGCGCCCGGGACCTCGAGTCCTGGACGCTCGACTTCAAGACCGTCGGGCGATCCGTGTCCGACACCCTCGTCGACCTGGGCGAAGCCGCCGCCTGCTTCGCGAACGCCGGCGGCGGCCAGATAGTCGTCGGCATCGCTGACCGAGGTCAGGGTCCGGCGGCGTTCGTCGGGGCGGACCTCGACTCGATGGCGGCTCAGCGTCGCATCTTCGAGGTCACGGATCCCCCGCTCGTCGCTGATGTTCGGACCATCCAGTGGCGCGACGTCCCCCTCATGGTGATCACGGTCCCGTCCAGCCCGTCGGTCCACCAGGTTCGGGGCCGCGCCTTGGAGCGGGTGGGTACCTCATGCACGACGATGACCGCCCTGCGCATCGCGGCGGCCCTGTCCCTGCGGAGCGGGTACGACTGGTCGGCGGAGGACTCCGGCCGCTCGGTCGACGAGATCCCGTCCAGGCCGGTGGAAGACGCGCGCCGACTACTCGCGGACGCGCCGGACGACGAGCGCCGCTCGTGGGCGACAGCATCCCTCACCGATCTGTTGCGTCGACTTGGCGTCGTCCGCGCCGACGGGCGACTGACCAAGGCCGGGGCCTACCTCTTCCTGGAGTCGGAGGCCCCCCGGATCCAGTACATCCGTCGCAGTTCACCACTCGGTGACCTCAAGGTGAACGATTTCTTGGTCGGTCCCGGCATCACGGTCGTGCTGCGCTGCATGGAGCTGGTCGAGGCGGTCCTCGACGGCACTCCTGTGAATCTGCCACGCGGAAACCAGATCCTCGTCCAGGACATACCGGCCGCCGTGATCCGCGAGGCCGTCGTGAATGCTGTCATGCATCGCGACCACTCTTCTGGTATGCCCGTCCAGGTCGAGCAGTCACCCACGGTGGTCTCGGTGACGTCTCCGGGAGGACTGGTGCCCGGCGTGACGGTCGACACTGTGCTCAGTGCTCCGTCCAGGCCGCGCAATCAGGTGCTCGCAGGAGCCATGCGAGGATTGGGTGTGGCGGAGCGGGCGGGAGTCGGCATCGACCGGATGTTCGCCGAGATGACCATGCTCGGACACGAGCCTCCGGTGTTCGAGGCCGACGATTACCGGGTGACCGTGCGCATGGTGGGCGGGCCGCCGGACGAGCCGTTGCTCCGGTTCTTGCTGAGCCTTCCCGTCGACGTCCGCCGGGCGGCCGACGTCCCGCTCATCCTCAGTTATCTTCGCAGTCGGCGTACCGTGACCGCTGCCGACCTCGTCGGTGTTCTTCAGAAGCCGCTCGCGGAGGTCGACCAGGTGTTGGCGTCATTGAGTGATGTCCCGGTCGCGGTTCTCGAACGCACGCCGCACACGGCTCGACGCCGAGTGGGCCGGTACCGCTTGCGGGCCGAGGTGCAGGAGGCGCTGGCTCCGTCCCTTACCTACGGTCCCGGCCGTGCGGACCCCGAAGGTGTCGCGGTCGATGCTGTCGCCGAGCGTGGGAGCGTCGACAACGCCTTGGTCCGGGAGTTCGCCGGAGTGACGGAGGTGGCCGCATCCCGGGCCCTGGCCGCGCTCACCCGCCGGGGCGTGCTCGTGCGGACATCCGGGGCCACGCGCGGCCCTGGTGTCACGTACGGAGCAGGTCCGCAGTTCCCGAAGACACAACGAGGTTCCCGCGCGGGAGGGTCGACCAGAGATGCGTCCCCGGTCCGCGAGTCGCAGCGCGAAGTCCCGTGACGTGGCTCGCGTCGGGTGGCGCGTGAAGATGTCGCAGTCGTCGGAATCTCGATGTGCTCGTGCCAGCGTGGTTCACCTTGTTCTCGTCGGCGCAATTCTCTGGTTCCGCTCGCGGGCGAAGGGGGTGAGTCGGTCGGCGTCGGATCATTCGGATGTCGACGTCGCCGACGATCTCGAACGCTCGATCAGCGGTAGAACCAAAGGTTCTCAGGTCGTGGGTTGGGAATTTGTGACGGCAGTTCTCGGTCTTGGGTCTGTGATTGCGACCGGCATTTCGTACAACGCGGCGTGGAACATGTACGGCCACTTGCCGGGACAGGACATCGTACGCATGTTCCCGTTTGCCTTATTTGTCTCTTCCTGCGTGGTGGCATATTTGGGCATGGTGGTGCTGCTCCTCCCGGTAATGGTTCTCGCGATCACTGTCATACGTAAGGCCGACGTCGGTCTGCTGTCTCTTCGAGGAGGCGCCGTCGCAGCGGCAGCGTTCCTGCTCTCCTACCTCTTTGCGATGGGCGGTACTCCGATCTTCGCTTCGGCAGCCGGTGTTGTTCCTCGTTGTCGCGGCTTCGTGCCTCGTTCTGGTAGGAGTGTTGTGGAGACGGAGAGTCAGCCTCGAAGCCTTCGTGCTTGCTGCGATAGTGGCTCTGGTTGGGGTGGCGTGGGGATTCGCGGTGGATACGGATGCGGCCCGCGATGACCTGGCGAACGGTAGGACGGTCTCCATGGGTGCCATCAACTCGGTTCTTTCCGAGTCTGTCTGTCTATCATTCCCGGCGAATGATCCTCGCGCGGGCTATGAAGAAGCGACGTATCTTGGTGTGATCGACGGTTCGTACCTGGTGTATCTCGACGGAGAACCCCGGACGGTCCGCGTACCGGTGGAGGGCGCCCGGCTGCGGGAACGGTGGCCCGGCGAGACCTGCGACGATGCCTGACGTGCGTTGCGTCACCGTGCTCGGGTCCACCGGGTCCGTCGGGACCCAGGCGCTCGACGTCATCGGCCGGAACCGGGACGCCTTCGCGGTCATGGGGCTGGCCGCCGGGGGTCGGGACCCGGGGGCGGTCGCGGAGCAGGTGATCACTTACGACGTCCCGGTCGTCGCCGTGCCCTCCCCGGAGGCGGGCCAGGTCGTGACCGATCTCGTGCGCGCCGCCGGGCGCCGGGTCGAGGTCCTCACCGGCCCGGACGCCGCCGCCGAGCTCGCCGCCTGCGACACGGACACGGTCCTCAACGGCATCAGCGGCGCCGCCGGCCTGCGCCCCACTCTCGCCGCGCTGACCGCCGGGCACCGCCTGGCGCTGGCCAACAAGGAGTCCCTCGTCGTCGGCGGCCCGCTGGTCACGGCGCTGGTCCCGCCGCACGAGCGGGAGGACCGGATCCTGCCCGTCGACTCCGAGCACTCCGCCCTCGCCCAGTGCCTGCGCGGCGGGCGACGCGAGGAGGTCCGCCGCCTCGTCCTGACGGCCAGCGGGGGGCCGTTCCGCGGCCGGCCCGCCGCCGAACTCCGCGACGTCACCCCGGAGCAGGCGCTCGCCCACCCGACGTGGCGGATGGGGCCGCTCGTCACGACGAACTCCGCGACGCTGGTCAACAAGGGCTTGGAGGTCATCGAGGCCCACCTGCTCTTCGACGTCGCCTACGACCGGATCGACGTGGTGGTGCACCCGCAGTCCGTCGTCCACTCGATGGTCGAGTTCGTCGACGGGTCCACGCTCGCCCAGTGCTCCCCGCCCGACATGCGCCTGCCCCTCGCCCTCGCCCTCGGCTGGCCCGGCCGGGTGCCCGGCGCCGCGCCGGGGTGCGACTGGACTACCGCCGCCACCTGGACCTTCGAGCCGCTCGACGACGCGGCGTTCCCGGCCGTCCGGCTCGCCCGGGACGTGGGCCGGGCGGGCGGGGTGATGCCGGCCGTGTTCAACGCGGCCAACGAGGTCGCGGTGGAGGCGTTCCTCGGGGGCCGGCTGCGGTTCCCCGACATCGTCGCCGTCGTCGAGCGGGTCGTGACGGCCGCCGCCGACGCGCAGCTGCCCGCCCCGGACGGCGTCGACGACGTCCTCGCGGCGGACGCGTGGGCCCGGGAGCGCGCCGGGGTGACAATGGGGTCTCCGAGCGCCGCCCTGGCGCGCGGATGACAGGCTGACCCGCCGGTCGGCCGAGAGGAGTGGGCGCGTGCCTGACGCCGCCTGGTACGCCGTGGGGGTCCTGGCCTTCGTCGTCGGGCTCGCCGTCTCCATCGGCCTGCACGAGATCGGTCACCTGGTCCCGGCCAAGCGCTACGGCGTTCGGGTCACCCAGTACATGATCGGATTCGGCCCGACGGTGTGGTCGAAGGTCCGCGGCGAGACCGAGTACGGCATCAAGGCGATCCCCCTCGGCGGCTACATCCGGATGATCGGCATGTTCCCGCCCGCCGACCCGGCACGCGCGGCAGGCGCCCAGGTGCCTCGCCAGGTCGCCGAGGCCGACGCCGCGGCCGCCGGGGTCCCGGTGGGGCGGTCGGGCACCAGCGGCATCTTCACCGGCCTCATCGAGGGCGCCCGCGCCCAGTCGCTGGAGGAGTTCCGCCCGGGGGACGAGAAGCGGGCCTTCTACGCCCTCAAGGTGCGCCAGAAGCTGGTGATCATGCTGGGTGGTCCGGTGATGAACCTCCTGCTCGGGGCACTGCTCATCGGCGGCGTCGTCACCCTCCACGGCACCGCGGAGCTCTCCACCCGGGTGGACGTCGTCTCGCAGTGCGTGCTGCCCGTCGACGCCCCCCTCGACGCCGAGTGCGGCCCCACCGACCCCCCGGCCCCTGCCGCGGCGGCCGGGATCATGCCCGGCGACGTCATCCGCTCGGTCGCCGGGACCACGACCCCGACCTGGGAGGACGTCCGCACGGCCATCCGGGACTCCGGCGGGCGCCCGGTCGACGTGGTCGTCGAGCGGGACGGGGAGCAACAGTCACTCAGGGCGACCCCGATCGTGGCGGACGTGCCGGTCCTCGACGCCGACGGCGCCGCCGTGACCGAGGGCGACGAGCTGGTCCTCACCCGGGCCGGGTTCCTGGGCGTCGCGCCGGCGACGGAGATCGTCCGCCAGCCCGTCACGGCCGTCCCCGGGCTCGTCTCCGACACCGTGGTCCAGGTCGCGGGCATTCTCGTTCGCCTGCCGTCCCACCTGGCAGGCGTGGCGGACGCGGCCTTCGGCGACGCCGAGCGGGACCCCAACGGCCCGGTCAGCATCGTCGGCGTCGGGCGGCTCTCCGGCGAGATCGCCGCGGACGGCGAGGAGCTCCTCGGCCTCGACGCGGCCGGCCGGGTGGCGGCATTCCTCGGCATCCTCGGCAGCCTCAACATCGCCCTCTTCGTCTTCAACCTCGTGCCGCTGCTGCCGCTGGACGGCGGTCACGCGGCCGGGGCCCTCTGGGAAGGGATCAAGAAGGCCTGGGCCCGGGTGCGCTCGCTGCCGGAGCCGCGCCCGGTCGACGTCGCCAAGGCGCTGCCGCTGGCCTACGGGGTCGCGATCGTGCTCCTCGCCATGTCGGCGCTGCTGATCTACGCCGACATCGTGCGTCCCATCACCCTCACCGGCTAGCCCCGCCCCGGGACGTCGTCCGGGGCGGGGGATACTAAGTGACCGTGACCGCCGTGAGCCTCGGCATCCCCTCCGCCCCGCCCCCCGTCCTCGCCCCGCGCCGCAAGACCCGGCAGATCCAGGTCGGCAAGGTCGGCGTCGGCAGCGACTTCCCCGTGAGCGTCCAGTCCATGACGACGACGCCCACCACCGACATCAACGCGACGCTGCAGCAGATCGCCGAGCTCACCGCCAGTGGCTGCGACATCGTCCGGGTCGCCGTGCCCAGCCAGGACGACGCCGAGGCTTTGCCGATCATCGCGCGGAAGTCGCAGATCCCCGTCATCGCCGACATCCACTTCCAGCCCAAGTACGTCTTCGCCGCCATCGACGCCGGATGCGCTGCGGTCCGGGTCAACCCCGGCAACATCAAGAAGTTCGACGACCGGGTGAAAGAGATCGCAGCCGCCGCCCAGGACGCCGGCGTGAGCCTGCGGATCGGCGTCAACGCCGGCTCCCTCGACCCCCGCCTGCTCGCCAAGTACGGCAAGCCGACCGCGGAGGCGCTCGTCGAGTCCGCCGTATGGGAGGCGTCGCTGTTCGAGGAGCACGACTTCCACGACTTCAAGATCTCGGTCAAGCACCACGACCCGGTGGTCATGGTCCGCGCCTACGAGCTGCTCGCCGAGCGCGGCGACTGGCCGCTGCACCTCGGCGTCACCGAGGCCGGCCCGGCGTTCCAGGGCACCATCAAGTCCGCGACGGCCTTCGGCGCCCTGCTGAGCAAGGGGATCGGCGACACCATCCGGGTCTCGCTGTCGGCGCCCCCGGTCGAGGAGGTCAAGGTCGGCAACCAGATTCTCCAGTCGCTCAACCTCCGTCCGCGCAAGCTCGAGATCGTCTCGTGCCCGTCGTGCGGTCGCGCCCAGGTCGACGTCTACACCCTGGCCGACGAGGTGACGGCCGGGCTCGAGGGCATGACCGTGCCGCTGCGGGTGGCCGTCATGGGCTGCGTCGTCAACGGCCCCGGCGAGGCTCGCGAGGCCGACCTCGGGGTCGCCTCCGGCAACGGCAAGGGCCAGATCTTCGTCAGAGGCGAGGTGATCAAGACGGTCCCGGAGTCGCAGATCGTCGAGACCCTCATCGAGGAGGCGATGCGCCTGGCTGAGGAGATGGGCGTCGACCCGGACGCCGAGGACGCCGAGGCGACCGGGGTCAGCGTCACCGTCTCCTGACAGCAGCTCGCTCCGCGGGTCCCGGGGGAGGGCTCCTCCCTGGGGTGCTGCTGAGGCCCGGTGACGGCCCGCGACGCACGGCGTCGAGCAGGCCGTCACCGGGTCCGCGGTGTCACGGCAGGGCGACGACGGGGGTGACGTAGTAGTTGTTGGAGCGGTAGGTGTCGGTGGGGAAGGCGGAGTGGGGGCCGTAGGAGTAGACGCCGGCGTCGACTTCGGCGGTGAGGGGTGAGGCGTTCAGGGGGGTGGTGAAGAAGTCGCGGTCGACGGCGTATCCGCCCTGGGGGGCGAAGTAGGAGGCGACGTAGGTGGTGCCGGGGGTGAGGGGGACGGGCTGGTCGAAGGTCAGGGTGCGCCAGCCGGTGCCGGGTTCGGGGGTGACGGTGCCGGTGGCGAGCCGGTCGCCGGTGGCGGTCCACAGGGAGGCGGTGTGGGGTCCGGTGTTCTGTTCGCCCTGGTAGAAGCGGACGCCGGTGACGACGGCGGGGACCTCGCTGGCGAACCGGACGCCGAGCTCGACGGCCGCGGTGTCCGGGAACGACGTCACCCCCGGCACCGTGTCCGACGAGAACAGCGTCGCCGTGCCCCCGGTCCCGGGATCGGCGCGGAGGGCGGTCGCCTCGGGCACCAGGACGGCGCCGGCGGTGAGCAGTGCCGCTGCCGCCCCTCCGGCGAGGAGGATGATCCTGGAGCGCCGGGAGAGGTATCGGCCGGAAAGGGGACGAACGGACATGGGCGAGGCCACGGTTCTCCTTTTCTTCGTGACACGGGTCGGGCCGCATTCTGGCGACCGGCCGAATGGCCCGTGGCCCGGTTGCGAGAGGTGGTGTCTTTCGCCGGGGAATTCCCGGATGCGCCGTCCGCGTCGGCGCCCCTGCCGGGGCGGCGGGCGCCGCGCCGCCCCGGCAGGCGCCCGTCGCGGCTGGCAGGATCGGGGCGTGGCCGTCCTCGTCGATCGCCGTCACGTGCCCCGGCTGGGCCGGGACCTGTCCGTCGTCGGCCTCGGGTGCTGGCAGATCGGCGCCGGGTGGGGGGAGGTCTCCGAGGACGACGGCCGGGCCACGGTGGGCGCCGCGCTGGATGCGGGGACCCGGTTCCTCGACACCGCCGATGTCTACGGCGACGGGCGCAGCGAGTCCCTCGTCGCGGACGTTCTCGTCGACCGGCCCCCGGCCGACCGTCCCTTCGTCGCCACCAAGGTCGGCCGCCGGGCCGATCCCTTCGAGGCCGCGACGTACACGGAGGACAACCTCCGCGCCTGGGTCGCCCGGTCCCGCGCGAAGCTGCGCACGCCCACCCTCGACCTGGTCCAGCTGCACTGCCCGCCGACCCCGGTGTACTCCGACGCCCGCGTCCACGCCGCCCTGCAGCGGATGGTCGACGACGGCTGGATCGCGGCCTACGGGGTCAGTGTCGAGACGTGCGGGGAGGCCCTGACCGCGATCCGATACCCGGGCGTGGCGTCGGTCCAGATCATCCTCAACTGCTTCCGCCTCAAGCCGCTGGCGGAGGTGCTGCCGGCCGCACGGGAGGCCGGCGTCGGGATCATCGCCCGGGTGCCGCTGGCCTCCGGCCTGCTGACCGGGCGCTACACCGCGGACACCGACTTCGGGCCGGACGACCACCGCACCTTCAACCGCCACGGCGAGCAGTTCGACGTCGGGGAGACCTTCTCGGGCGTCCCGTTCGATGTGGGCCTGCGGGCCGTCGAGGAACTCCGTCAGGTGGCGGGCGACCGCCCGCTCGCCGACTTCGCCCTCCGGTGGGTGGTCGACACCCCCGGTGTCACCACGGTCATCCCCGGCGCCCGCCACCCGGACCAGGCCCGGCGCAACGTCGCGGTCGCGGCCGCCGAGCCGCTGACCGGCGAGCAGCGCGCGGCCGTCGCCGACGTCTACGACCGGCTGATCCGCCCGCACGTCCACGACCACTGGTGATCGTCGCGTCGTCTCGCCAGCTGACGGATGGGTCACCGAGGAGCCGACGGACGGGGCCGGCTCGGACCGTCGGCACGACAAGCTCGGTGTCGCCGTCGTGCCGGCGGCACTCCTCGGTCCGTGATCGGCAGCCGATCCACGATCCCGGCGGCGGGCCGGTGGCGCGCGGCGGGGGTCGGTGCGTGAAGATGCGCCGGTGCCACGATCGACGGTGCGGGTGCTGGGCCCGGTGGACCTCGAGGAGGCCGCCTCCCTGTGCGCCGTGGACCCCGTCGCCAACGCCTTCGTGGCCTCGCGCCTGGCCGGGGGGCTGCTCGGGGGTGGGCGGCAGGCGGAGGTGTGGGGTTACTACGACGGCGGCGAGCTGGTCTCGATGTGCTGGTACGGCGGGAACCTCGTGCCGGTGGCCGTCGGGGGCGACACCGCCGACGCGGCCGACGCCTTCGCCTCGCGGGCCCGCCGGCTGGGGCGGCGCTGCTCGTCGATCTTCGGTCCGTCCGAGGGGGTCATGACGTTGTGGCGGCGGCTGCGCGGCACGTGGGGCGAGGCCCGGGACGTCCGCGACGACCAGCCGCTCATGGTGTGCCGCGAACCGCTCGTGGACCCCGACCCCTTCGTCCGGGTCGCCCGCCGGGACGAGCTCGATCTCGTCCTGCCCGCCGCCGTGGCGATGTTCACCGAGGAGATCGGCTACTCGCCGGTCGACGGCGACGGCGCGCTGATGTACCGCGCGGGGATCGCCGAGATCGTCGACCTCGGCCGCTCGTTCGTCCGCGTCGACACCGGCCTGGCCGGGCCGGAGGTGGTCTTCAAGGCCGAGCTCGGGGCCGTGACCCCGGCCGTCTCGCAGATCCAGGGCGTGTGGGTCGCCCCGCACCGACGAGGCCACGGCCTGTCCACGCCCGGGGTCGCCGCGGTCGTGGCCGCCGTCGTCCACGGCGTCTCGGAGGTCGCGTCGCTGTACGTCAACGCCTACAACGACCGGGCGATCCGGACCTACGAGCGGGTCGGCTTCCGTATGGTCGGTCACTACGCCACCGTGCTGTTCTGACGCTGTTCTGACGCTCCGTGCTGTTCGGACAGTCAGCCGGCCCGAGGGCGGCGAGCCGAGTGCTCGACCATGGGCGCATGGCCACCGTGCACCCCCATGCCTGGCCGGCCCACGTGGACGTGGCCGTCGTCGGCGCCGGGCTGTCCGGCGTCAACGCCGCCTACCGCCTCGCGACCATGCGCCCGGCCACCACCTACGCCGTGCTCGAGGCCCGCGACGCGATCGGTGGGACGTGGGACCTCTTCCGCTACCCGGGCGTCCGGTCGGACAGCGACATGTTCACCTTCGGGTACCCGTTCCGCCCGTGGCGGGAGGCCAAGGCGGTCGCGGACGGGCCGTCGATCGTGCGCTACCTCGAGGGCACCGCCCGCGACGCCGGCATCGACCGGCACATCAGGTACCGGACCCGGGTGACCACGGCCCGGTGGTCGTCGGCGACGGCCCGCTGGACCCTCGACCTCATCGTGAGGCAACGAGACGGGACACCGACGCAGCGGACCATGACGTGCTCGTTCCTGTTCCTCTGCAGCGGGTACTACGACTTCGAGCAGGGGTACACGCCGCAGTTCCCCGGTATCGACGACTTCCGGGGCCGAGTGGTCCATCCCCAGTTCTGGCCGCAGGACCTGGACTGGACCGGACAGCGGGTCGTCGTCGTCGGCAGCGGGGCCACGGCGGTCACCCTCGTGCCGGCACTGGCCCCGGCGGCCGGGCACGTCACCATGCTCCAGCGCTCGCCCACCTACATCGCCACGCTGCCGAGCCGCGACGCCGTGGCCGACCTCCTCCGGCGCATCCTGCCCGAGCGCACCGCCCACGCGGTCGTCCGCGCCAAGAACGTCGTCGCAGGCATGGCCTTCTACGAGCTGTCACAGCGCCGCCCCGAGATCGCCCGGCGGCTGCTCCGCAGGGCGGCCCTCGCAGCACTCGGCGGCGACGAGGCCACTGTCGACCGGCACTTCACCCCGTCGTACGACCCCTGGGACCAGCGACTGTGCCAGGCGCCGGACGGCGACCTGTTCGCCGAGATCCGGTGGGGACGGGCCTCGGTCGTCACCGATCGGATCACCCGGTTCGTGCCGGAAGGTGTCCGGCTGGAGTCCGGCGGCCTGCTCGAGGCCGACCTCGTCGTCACGGCCACCGGGCTGGTCCTGCGGCCGTTCGGGGGTGTCGCGCTGTCCGTCGACGGCGACGACGTGGATGTCGGGCACGAGTTCGTCCACCGCCGCATGATGCTGAGCAACGTCCCCAACCTCGCGGCCGCCGTCGGCTACACCAACGCGTCGTGGACGCTCCGGTCGGACATCACCTCGCGCGCGGTCTGCCGACTGCTCGCCCACCTGGAGCAACAGGGCCACGACTGGGCGATGCCGACGCCGTCCGGGCCGCTGCAGCCGATCCCAGCCATGGACCTGAAGTCCGGGTACGTGCTCCGAGGAATCGGCCGGTTCCCGCGGGGAGGCCACCGGTCGCCGTGGGCCGTCAGCCACCGGTACCCCCTCGACGCCCTCGCCATGCGCTTCGCCGACCTGCGGACCGAGATGACCTTCGGCACCGCGGGCCGGCCGGTCCGGCGCGTGGCCGAGGTGGCCCGGCGTGAGATCGTCGGCGGACGGCCACGGTCGGTGCCCCCGCGGGACTAGGCTCGCCCACCGTGCTGATGCCCATGTCCTCGCTGTTCGTCCGGACCCTGCGCGAGGACCCCGCCGACGCCGAGGTGCCCAGCCACCGGCTGCTGGTCCGCGCCGGCTACATCCGTCGCGCGGCCAGCGGGACGTGGTCGTGGCTGCCCCTGGGGTACCGGGTGTACCGCAAGGTCGAGGAGGTCGTGCGCTCGGGCATGCTGGCCATGGGCGCCCAGGAGGTGCACTTCCCGGCGCTGCTGCCCCGCGAGCCGTACGAGGCGACGAACCGGTGGACCGAGTACGGCGACAACCTGTTCCGGCTGCAGGACCGCCGTGGCGTCGACCACCTCCTCGGCCCCACGCACGAGGAGATGTTCACGTTGCTGGTCAAGGACCTCTGCTCGTCCTACAAGGACCTGCCGCTGCACCTGTTCCAGATCCAGACCAAGTACCGGGACGAGGCACGTCCGCGGGCCGGCCTGCTCCGCGGCCGCGAGTTCGTCATGAAGGACTCGTACTCGTTCGACGTCGACGATGCCGGGCTCGACGCCTCCTACGCCCGGCACCGCGCCGCCTACATCGAGATCTTCGACCGGCTGGGGCTCGACTACGTCGTCGTCTCGGCGGTGTCCGGGGCCATGGGCGGCAGCCGCAGCGAGGAGTTCCTGCTGCCGAGCCCGGTCGGGGAGGACGTCTTCGTCCGCAGCACCGACGGCGACTACGCCGCGAACGTCGAGGCCGTGACGACGCCCGCACCGGCGCCGCTGTCACCCGAGGCGGTCGCGGCCCTGCCGCCGGCGAGGGTCCACGACACCCCCGGCACCCCGACCATCCAGACCCTCGTCGACCACGCCAACGCCCACCTGCCGCGCCCGGACCGGGCATGGACGGCCGCGGACACGCTCAAGAACGTCCTGGTCGCCCTGCGCCACCCGGACGGCAGGCGGGAGCCGTTGGCGATCGGGGTCCCCGGCGACCGCGAGCTTGACCCGAAGCGGCTCGAGGCGTCCGTCGCGCCCGCGGAGGTCGAGCCGTTCACCGACGCGGACTTCGCCGCGCACCCGCGCCTGGTCAGGGGGTACATCGGCCCCGCCGTCCTGGGGACGGCGAACGGCGGCCCCCGCTACCTGCTGGACCCGCGGGTCGTGGCGGGCACGGCGTGGGTCACGGGGGCGAACGAGCCCGGTCGGCACGTCTTCGGCCTCGTCGCCGGCCGCGACTTCCCTGCCGCCGCAGAGGCGGGGTGCGACGGGACCGTCGAGGCCGCCGAGGTGCGCGACGGCGACCCCAGCCCCGTCGGGACGGGTGTCCTGCGCCGCGACCGCGGGATCGAGATCGGCCACGTCTTCGCCCTCGGCCGCAAGTACGCCGAGGCGCTGGGACTCACGGTGCTCGACGAGCACGGTCGGCAGGTCGTCGTCACCATGGGTTCGTACGGGATCGGCGTCTCTCGGCTCGTCGCGGCGATCGCCGAGGTCAACCACGACGACAAGGGCCTGGTGTGGCCCCGGGCTGTCGCCCCGGCCGACGCCCACGTCGTGGTCGCCGGGAAGGACCCGGCGGTCGTCCAGGGTGCCCGGGCGCTGGCGGCCTCGCTCGACGCGGCCGGGCTGGACGTGATCCTCGACGATCGCGCCGTGAGCGCCGGGGTGAAGTTCGCCGACGCCGAGCTGCTCGGGATGCCCGTCACGGTCGTCGTCGGGAAGCGGCTGGCGGACGGCCTCGTCGAGGTGCGCGACCGGGCCACCGGGTCACGGACGGAGGTCTCGCCCCACGACGTGGTCGCCGCCGTCACCGGGCCGGTGCCGGCGGTGCCTGTCGGCGCCTGACCGCACCGGACTCGGCGCCGGGAGCGGTCTCAGGTACCGGGCAGGAACTGTGCGGGGGCGCCCCACGCCTGCCGGGCCACGTCGGCCCCGGCGGCGACGACCGCGAGCGCGGTGACGAGGTCCCGGGCTGCGGGATCCGCCGGTCCGGGGGCGGCGTCTCCCCTGTCGTCCGCACGGGTCTGCGCGCTCGCGGCGAGGTGGTCCGACGCTGCGACGGCGGCCGCCCTCGCCAGCCCGGTCTCGACGGTCACCGCCAGCGTGAGCGCCCGTTGCGCCACGGGAGCGACTCCTGGTGCTGCCTCCGGCGGGAGGGCGTATCCCGGTGCGGCGGGCACCGGCGTCTCCCCGGCGGCGGCGATCAGCTCGATCAGGCGGTCGCGGGTGGCGTCGTGGCGGACCGCACCCGCCAGGAAGGCCTCGCGCCGCCCGGTGTCCCACGCCGCCGCGGTCGTGTACGCGTCGACCACGGCGTGCTCGGCCGCGAGCACGGCCTGCAGCACGGCCACCGGAGAGCCCTCCGGCCAGGGGGCGGCGCGGGGCGGCAGTCCCGAGGCGGCCAGGAGCTGGCCTTCCTGGGCCAGCCGGGCGGCGGCGATCCGGACGTGCAACGGGGCGGCGGCCGGGGCCGCCACCGCGGCCGCCGCCGCTCCGGTGCCGAGGCCTCCCAGCAGCCGCCGGAGCGAGCGAACCTGGTCCGCCACCCCGAGAGCGCCGGGTGACGGGGTGCCCGTTCCGCCGGGGAAGGTCGCCGCGGGGGAGTCGGCCAGCGCGGACAAGTGGGCCCGGTGGATCTCGATCCACCCTCCGACGCGGCCCGCGGTGTCCCCCGGCAGGGCGCTGAGGTCCGTCGTGGTCAGCACCCGGACCGCGGCCCGGGCACCGCCGGCCACGACCGACCTGGCCGCCTCCTGGGGGGACAGGGGAGGTGGTTGCGGGGCGGCCGCAGCGGTGTCCAGCCGCACCGGCGACCAGGCGCACGCCGTGGTCGGCGCGACCGCCATCGCCAGCGCGGCCCCGAGCACGGCACGGCGGGACCACGTCCCCCGCGGCTCGACTTCCACGGCGGTGATCGTGCCACGAGCGGTACCCGCCACGCCTGCCGCGATCCCGTTCCGCGCCGACCTCGCCGCCCGTGCCGGACTAGGCTTCGGTCATGTCCTCCGTTGCGTCCGTCGCCGACCGGCTGGCGCGTCTGCTGGACCCGGTGGTGGCCGAGGCGGGCCTCGTGGTCGAGGGTGTGACGGTGTCCTCCGCGGGCCGGCGCCGCGTCGTCCGCGTGGTGGTCGATCTGCCCGTCGACCGGCTCGGCTCGGCCGACCTCGACTCGGTGGCCGACGCCTCGCGCCGGGTGGGCCGGGCGCTGGACGGCCTCGACGGGACGGCCGAGGCGGGGGAGCTCCTCGGGGCGGCCCCCTACGCCCTCGAGGTCTCGACCCCGGGCGTGGACCGCCCGCTCACCGAACGGCGCCACTGGCTGCGGGCGCGGACCCGCTCGGTGCGCGTCCACCGGACCGACGGCTCTGTCGCGAGCGGGCGCCTGGTGGCGGTGGACGACGACGGGGTGGTCCTGGACGAGGCCGGCGCCGAGCGCCGGACAGCCTGGTCGGAGGTCGCCCGGGGTCGCGTCGAGGTCGAGTTCCGGCGTGGGACGGGTCTGGACGAGGACACCGCCGCCGAGCGGCCGGACGCGATCGACGACCCGCCCGGCGAAGCCGTGGAGCGGACGTGAGCGTCGTGGACGTCGACATGATGGCGCTGCGATCCCTGGAGTCCGAGCGCGAGATCCCGATGGCGGTCCTGCTCGACGCCATCGAACAGGCGCTTCTGCTGGCCTATCGCCGCGACGACGGGTCCGCGTCCCGGGCGCGGGTCGACATCGACCGGCGGACCGGACGGGTCAGGGTGATGGCTCAGGAGACCGATGCCGAGGGTCGGGTGCTGCGGGAGTACGACGACACCCCGTCCGGCTTCGGGCGGGTGGCGGCGGCGACCGCCCGGCACGTCATCATGCAGCGGATCCGGGACGCCGAGGACGAGCGCGTCCTCGGCGACTTCACCTCTCGCGAGGGCGACATCGTGAGCGGTGTCGTCCAGCAGGGCCGTGACCCTCGGGTGGTCCGGGTCCGGGTCGGCGACGTCGAGGGAGTGGTCCCCCCCGCCGAGCAGGTCCCCGGCGAGCAGCTGGTGCACGGGGACCGGGTGCGCTGCTACGTCGTGTCCGTCGCCCGCCACCCCCGGGGGCCGCGGATCACGCTGTCCCGCAGCCATCCCATGCTCGTGCGCCGGCTGTTCGCGCTCGAGGTCCCCGAGGTCGCCGAGGGCTCGGTCGAGATCATGGCGCTGGCCCGCGAGGCCGGGCACCGCTCGAAGATGGCGGTCCGGGCGACCGTGCCCGGCGTCAACGCCAAGGGCGCCTGCATCGGGCCGATGGGGCAGCGGGTGCGTGCCGTCATGTCCGAATTGCACGGCGAGAAGATCGACATCGTCGACTGGAACGACGACCCGGCGCGGTTCGTCGCTGAGGCGCTGTCACCCGCCCGGGTGAGCCGGGTCGAGGTCGTGGACGCGGCGATGCGCTCGGCACGGGTGGTGGTGCCGGACTTCCAGCTCTCCCTCGCCATCGGCAAGGAGGGTCAGAACGCCCGTCTGGCTGCGCGCCTCACCGGGTGGCGCATCGACATCCACTCCGACACCGAGCCGGTCCGGGACGCGTCGGCGCCCGGTGGGTGAGGCACCGGCGGGTCAGGCACCGGCGGGTGCGGGTCAGGCACCGAGGGGGTCAGCGGCGGTCGAGGGTCGGCCGCCCCGGCGGACCGGGAACGACGGGACCCGGCGGGCGGTTACACTGACCAGTGGTCACGAAGGGGACGGCTGACACGCCTCGTCCGCTCCGCACGGAACCCGTGCGGACTTGCGTGGGGTGTCGTCGTCGGGATCGGCGGTCCGACCTCCTGCGGGTCGTCGCCGAGCCCGGTCCGGACGGTGTCACGCTCGTCCCGGATCCCCGACGCGTCCACCCGGGCCGGGGTGCCTCCGTACACTTCGACCCGGACTGCCTGGCTGCGGCCGTCTCACGACGAGCCTTCCCCCGGGCACTGCGCGTCGTAGGACTCGTTGACGTCTCGGCCCTCCGGACCGAGATCGGCGGCGAGGAGTCGCGGGGCGCACCCGCCCCGGCCGACCCGGCCGGGGAACGTTCCGAACGGGAGCAGGTCGACGAGTGATGAGCACCCCATGAGTGCGCAGCGATGACAGCCCTGCCGTAACGCGGGTCCGTGCCCACGCCCGGACCCAGAAGGAGAGATGTGGCCAAGGTCCGGGTCTACGAGCTCGCGAAAGAGCTCGGAGTCGACAGCAAGTCCCTGCTCGGCACGCTGGGGGAGATGGGCGAGTTCGTCCGCTCCGCGTCCTCCACCATCGAGGCGCCGGTGGTCCGGCGCCTCCGCGAACGCATGTCCGCACCGGTGACGTCCGGGGCACCGACGGCACCGACGGCACCGACGGCACCGGCATCGCCGGTGGCTGCCACCCCGGCTGCTCCCGCTCCCGCGGCCGCGACGCCCGCCGGCCAGACCCGGGCGCCGGCCCGCCCCGGTCCCCGTCCCACCCCCGCCGGCCCACTCGCGCCGGTCGGCCCGCCTGCATCGGCGGGAGGCGTCGCGGCTCCCGTGCCACCGGCCGCCGCCCGGCCCGGCGGCGCTCCTCGACCGGCCGCCCCGATGGCTCCGGCAGCCCGGACCGGCGAGCAGCCCGGGCCGGGTGCCACCCCGGCCCGTCCCGCACAGCCCGGCGACCGCGCGGTCGGGCCCG
>JBHJOS010000023.1:0-3981 GCA_050329415.1 Kineosporiaceae bacterium
CCCGGCGGCGCCGTGGACCCCGAGCCCGGCGTCCGGCCGGACCGCCTCCGCGGCCGGCGGCGGGCCGGTCCGCCTCCGGATCCGCCGCCGTGACAGGTCCCCGGCAACGACGAGGCCGACCGCGGCGAGCACGGTGGCGGCGACCGCCAGCTGGAGGCCGCGGACGGGCAGCAGCGCGACGGCGGCGGCCCCGGCGGCGCCACCCGGCACCCGGCCGACGAGGGCCACGGCCATCCCCCGGACGTCGATGTCGGCGCGTTCCCGCAACGCGGCCACCACCACCAGGGGCAGCACCGCGACGAGGATCCCGACCGGCACGGTGGACGGCGCCAGCCACGCCAGCACCGGGACCGCGACGAGGGCGAGCCCGAACCCCAGCGCACCCTGCACCAGTGCCCCCACGACCACGGCGAGCAGGCACGGCACGACGACGGAGAGAGCGGGCAGGTCCACCGGCGCGACGCTAGCCGGACGGTCCACCCGGTGGTCAGGCGAGCGGGGCCCGCATCCCGGGTGTCATGATCTCGTCGGCGTCCGGGTGGCAGTCGGTGAGGAAGGCGACCATGCGGGTGGCCTCCCGGAACCGGTAGAAGTCGACCATCAGGGAGTTGAACTCCCGGGCGCGGGCGGCGGGGACGCTGATGGCGTCGATGCCGTGCGACATGAGGTGGCCGTTCATCATGTAGCGGGACGTCCGCTTGTTCCCGTCGAAGTAGAACTGCTGCAGCGCGCCGAACAGAAAGTAGACGAGCGCTTGCTCGTACGTGTTCTCGAGGCGCTCGGTGATCGCGGCGAGTCCCCTCGAGTGAAGGCGGCGGAGGTTCTCACCGCCCGGCTCGGTCGGCTCCGGAAGGTACCGGCCGTGCTCGCCCAAGGAGACTCCCGGAGTCAGCCGCTGCTCCCGGCCCTCGCCCCGGAAGTACCCGGCGTCGAAGGCCTCGTCCCCGGCGATGACGGCGTGCAGGTGATCCGACATCGCCTTGTCGAGGACGAACCTCCCCTCCTTGACCAGCCGGAGCAGCTCCCGCGCCGACTCGACGAGGTTCAGCACCTGTCGCTCGTCGCTCAGCCGGTGACCACCGACCGTCACGCCGTCCATGAGGGTCTGGACGTCGGGGAACGTGAACGGGTTGCCCTCGAGCACGGCGGCGTCCCAGACGTACTCCGGCAGCGACTTGTGGAGCCGGAAGACCGCGCGCTCGACGGAGTGGACCGGCACGTCGGTCGGCACCAGCCCCCGGTCCCACCGGAACCCGAGGGCGTCGAAGGCCCGCTGCTCGTCCACGACCCGCGACTCTACGGCGGCGGTGTCACCCGCGGAGACCGTTGCACCGTGCAAGTTGCACTCTGCAACGACCTCGGGAAGGAGAACCGGGCCGCCGCCCCGCGCGGGGACGGCGGCCCGGTCCGCCTGACGCCGAGAATCAGCTCGCCCGCAGCTCCGCCGCCAGGTCCAGCAGTGCCCCGCTGAGGCCCTGCTCGACCGTCGAGTCGTCGACCACCCCGGCCGCCGCCGTCAGCAGCGCCGCCGCGGCCCTACGGGTCACCCGGCGGTCTGCCAGCTTCTCGGCCCGGTCCACCAGGACCGTGACGACCCGCTGCTCGGCCCGGTTCAGCTCGCCCTGCCGGTCGGCCGCCGACTGCCACGCCCGGACCGTGGTGAACGACGCCGGCCACTCGATGCGCTCCTGGGCCTGGACGTTCGTCTCGTCGACGGTCACCTGCTTCGCCGCGGCCAGCTCGACGTCGTTCACGTACTCGCTGGTCGTGAGGTCGAACGAGTCGAACCCGCGGCCGATCTCGCTGCCGTAGACGAACCCGTTGTGCCAGTACGTCGACCAGAACCCGGCCAGGGACAGCGCCGCCGGGTTGATCGGGCCGCGATCGAAGAACGCGATCTCGGTCGGGTTCGACGAGTCCGTGAAGTCGATGACCGACGTCCCGCCCTGGTACCAGGCCTGGACCATGATGTCCCGGCCGGGCACCGGGACCAGCGAGCCGTTGTGGGCGACGCAGTTCTCCTCGGTCGTCTGGGGCGCCGGCAGCTTGTAGTAGCTGGCGAACTCCAGCGAGACCGAGTCACCGTCGCGCACGACGTCGAAGATGGCGTTGGCGCCCCACTCCGGCCGGTCGGTGACGCGGCACTTCGCGCCCGAGCCACCGCCCCACTCGTCCGTGAAGAGGACCTTGGTGCCGTCGTTGTTGAACGTCGCCGAGTGCCAGTAGGCGAAGTTCGGGTCGGCCACCTCGGCGACCCGCACCGGGTTCGCCGGGTCGGAGATGTCGATGAGGAGGCCGTTGCCCTCGCAGGCACCGGCGGCCAGCCCGATCTCCGGGTAGGCGGTGATGTCGTGGCAGGCGTCGGTGATGGGGGTGGGGCCCCACGGCTCGCCGGACGGGTGGGTCGGTGCCGGCGGGGCGTTCTGCAGTCCGTTCACCGCCCCGGTCGCCGGGTCGGCGAAGAGCCGGGGGCCGCCGACCAGCTCAGCTGTCTCGGGGGCCGCCAGAGGCACCTTGATGACGTCGATGCGCCAGAAAGCGGAGTCGGGTACCGGCTCGATGACGGGCGGCACGGCGGGCACGCCGGGCTGGCCCGGGACGCCCGGGGTGTACCCGGCCCGGCAGCCGGGCAGCTCCGTCGGCGGGCGGGCGACGGTGGACGTACCCGAGACGTACACGTACAGGTTCTCCGGGTCGTCGAGGTCCTCGACGAGGGTGTGGGTGTGGGAACCGCGGCAGGTCTGGACGTTGGCCAGCAGGCGCGGGGCCGTGACGTCGCTGATGTCGAAGATCCGGACGCCGCGGAAGACCGTCGACGCGGGGTTCGTCGTGCAGTCGACGCGGGCCGTCGTCTGCTCGACCGACAGGAACAGCAGGTCGCCGAACACCGACACGTCGTTCTGGCTGCCGGGGCAGATGTAGCTGGTGACCAGCGCCGGTGCCGCCGGGTCGGACACGTCGTAGATCGAGAACCCGTTGAAGTTCCCGACCACGGCGTGGTCACCGGTGAAGGCGATGTCGCTGTTGATGACGGCCCCGGCGGGCAGGGCCCCGCTGGACAGCTTCGTGAGGTTGAGCGCGGCCTCGCCGTCCGACGGCAGGCCGACCCTCGGGTCGGTCGCGCCGGACGCCTGCGCGGACGCCGGGACGAAGGTCGCCACCAGCACCGACGCGCCGAGGACCGCACCCAGGCGGCGCCAGCGGGATCGCGGGAATCGATGGTCCCGGGGTCCTGCCATGGGTCCTCCTCGACACCAGAGGCGGCGATCGCCGCCGACGACAGCCCGTGTGGCACGCATTACGCCACATGAGCGAGGGTTGTCCAGGAATGTAACGCCAGAAGGGCGAGGAGCACACCCCCTCCCGAACCCGGGACGGAGAAGGCATGCTCGGACGGATGACCCTCCGCCGCCCGGCCCGTGCCGCGGCCCGCCACCTGGCGGGTCCGCTCGCGCTGGCCGCCGTCCTCGCGACCGCGGCCTGCAGCGGCGAGGCGGGCGACGCCGTCGCGGTCGAGACCACGCGGGCGCCGAACGTCATCCAGGGCGCGGCTCCGGGTGAACCCGGCCGGGTGCTGGGCACGGACGAGCCCGTCGAGGTCCCGCTGCCCCCGCACACCGCCGCCGACGTGCAGTTCGTCCAGGGCATGGTCCACCACCACGCCCAGGCGCTGATCATGGTGGACATGATCGAGGGGCGCAGCGAGCGCGAGGATCTCGCGCTGCTGGCCGAGCGGATGGGCCTGTCCCAGGAGGCCGAGGTCGAGCTCATGGCGGAGTGGCTGGCCGAACGTGGCGAGGACGTCCCCTCCTGGGAGGCGATCCGGCTGGAGACCGGGCTGCGGCTGTCCGGGCGCCACGGTGGCGACCACGGCAGTCACGGTCACACCGACCTCGTCGCCATGCCGGGGATGCTGACCTCGGACGAGCTGGACGCGCTCGCCGCCGCCCGGGGCGAGGAGTTCGACCGGCTCTGGCTGGA
>JBHJOS010000065.1:0-43403 GCA_050329415.1 Kineosporiaceae bacterium
GCGGGGCTCGACCAGGGCCGCCGTGCGGTGCTGCGCACGGCCGTGCTGGGGGACACCCGGCGACTGCGGGAGGCGTTGGCCGCGGGGGCCCCCGCCGACGTCGTCGCTCCCGGGTTCGACCACACCCCGTTGACCGCCGCGGTGGCCGCCCGGTGCGCCAGCGCGGTGACGGCACTGCTCGAGGCCGGCGCCGACCCCGACCTGCGACTGCCGGGGCTGGAGTCGCCGCTGGCGGGTGCGGTGCTGGTGGGGGACGCTGGGATCGTCGAGCAGTTGCTGGCGGCCGGGGCGGACCCGGGGACCGTCACCTCCTCCGGAGCCACCGTCCAGGAGGTGGCGGCCGTCCTCGGCCACGACGACGTCGTCGCCGTCCTGGACCGGCTGCGGCGTCCCGCGGGCCCGCCGTGACCCGGGTCGCGGTCGGGGTCGGGGTCGGGGTCGGTCGGGGTCGGTCGGCAGCGGTGGCGGTTGGAGTCGGTGGCGGACGGTCCTGGCCGCGGTCCGTACAGTCCTGGAGTGGCCCGCATCCTCGTGGTGGACGACGACGACACCGTCGCCGAGGTCGTGGCCGCTTACCTCACCCGCGCGGGGCACGAGGTGACGCGGGCCGCCGACGGCGGCGGCGCCCTGCGTGCCGCGCAGGGCGGGACGGACGGCAACGGCGGGGTGGACCTCGTCGTGCTGGACGTCATGCTCCCGGACGTCGACGGGATCGAGGTGTGCCGACGGCTGCGGCGCACCGGTGACGTGCCGGTCGTCATGCTGACGGCGCTGGGCGGCGAGCTGGAACGCATCCTCGGTCTCGAGGTCGGGGCCGACGACTACGTCACCAAGCCGTTCAGCGTCCGGGAACTCGTGCTGCGGGTGGAGTCCGTCCTGCGGCGCGCCGGTGGCGCCGCGTCGCGTGGCCGCGACACGGCGACGCTGTCCGACGGCGACCTGGTCGTCGACGCCGCCGCGCGCGAGGTGACCCAGGACGGGCAGCCCGTGGCCCTCACCATGCGCGAGTTCGACCTCCTCGTCCACTTCCTGCGCCACCCCCGGCGGGCCTTCACCCGTGAGGAGCTGCTCCGTGAGGTGTGGGGGTGGGACTTCGGCGACCATTCGACCGTGACCGTGCACGTGCGGCGCCTGCGCCACAAGGTCGAGCCGGTCCCGGCGGAGCCCACGCGGCTCGTCACCGTCTGGGGCGTCGGGTACCGCTGGGAGCCCGCGCCGGCCCGGAGGGCCGCGCCGTGAGGACCGGACCGTGGTGACCACGGCCGCCACGGGAACGCCCGCCGACCTCGCCGTCGTGTTCGTCGTGGCGGCGAGCGCCGGGGCAGTGGCCGCGGCCGGCGGGTGGGCGGTCATCGTGCGGAGCCGCTCGTTGCGGGCCGCGGCTCTCGTGCCGCCGGTGGCCGCGGTCGCCGCCGTGCTCGCCGCCGTGCTCCTGGCGACGCGGGCGATGTACCTGCAGGCGCAGGAGCTGGCGATCGTGCTCACCGCGTGCGCAGGCGGCGGCCTCGTGGGGATCGGGGTCGGCGCCTACCTCGCGCACCGGGTGCACCGCCTGGAGCAGGCCGCCGCGCGGGAGACCGCCCGGCTGGCCCAGCAGGAACAGGCGGACCGGACGCGCCGGGAGCTGGTCGCGGCGTTGACCCACGACCTGCGGACCCCGCTGGCCGGGGTGCGGGCGATGGCCGAGGCGCTGGAGGACGGGGTCGCCGAGCACCCGGCCCGGTACCTGCGCCGGATCCGGGAGCAGGTGGACCATGTCTCGGCGATGGTCGACGACCTGCTGGCGCTGTCGAGCCTGCAGTCCGGGCGGCAGCACCTGGCCCGCGAGCACGTGGACGTCACCGCCGTCGCGCGGTCGGCGGTGGCGCAGGTCGCCCCGGTGGCCGGCGCCCGCGCGGTGCGCGTCACCGTGGCGGGACCCGCGGCCGGGAGGCCGCCGGCGGCGGTCGTGGGCGATGGCCCGGCGCTGGCCCGGATGGTGGCGAACCTCGTGGTCAACGCGGTCCGGGCGACAGACCCCGGGGGGGCGGTGACGGTGTCGGTGACGTCGGGGGTCTCTCCCGTCGACGGACGTCGCGTGCGACTCGCCGTCACCGACGCCTGCGGTGGCCTCGACCCCGCCGACTTGCCGCGGGTCTTCGAGCCCGGCTGGCGGGGCGATCGCTCCCGCACCCCGGGGACTGGCGGGGCGGGGCTCGGGCTGGCCATCGTCCGGGGCCTCGTCGAGGCGCACGGTGGCGCGGTCGGGGTCCGCAACGCGCCCCCCGGCTGCGTCTTCGAGGTGGTCCTGCCCGCGGTCGGTCAGGCCGTCACCGGGGCCAGCCAGCCGAGCAGCGACACCAGCGGCATCGGCGTCGCCAGGTGATAGCCCTGCCCGAGGTCGCAGCCCAGCCCGGTGAGCAGGTCCGCGGTGGCGGCGTCCTCCACGCCCTCGGCCACCAGGCGCATGCCGAGGTCGTGTCCCAGGTCGACCGTGTGCCGGACGATGGCTGCGGCGCGGTCGTCGCCGACCACGGTGCGGACGAGCCCGCGGTCGAGCTTCAGCTCGTCGACCGGCAGGTCCCGCAGGTACGCCAGGGACGCGAAGCCGGTGCCGAAATCGTCGATCGACACCGTGACGCCGTCGGTGCGCAGCGCGCCGAGGACGGTGCGGGTCCGGTCGAAGTCGGCGACCAGGGTGTCCTCGGTCAGCTCGACGGTGAGCGCCTGCGGCGGCAGGCCGTGGCGGTCCAGCAGGGCACGGATGCGGCGGGGGAGCGCCACGTCGTGGACGTCCGCCGCGCAGAGGTTGACCGCCACGGGTGACGGGTGGCCCGCGTCCCGCCACTGCCGGCAGGCGGCGAGTGCGGCGTCCAGGACGGTCGCGGCGAGGGGGCCGGTGAGCCCCGCGGCGTGGACCAGCGGCAGGAAGTCGCCCGGCAGGAGCAGCCCGCGTGCCGGGTGCCGCCAGCGGACCAGGGCCTCGACGCCCGCGATGGCGCCGGTGGCGAGGGCGACCTGCGGCTGGAGGTGCACCGTCAGCCGGCCCGCGGTCGCCGTGACGTCCTGCGGGCCCGACGGGCGCAGGATCGCCCGCAGGCCCTCGACCGTCCGCAGCCGGTCCCGGCCCTCGTGGCGCTCGGCGGCGAAGACGGTGATCCCGCTGCGGGCGGCCTTGGCGTCGTACATCGCGATGTCGGCGCAGCGCAGCAGGTCGGTCCGGCTCCCGGCGTGCAGCGGCGCCACGGCGACCCCGATGCTGGCGTCGACATGCACGGTCACCGACTCGACCGGGAAGGGCGCGGCCAGTGCCCGGGTGACGGCCTCGGCGACCTCGACGGCGGCCTCGGCGCCCGTGCCGGGGAGGACCACCGCGAACTCGTCGCCTCCCAGGCGCGCGAGGACGTCGTCGCTGCGCAGGGCGCCGCGGACCCGGCCCCCGACCTGGACCAGCAGGGCGTCGCCCGCGGCGTGACCGAGGGAGTCGTTGACCTCCTTGAAGCGGTCGAGGTCGATGAGCAGGAGTGCGACGGGCGCGGCGTCCGTCGCTGCTCGCACCGCCGCCTCGCACTGCTCGTAGAGGGCTCGGCGGTTCGGCAGCTGGGTGAGGTCGTCGGTGCGCGCCTGCCGGTGGACGTCGGTGAGATCGCGCATCTCGCGGAACGTCACGCCGGTCCGGGCCAGCGCGGCGAGGACGCAGGCCGCCGCCAGGACGCGGGGGACCGAGGACGCCCCGCCGGCCGGCGTGGCCAGCACGGCGAGGCTGCCGACGGCGGCCACCCCGGGCAGTGCGACCAGGCCCCACCCGACGCGTGCCCGATCGGCCCTCGTGGTCAGGGCCGCCCCCGGCTCTCCCTTGCCGCCGGGTCGCCGGCGGGTGCGTCGCGTCGGCCCCGCGGCCAGGGCGAGCAGCGCGATCCCCGACAGGAACGCCAGGTCGACGGGTCCACCCTCGACGTACCCGCCGCCGGACTCGGCGAACAGGAACATCAGGTCCGCCGCCGCGGTCACCGCGAGGCCTGCGACGACCAGGCCGAACCGTCGGTCGAGCCGGGCACCGGCCACGGCCGAGCCGCCGACGAGGACGACGATGAGCACGAGGTCCGCGATCGGCCAGGCGAGGTTGAGGGCGACCTCGACCACCGGTCCGCCACCGGCCGACGACAGCCGGGGGAGGGCCACCGCGGCGGTCACCGCGGCGACCCCGAGTCCGGCCACGAGCCCGTCGAGCGCGGCGCTGAGCTGGAACCGGGGGGCCCGGGAGCGCAGCAGGAGGATCACCCCGGCGTAGGTCAGCACGTAGAACCAGAGGAAGAAGGCGTCCGCGAGGGATGGGTAGGGGGGGTCCGTCTGGCGCGCGAGCACGAGGGAGTAGTACGCGGAGCCGCCGACGTTGACGGCGATCGCAGCCCCGAGGGCGCGCCACCCCAGTCGCTCGACCCTGGCCGGCGGCCGGTGGAGGAGGCAGGCCGCGGCGGCGGCCAGGTACACCGCGTTGAAGACGCCGAGGTCCAGCCACGGCACCTGCCCGGGTTCCCCGTCGCGGGCGACCATCCCGGCCGCGAACACCGCGACGAGCGCGACGGCCGCCACCTGGAGCCCGCGCACGGCGGCGTCGCGCCGCGGCGGGGCCCCCGGCCGTCCCTCCATCCGGTCCTCCGATCGGTGGCTCGCAGCCGAGCCGACCGGGGTATCGGCGCCGAGGCGGCCCGCCTTGACGCCGTTCGCGCGCCGGGCGGTGCCTCAGCCGGGCGGGGTCGGGCCGGGCGGGGTCGGGCCGGGCGGTGTCGGGGGACCCGCGGGCTCCTGGGCGGCCGGGGGCGGCTGCGCCGGGGCCGACTTCCCGGGCAGGCGCAGGAGGACCTGGCGCGCCTGGCCGGCCACGTCCGGGGTGCTGAGCACCGCGTACTGGGCGGCGACGATCTGGCTGGCGGACGTGAAGTCCCGCCGGCCGCCGGTGAACGAGTAGGAGATGATCCCGAAGATCGTGCCGAACCCGGCCCCGATGAGCAGGGCGGCGAGGAACAGGTTGAGCCCCGCATCCCCGCCGAAGAGGAGCAGCAGCAGGCCGAAGAACAGACCGAGGTAGGCCCCGGACGCCGCACCGGCGAGCGCCACCCGCGGGTAGCTCAGCCGGCCGGTGACCCGCTCGACCATCCGCAGGTCGGTCCCGACGATGGCGACGCTGCGGACCGGGAACTTCTCGTCGGACAGGAAGTCGACGGCCCGCTGGGCCTCGGCGTAGGTGTCGAAGACGGCGATCTGCTCGCCTCGGAAGAGCGTCGGCGTGCGCGGCACGCGGCCGCTGCGGGCACCACCCGGGAAGGCCATGACACTCATCCTGTCGTGCGGGCCCGTCGCCCGCCACGACCGGGGCCGGGACGGGCGTCAGCGACGGTGTGTCCGCACCCACTCCTCGACGGCGTCCGGCTCGCGGGGCAGCATCGCGGACAGGTTCTCGCAGCCGTCCGCGGTGACGAGCACGTCGTCCTCGATCCGGACCCCGATGCCGCGCAGCTCCACGGGGACCAGCTCGTCGTCGGCGCGGAAGTACAGGCCCGGCTCGATGGTGAAGACCATCCCGGGCGCCAGCTCGCCCTCGACGTACTCCTCACGGCGCGCCAGGGCGCAGTCGTGGACGTCCATCCCGAGGTGGTGGCTGGTCCCGTGGACGCACCACCGCCGGTGGTGACCACCCTGCTCCCGGTCCAGGCTGGTCTCGACGTCCACCGGCAGCAGGCCCCACGCCGCCAGCCGTTCCGCCAGCACCCGCATGGCGGCGGCGTGGACGTCGGCGAGGGAGGCCCCCGGGCGCACCACGGCGAAGGCGGCGTCCGCGGCGTCCAGCACGGCCTGGTAGACGCGGCGCTGCTCGGGGGAGAACCGGCCAGACACCGGCAGGGTCCGGGTGACGTCGCCGGTGTACAGGGTGTCGACCTCGACCCCGGCATCGACGAGCACGAGGTCGCCGGGCTCGACTCGGCCGTCGTTGCGGATCCAGTGCAGCGTGCAGGCGTGTGCCCCGGACGCCGCGATCACGTCGTAGCCCAGGCCGTTGCCGAGCTCCCGGGATCGCGCCGCGAACGCCGACTCCACGACGCGTTCCCCGCGGTCGCGGCCCACGGCGCGCTCGAGCGCGGTCACCACGTCGTCGAAGCCGACCGCGGTCGCGGCGACCGCGAGGCGCATCTGCGCGATCTCCCAGTCGTCCTTGACCAGGCGCATGGTCGACACCGCGGCGGCGAGCCCGTGGTCGCCGGTGGCCGCGCCGAGCGCCTCCCGCGCATGCCGGGCCTCGTCCTCCTCCTCGCCCTCCGGCGCGGGTGGTGGGTCGATCACCACTCCCGCGTCGCGGCGGGCCGCGTCGACGACGCCGGTCACGGCGGCGTCCGCGTCGCGGACCACGCGGACCGTGAGATGTCCGATGCCCTTGGCGAGATCCTCCGCGAGCCGGTCGAGATGGACCGCGGTGATCCCGGTCTCGGCCGTCACCTCCGCCAGCGACGGCCGGGCGCCCACCCAGAGCTCGCCGTAGCGGGCGTCGGCGTAGAACTCCTCGGAGTCCCGCGGCGCCCGGGGGCGGAAGTACAGCACGGCGTCGTGGCCGCTGCCGGGGTCCTGCCCGGGCTCCAGCACGAGGACCGAGTCCGGTTCGCGGTCGGTCCCGAGACCGGTCAGGTAGGCGAAGGCGGTGTGGGGCCGGAACCGGTGGTCGGTGTCGTTGCTCCGCACCGCGAACGTCCCGGCCGGGACGACGAGGCGGTCGCCCGGGAAGCGGCCGGACAGCTCGGCCCGGCGCCGGGCGGCGGGTCCGGCGGCGGGCAGCCGGTCCGGCGGGGAGGTCGGGGGGGCGGCCCAGCCGCCCGCGACGAACCGCCGGAACGCCTCCGAGGTCGGCCGCTGGCTGCGGGTTCCGGTGCCGCCGCCCGTCGCGGTGTCCCCGGTGGTCTCGTCCGCGGTGGTGGTGTCCTCGATGATTGCGTCCTTCGCCGCCTCGGCCGCGTCCGCCCCCGGGGGCTCGCCCTCGCTCACCACCCCATGGTGCCTCCTCGTGGCGCCGTCGCGCTGTGGGCCGGGCGTCCGTGCCGCGGCGGGCGCGGGGGATCCGCGGTGACCCCCCGCGGCCCCTGGTGTCCGACGTACTCTGGGGACCCGTGTCGGCCGACCTCCACACCCACTCGACGGCGTCCGACGGCCGGTCGTCGCCCTCGCAGCTCGTGACCGAGGCGCTGCAGGCCGGGCTCACCGCCGTCGCCCTCACCGACCATGACACCTTCGAGGGCCTCGACGAGGCGCGCGGGGCGGCCGCCGGAACGCCGCTGCAGGTGCTGGCCGGCGTCGAGCTGTCGACGATGACCGGGGACGTCAGCGTGCACGTGCTCGGCTACGGAGACCTCCGCGGCGACCCCGGGCTGGTGGCCACGATGGCCCGCACCGTCGCCGCCCGCCAGGAGCGGGTGACCGAGATGGCCCGCCGGCTGGCAGCCGGCGAGGGCCTGGACGAGGCCGGGCTGCTCGCGGCCCTGCGCCGGCACACTCCGCCGGGCGCCACGCCGGGTCGGCCCCACCTCGCCGACGCCCTCATCGACCTCGGCGTCGTCTCCCACCGCGACGAGGCGTTCCCCCGTCTGCTCGCCGACAACGGGCCGTACTACGTCGGGTACTGGGCGCCGTCGACCCGCGAGGGGGTGGCCGCCATCCGGGCGGCCGGAGGGGTCCCGGTGCTCGCCCACCCGCGGGGCCGCCGGGGACCGGTGCTCACGGACTCGCAGATCGCCGACCTGGTGACGGTGGGGCTCCTGGGACTCGAGGTCGACCACCGCGACCACGACGACACCGCGCGCTACGGGCTGCGGATCCTCGCCAAGGACCTCGACCTGGTCGTGACCGGCAGCAGCGACTACCACGGCACCGGCAAGCTCAACGTCCTCGGCGAGCACACCACCGATCCCGGCGTGGTCGAGGAGATCGCGAGCCGCCTGCCCGCCTGGTGACCGAACGGGACTCGCGAGCGACCCGGCGCCGGGCGGCGGGGGACGCCGTCTACCGTCAGGATCGTGCCGGTCCACGGAGCGACCCACCGAACGACCCACCGAACGACCCACCGAGCGGGGGCCGTCTCCCTGGTCCGGCACCCGGCAGTGACCGCTGCCGGGTTCGCGGCGGTGGGTGCCGCCCTCCTGGCCACCGAGGGCCTGGCCGTCGTCGCGCCCGGCGACCCCACTCCGGTGGCGGCCCTGGTCGCCGTGGTGCTCGTCGCCGTCGGGAGCCCGCACGGCGCGATGGACCACGTCGCCCTGCTGGACGGCCGGGGGCGCGCCGGGGGTTCACGATGGCGCGCTGCGGTTCCGGATCTCCGCCTCGCCGCGGGCTACCTGGCCGTCGCGGGTGCTGCCCTGGTCGGGTACCTGGTGGCCCCCACGGCGGGGTTCGCGCTGTTCCTGGTGCTGTCGGTGCTGCACTTCGGGGCCGGCGAGATCGGCTTCGCCGTCGAGCGCGGGGTCGCCCGCGGGTGGGCCGACCCCCGGGGATGGGCGGCGGCACTCGGCGGCGGCGTGGTGGTCGTGGTCCCGCTGGCGTCGCCCGCGGCGGAAGCGGCGGTCGCAGCAGTCGATCCGCGCCTGATCCCGGTGTTGGCGCCGCTGCCCACGATCGCGGCGGCGGTCGCCGCCGCGACCGTCCTCGCGGTCGCGGGTTGCACGATCGCCGCGATCACCGGCCGGAACCGTGGCGCGGCACTGGTCGCGGCCGAGCTGACCGCCCTGCTCGCCCTCGCCTGGCTGGCACACCCCCTGCTGGCGTTCGGGGCCTACTTCGCGGGATGGCACGCGCTGCGCCACCAGGCCCGTCTCGCCGATCTCGTCGCCGACGTCCCTTCCGGTCCCGGCGCTCGCACGACTGCCCCGGGGGCACTCGGCCGGGTCGCCCGCTCCGCCGTACCCGGCCTGCCCGCCACGGCGGTCGTCGTGGCGACCGCGGTGCCCCTCGTCATGTGGGGACAGAGCCTGCTCGGTGCCCTGCTCGCCCTGGTGTGGGCGCTCACCGTGCCCCACAGCACGGCGGTTGCCGTGATGGAGGTCCGCCGTCACCGGCGGGCTGCGGGCCCCCCTGTCCTCACTCGTGCGTCAGGACGCCCGGCCGCGTGACTCGAGGCCCAGCCGCGCCCACGGCGGCAAGCTGCCGACGGCCAGGCCGGCCACGGTCGTCCATCCCAGCCGGGCGGGGGTGAGCGGCTCCACCCCGGCTGCCGCGCGCTGCGCCTGGCCGACCGTCCCGTACGGGGTGACGGCGACGTACTCGGCGGTCCGGGTCAGCCGTGGCCAGGGGTTGCGGCGGTAGTCCGACAGGGCGTCGAACCCGGCGACGGTGTCCGGGTGCAGGGACCGCTGAAGCAGGGCACGCAGGCCTGCGACGAAGCCGGCCGGCTCGTGCCCGACTCGCCAGGTGATGCTGCCGGGACCGAAGAGGCCGGGGTCGGCCGCCGGCGGGGGTGTCGGCACGCCTCCCAGCATGACGGTGCGCTCGCCGGAGCTGCGCGGGGGGCACCATGGGGCCGTGGCCCGCGTCCTCGCCGTCGCCAACCTCAAGGGCGGGGTGGCCAAGACGACCACTGCGGCGGCGCTCGGGGCGGCATGGTCCGCCCAGGGGCGGCGGGTGCTGGCGGTCGACCTCGATCCACAGGGCTGCCTCACGTACGCCCTCGGCGTCGACCCGGCGGACGTGCGCTGGACGGTCGGGGACGTGCTCGCCGGGCGGGCCGTGGCGGGGGAGGCGGCGGTGGCGACCGCGGACGGTCCGCTGCTGCTGCCGGCGGATCTTCGCCTGGCGGAGGTCGAAGCCGAGCTGGCTGGCCAGCCCGGCCGGGAGCGGGTCCTCGTCCGGGCGCTGCAGCCCCTCGCGGACCGCGTGGACGACGTCGTCGTCGACTGCTCCCCGTCACTGGGCGTGACGACCGTGGCGGCGCTCGTCGCGGCGGACGCGTTGCTGGTCCCCATGACCCCGGACATGCTGGGCCACCGCGCCGTGGGGCAGATGCTCGACACCGTGGCGGACGTCCGGCGCTCGCTCAACCCCCGGCTGCGGGTGGCGGGGGTGCTGCCCACTGTCGTCGACCTGCGGACCGCGCACGCCCGGGAGGTCGTCGCCGACCTCGCCGACCGGTTCGGGGTGGACGTACTGGAACCCGTCCCGCGGTCCGTGCGGGTGGCGGAGGCTGCGGCGCGGGGCCGCAGCGTCGTCACCGCGGCCCCGCGGTCGGCCGCGGCCGCGGCGTACCGCCGGATCGCGGCCAGGCTCTGATGCCGACGCCGGGGTGTGGCGGACGAGTGGGACAGGGGTCAGACGGTGGCGTCCTGCGGGCGGGTGGCGGAGTCGGCCGCCGGGACCCCGGACGAACCCGGGGTGCCGTCACGTCCGCTGTCGGCAGGTCCTGCGGACTCGGCGGACTCGGCGGGCTCACCGGCACTCCGGCGACCCCGGCCACTGCGCCGCCGCCGACGCGGCTGCCCGGCGGCGGGACCGTCCGATGAGGAGACGCCCTCGCCCTCTCCCGGCAGGGTCTCGAGCGCGGCGGCGATCGTGAGCTCGGTCGAGGCCTCGACCGGGGCGCCGACGCCGGCTGCGCCCTCGGCCGCAGCGTCAGCCCCCGAGCGCCTGCGGCGCCGCCGCCGCCCGGTGTCACCCGATCCCTCGGTGGTCTCCTGGACCGCCGCCCGCCGGGGACGCCGCTCGCCGGGCCGAGCCTCGGGGCCACCGGCCTCACCGGTCCGGCCGCCGTCCCCTCGCTTGCGCCGAGCCGCCTCGCCCTCGACGTCCTCGCGCTCCTCCGCTCCCAGGCCGGCCCGGGTCCTGGCGGTTCGCGGCAGCCGGCCGGTGGTGCCGGCCGGGATGCGGAGGTCGTCGAACAGGTGCGCCGAGGTGGAGTAGGTCTCCTCCGGCTCTCCCAGCCCCAGTTCGAGATCCCGGTCGATCACGTTCCACCGGACCATGTCCGCCCAGTCGACGAAGGTCACGGCGGTCCCGGTCGCCCCGGCGCGCCCGGTCCGGCCGATGCGGTGGAGGTAGGTGCGCGCGTCGTCCGGGCACTCGTGGTTGACGACATGCGTGACGTCCTCCACGTCGATCCCCCGCGCCGCCACCTCGGTGGCGACGAGCACGTCGACCTTGCCGTTGCGGAAGGCCCGCAGCGCCTGCTCCCGGGCGCCCTGCCCGAGGTCGCCGTGGATCGCGGCAGCCGCGAAACCCCGGTCGACCAGGTCCTCGGCGATCCGTGACGCGCTGCGGCGGGTCCGGGTGAACACCATGGTGAGACCCCGGCCCTCGGCCTGCAGCAGCCGGGCCAGCACCTCGATCTTGTCCATGGTGTGACAGCGGTAGGCCCACTGCGTGATGGCACGGACCGTGGTCCCGGTGTCCGTCGGGTCGCCGGCCCGGATGTGGGTCGGATGACGCATGTACTGGCGACCCAGGGCCACCACCGCCGACGGCATGGTGGCGGAGAAGAGCATGGTCTGGCGGTCGGCTGGCGTCATCGTGATGATCTTCTCGACGTCGGGCAGGAACCCGAGGTCGAGCATCTCGTCCGCCTCGTCCAGCACCAGGATGCGGACCCTGGACAGGTCGAGCGCCCGGGACCGGGCGAGGTCGAGCAGCCGTCCGGGTGTTCCCACCACGATCTCGACGCCGGCTCGCAGCGCCTCGTGCTGGGGCTCGTAGGCACGGCCGCCGAAGATGGTGGTCACCCGCGCGCCGCGCTTGCGTGCCGCCAGGGTGAGATCGCCGGCCACCTGCAGCGCCAGCTCCCGGGTCGGGACCACCACGAGGGCCTGCGGGGCGCCCGGGACCGGAAGGTCGTCCCAGCCGGGGTCTCCAGGTCCCGCCACCCGCTGAACCAGCGGGATCCCGAACCCGAGCGTCTTGCCGGTGCCGGTCTTGGCCTGGCCGATGATGTCGTGGCCGGCAAGGGCGACGGGCAGGGTCATCGCCTGGATGGGGAAGGGATGGGTGATGCCGGCCCCCGCGAGGGCCGCGGCGATGTCGGGCGCCACCCCGTGCTCGGTGAAAGTCTCAGTCGTCACTAGGGACCCAGGGTAGGCCCCCGTAGGCTGCTCGCGTGCCGGAGCCCGCCGCCGACGACGTCATCGACCTCCTGGCCGCGGTCGCGTACACCGAACTTAGTGCGACATCGCGGTTGGCGTGTGACGCGGAACACGCTCCGGGGCTGGCCGAGCGGGTCGCGCTCACCGACCTGGCCGTCGTCGAGCACGAGCACTACCGCCGGCTCGTCACCCGCATCGAGGAACTCGGCGGCTCGCCGCTGGACGCGATGGCGCCGTTCGTGGCGCCGGTGGACGCCTTCCACGACCGCACCCGTCCCGAGGACTGGTGGGAGCGCCTGGTGAAGGCCTACGTCGGGGACGGCATCGGCTCCGACTTCTACCGTGAGGTCGCCGGTTTCGTCGACGAGCGGACGCGGGACCTCGTGGCGCACGTGGCCGGCGACCGCGGCCGGGGCCAGGTGCTCGCCGCTCGCGTCCGCGGGGCGATCTCGGACGACGCCCGACTGGCGGGGCGGCTCGCCCTCTGGGCCCGTCGGCTGGTCGGCGAGGCGTTGTCGCAGGCTCACCGGGTCGTGGTGGACCGGCCCGCCCTCGCCCGCCTGGTCGTCGGCGCGGACGGCTCGGGTGCCGACTTGGCGGAGGTGGGCCGGATGATGTCGCGGCTGACGGACCGCCACGCGGAGCGGATGCGCGACCTCGGACTCTCGGGCTGACCCGCTGGCACGTCGGGAGGCCCGGTCGGCGGGGTGCCGACCGGGCCTCGGGGACGTGGGGGTGAGGGACGGGGAGGGTCAGCGGGTGACGGACCGGCTGGAGCGGCCGCCCCGGAAGGCCCCCGCGACGATGGCCACGCCGATGACGGCGAGGACCACCTGGACGACGAGTTCGAGGAAGCTGAACCCGTCGGTGTCGATGCCCAGGGCCTGGGCGAGGAATGTACCGAGGATGGCCGCCACGATTCCGACGACGATGGTGAGGAGCCAGCCGATGGGCTGCTTCCCGGGGAGGACGAGTCGACCGAGGGCACCGATGATGGCGCCCACGATGATTGCGGTGATGATCCCTTCGACGGTCACACGGCGAGACTCCCCCCGGCTCGGGGGCACCGCCATCCGAGGCGTGTCGCGGCGGACTCAGCTACGGCGGCTGAGGCCCCCGACGACGGCCACCCCGACCGCGGCGACGAGCACCTGGACCCCGAAGACCGGCCACTCGAAGCCACCGTCGCCGCTGCCGATGCCCGCGGCGTCCGCCACCACCCCGCCGAGGATCGCGGCGAGGATGCCCACCACGATCGTGAGCAGGCACCCGATGGGCTGACGGCCGGGGACCAGCAGCCGACCGAGCAGACCGAGGACGAGCCCGACGACGATCGCGCTGACGAGGCCCTCGATGCTCACGGTGGGCTCACACCGCCCCGAAACCGACCCGGCGCACCTCGGCCGGGCCGAGCTCGAGGTAGGCGAGGGCCTCGATCGGGACGTGCACCGAGCGCCCGCGCTCGTCCGTCAGCGAGAGGACCCCGCCGTCGGCCACCGCCTGGGACACGGTCTCCTGGACCTCCTCGGGGGTCTGCGTGGACTCCAGCACGAGTTCGCGCGAAGAGTTCCGAACGCCGATCTTGATCTCCACGACCGACAGGCTATCCCGCACCGCCGGGTGCCCCGTCCGGACCCGCTGACGGCGGGGTCCCGTGTCCGGTCGCGGGGAAGCCGCGCACGCCGCGCCACGACAGCCGGGCGACCAGGGCGGCGGCCTGCTCGCGCGGGATCGTCCGGCCGGCGGCCAGCCAGGCCCGGGCCGCGACCTGGGCCTGGCCGGTCATGGCCACGCCCAGCAGCCACGCCTGGTCGGCGGTGAGGTCGGTGTCGGCTGCGATGACTCCGGCCGTGGCGGCGGCGATCTCGGCGGTGGCCCGGTCGACCCGCCGGCGCACCGCGGCGTCGGCGATCAGGTCGGACTCGAAGACCAGGCGGAAGGTCTCCTCCTCGCGGTCCACGAACTCGAAGAAGGCCGCCATGACCGCCTGCACCCGGTCCCGGTTGACGGCCGTCGAGGCCAGGGCGGAGTTGACGACCCGCACCATCTCCGCGAGCTGCTCGTCGAGCAGGGCCAGGTAGAGGTCCAGCTTGCCCTCGAAGTGCTGGTAGAGCACCGGCTTGGACACCCGGGCCCGCTCGGCGATGTCCCCCATGGCCGTCGCGTGGTAGCCCCGCTCGACGAACACCCGGCGGGCGGCCGAGAGCAGCTGCTGCCGGCGCTCGGGACGGGCCAGGCGCACCCCCTCGGACCCGGGAGCGCTCACGCGATCGGCGGCGGTCATCGGGGGAGGGTAACCGGGCGCCCGGAGCCGCCCGGTCCCGGAGCCCCGCCTTCTCCGCGGGCACGCCCCCCGGAACACCTCGCCGGGGCGCCGGGTTGACCCGGAGTGACGCTTCCTGACATTTCCCGGCCGCTGGAGGTCGCCGTGCCCGCCCTGCCCCCGCTCGTCGAACCCGCCGCCGAGCTCACCGTCGGCGAGGTCCGCCGCTACTCTCGGCACCTCATCATCCCGGACGTCGCGATGGCTGGGCAGAAGCGGCTCAAGAACGCCCGGGTGCTCGTCGTCGGGGCGGGCGGGCTGGGCAGCCCGGCCCTGCTGTACCTCGCCGCGGCCGGGGTGGGCACCCTGGGGATCGTCGATGACGACGTCGTCGACGAGTCCAACCTCCAGCGCCAGGTCATCCACGGCCAGTCCGACGTCGGCCGCCCCAAGGCCGCGAGCGCCCGGGACTCGGTCCGCGAGGTCAACCCCCACGTCGGGGTCCGCCTGCACGAGGTCCGCCTGACGTCGGAGAACGCGCTCGACGTGATCCGCGACTACGACCTCGTGGTCGACGGCACCGACAACTTCGCCACCCGCTACCTCGTCAACGACGCCTGTGTGCTGCTCGGCACACCCTACGTGTGGGGGTCGATCTACCGCTTCGAGGGCCAGGTCAGCGTGTTCTGGGCCGACCCGCCGGCGGCCCGCGACGGCTCCCCGGTCGAGGGTGTCCAGTACCGCGACCTCTACCCCGAGCCCCCGCCGCCCGGGATGGTGCCGAGCTGCGCCGAGGGCGGCGTGCTCGGGGTGCTCTGCGCCGCGATCGGCTCCGTCATGGTCGCCGAGGCGATCAAGCTGATCACGGGGATCGGGGACCCGCTGCTGGGCCGGCTACTGGTGTTCGACGCCCTGGAGATGTCGTGGCGCGAGGTGCGCGTCCGCAGGGACCCGGCCGGTGAGCCGGTGACGGGGCTCATCGACTACGACGCCTTCTGCGGTGCCGTCAGCACGGCGGCCGCGGACGCGGCCCGCGACGCCACGATCGGCGTCACGGACCTGGCCCGGATGCTCGAGGCCCGCGAGCGTGGCGAGGACGACTTCGTCCTGGTCGACGTCCGGGAGCCGGCCGAGTACGAGATCGTCAGCATCCCCGGCGCCACGCTGATCCCGAAGGGGCGGTTCGAGTCGGGTGAGGCGCTGGCCGAACTGCCGACCGACCGGCGGGTGGTGCTGCACTGCAAGTCCGGTGGCCGCTCCGCCGAGGTGCTCGCCATCCTCAAGGGCGCCGGGTTCGCCGACGCCGTCCATGTCGGTGGCGGCGTCACGGCCTGGGTGAGTCAGATCGAGCCGGACAAGCCCAGCTACTGAGCGCATCGGGGCGGACATGCCACCCCCGGCAAACTGTTCGGACCACGGTGCAACCTGACCATGAGCCGGCGGGTGTTCATGAGGTGAATTCGACTCCACGCCCTTTCCGGACCCACGCCATGCTGCGGGTCGCGACCCTCGCCGGGGTCACGGGGGCCGCGGCCATGCTGTCCGCCTGTGGTCCGCTCTTCCCCCCCGTCCAGTCCTCTCCCCCGCAGACCGTGTCGCCACCGGTCGTCGTGTCGCCGCCGGTGGTGGTCTCGCCGCCGGTCGTGGTCTCGCCACCGGTCGTGGTCTCGCCACCGGTCGTCGTGTCGCCACCGGTCGTGGTCCCGTCACCCGGGGTGGTGCAGACGGATTAGGCCTCACCCGGGGCCCATTCCCACGCGGTCTGAGCCGACGGCGCCGGGCGCCTTCCCTCACCTCCGGGCCCAGGGCCGGGGCGTGTGATTCGGCAGGGCTGGTGGCACGCCGCGGTTCTCCCGGCGGCGATCGTCGTGCCGCTCGCCGGGGGAGTCGCCGTGTTCGGCGGCTTCCGGCCAGCGGCCGTGCAGTTCGCGGTGCTCGTCGCCGGAGCCGCCGCTGTTGCCCTGCCGTCGGTCGTCGCCCGGGTGCGGCGGACGAGTTCCGAGGTCGTGGTCGCGGCTGCCGCGGCCGCCGTCCTGGGCTCATGCTTCGCCGTTCGAGGGGTCGTAGCCGGGAACCCCTGGTCAGGGCTGCCGGGACTCGGTCTGGGGCTCGCAGTCAGCTTCTTCGTGGTGACGGTGCACCTCGTGCCGCCCGTCGGTCGACGCCGGGTGGAGACCGGGTTGCTCTGGGTCGGCGCGGTGGCGGCTCTCACGGGCTGGGCCGGGGTGCTCTGGCGCCTGTGGCCGCTCGCGGTGGCCGACCAGGGACTGTGGCGCGCCTCCGGGCCCCTGGGCTACCCCAACGCCCTCGCCGCCCTGGTCGTGCCGCTCGCTCTCGTGGCCGCCGGCCGGCTGCTCGCAGCCGGGCGTGCCGGACAGGCCCCGGCGAGGACGGACGCGGTCCTGCTGACCCTGCTCGTCATGGGAGCCCTCGGATCGCTCAGCCGCGGCGGGGCCTTCGCGGCAGTGGTCGGCGTCGTCCTCCTGCTGGCGATCGCCCGCCCCTGGGATGGCCTGGTCGTCCTGTCCGTCCCTTTGGCGGCCGGCTGTCTGGCGGGCCTCGCCGTGGTCCCGTCGCTGTCCGAGTACGGTCAGGCGTCCCCGCTCGTCGCAGTCGCGGGGCTCGCGACCGCCGTCGCCCTCGCCCTCGCCGCGTCCGTCGGGGCGGTGGCGGCGCGCGCCTCCCGATCAGCGGCGATCGCCGTTGCCGGGGCGGGTCTGGCCGTGGCCGCGGGGCTGGTCGCCGCGGTCCCCGGAGCCGCGGCACTCCTGGGCTCCGTCGTCGCCACGCGAGGGTCGCTGTCGTCGTCGTGGCGGGTCGACCAGCACCGGGCGGCATGGGAGGTCGTGGCGTCCCGCCCTCTCACGGGAGCCGGCCCGGGGGCGGTCCCCCTGGAGTGGACGACCGCTGACGGGACGGTGCTGAGGGCACGCTACGTCCATGACGAGTACGTGCAGGTGCTGGCCGAGGTGGGTGCCGTCGGGGGAGTTCTCCTCGTCGCCGTCCTGGCCGCCCTGGCGGCGGTCGCGATCCGTGGGATCCGCGGGGCCCGCACCGCCGCCGACGGCGCGACGGCTGCGGCGGCCGTGGCCGGGGCGGGGGCGGCGTTCGCCGTGCACAGCGCCTTCGACTTCCTCTGGCACCTGCCGGCGCTGCCGCTCGTCGTCGTGACCCTTCTCGCATGCCACTCCCGGCCGCCCAAGGCCACCCGGCCTGACAGTGAACCTGACAGTGAACGTGACAGTGAAGTCGACGAAAGCTCGGGCGCGGACCGACCCGAACCGCGGGTGTCGTCGACCTCGCTCACGAGTGGAGTCGGCCGAGAGGGCGCACCGACGCTTCCCCGACGTCCACGCTGACCGAGATGGTGCGGTCGGCGGACGGGTCCGTCGCCACGGTGACGGTGTCGTCGCTGACCTCCGGCGCCGAGGGCATCCGGGCACGACGTGCCGAGCTGTGACGGCGTCACGCCGAGCAGTCGACGTGCCGGTGGGCCACCGAGGTAGCGGCCGCGGACCGGGCCATCCCGCGATCCCCGGTGAGGACGACGCCCCCGGTGAGGGCCGCCAGGGCCAGGTAGAGGGCGTCGTACGCCGTCAGTTGGCCGAACCATCGGGTCGCGGTCCGCAGCAGGTCTCGGTCGTCCAGGGGAACCCGTCCGACCGGCAGTGACGCCAACCCGTCGGCGACCGTCGCGAGTTCCTCGCGCGTGAGGTGACCGCCGAGGTGCCGACCGCGGAAGGCGGCCAGCACCTCGGCGTCGAGGTGGGCCGGGGCAAGGATGTGGGGGTCGTCCCGGAGGACGTCAGTGACCTCGGCCGTCGCGGGGTGCCCGGAGATCAGGGCCACCACGATCGAGGCATCGACGACGAGCACGGGCGACCCCGTCGGCGATCAGCGACCGGCCGTGCCGATGACTTGTGCCTCTCGCTCCACGCGCGCCGCGTGGACGGCGTGCGCCGCGTCGAAGGGCACCCCGACCGCGTGAGCCCGGACCTGGTCCAGCCACTGCGCCATGGTGGGCTTGACCAGGTCCCGTTCGATCAACGTGCGGACGTACGTGGACAGGTCCAGGCCGAGGGACGCCGCACGACGCTTGGCGGCGTCCCGCAACTCCGGGTCGACGTTGCGGACCTGGATGAACGGCATGGCCGGACCGTAGCATGCGCTACGCATGTCCGTCTCCCGGGCGGTGACGCCGCTCCGCGCGGGCCGTCCTCAGCCGCCCGTCCGCACCCGGGCGTCGCCGACCTCCACGGTGGCGACGATGGTCCGGGCCACCGACGGGTCGGTGGGGACCTGGGCGGAGTCGTCGCCGATGTCGGACGACGTCGTCACCGCGTAGACCGTGCCGTCGTCCGGGACCCGCACTTCCACGTCGCCGACGTCGGCCCGTGCCACGACGTCCCGGGGCGGCTCGACGAAGCCGAGGTGGATGTCGCCGATCCCGACCTCGGCGCGGACCCGGTCGGTGCGGAGCTCGGCGAGCCGCACGGATCCGGCGTCGGTGCGGACGTCGGCCGGACCCTCGAGCCCTCGGGCGGTCACCTCCCCGGCGCCCATCCGGACCTCGACGACGGTGCCCGCCGGGAGGTCGAGGTCGAGATCGAGCTGGCAACGGCCGTAGGAGGGCTCGGGGCACTCGTGACGCAGGGTGAGGACCCCGTCGGCGACGGCGCTCTCCACCTCGCCGCGGCCGAACGCCGTCCGCACCCACCAGTCGCCGGTCACGCCCGCGGGGTCGTCCCTCGCGTCCAGAGTGATGGACCCGACCTCGGCCGTGATCTCGACCCGCCGGACGTCGCCGGCCTCCACCCGGCCCCTCTCCTCCTGGGTCGCGGTCGCGGCCAGCGCCAGCACCACGGCGACCACGACGGCCGCCAGTACCAGTGCGGCCCCCAGCACGGTGAGGACCACCGCCCACCACGGCCACCGGCGGCGCGGGCCGGCGGCACCCGGGCCGTGGCCGCCGGGGACCGGCGGTGCCCCCGACCCGGGAGGAGACGGCGGCCCGTAGGCCGGGGCCGCGCCGACGCTGTTCCAGGACGCCAGCGCCTCCGGTGGTGGCGGGTCGTAGGGCAGCGGCCGGGCGGGGATCGGCGGCGTCGGGGCGGTGGGCGGGGTCGGCGGGGCGGTCACGGGGTCCTCCGATCCGAGGGCGGCGCCCTCAGGGGGTGTTGGCTTCCAGGTGGCGCAGGACGGCCAGGACCCGGCGGTGGTCGTTCTCGGCGACCGGCAGGTCCAGCTTCGTGAAGATGTTCGAGACGTGCTTCTCGACGGCGCCCTCCGTGACGACCAGGGCGCCGGCGATCCCCGCGTTCGACCGGCCCTCCGCCATCAGCTGGAGGACCTCCTGCTCGCGCGGGGTGAGGGCACCGAGCGGGTCGTCGCGGCGGGCGCGGGCGAAGAGCTGCGCGACGACCTCGGGATCCAGTGCGGTGCCGCCGGCGGCGACCCGGCGCAGCGCCTCGACGAACTCGGTGACGTCGGCGACCCGGTCCTTCAGCAGGTAGCCGACTCCCCGGGCCCGTCCCGCGAGCAGCTCCGAGGCGTAGTTCTCCTCCACGTACTGGCTGAGCACCAGCACGGCGACGTCCGGGTACTGCTGGCGGACCACGAGCGCCGCCCGCACCCCCTCGTCGGTGAAGGTGGGTGGCATCCGGACGTCGACGACCACGAGGTCGGGGGAGTGCCGGGCCACCTCCGCGAGGAAGGCGTCGGGGTCCCCGGCGGTGGCCACCACCTCCAGCCCGGTGTCGGTGAGCAGGCGGACCAGCCCCTCCCGCAGCAGGACGCTGTCCTCGGCGAGGACGACACGCAGGCGCTCGCCGCTCGCGGCGGCCGTGGGCTGGCTCATGGCTGGGACCTCCCGGTCGTGGGGTGCGGGTCGCGATCGTCGCGCACCGTCCGCGGCTGCTCGCCGGCCGGCGCGAACGGCAGCTCGATCGTCACGACAGTGGGTCCGCCCGGGGGCGACGAGACGAGCACCCGGCCGTCCACCGCCGCGACCCGGTCCCGCAGCCCGGCCAGGCCGGTGCCGCGGGTGGGGTCGGCCCCTCCGACGCCGTCGTCGGTCACCGTGGCGACGAGCACTGCCCCCTCGGGCCCGTACCGCTCCTCCACCCGGACCCGCGCGGTGCGCGCCCGGGAGTGCTTGGCGACGTTCGTCAGGGCCTCGCTCACCGAGAAGTAGGCGATCGCCTCCAGCCGGGCCGCCGGCCGGTGCGGCAGGTCCACCCGGACCGACACCGGGACGGGCGAGCGCGCTGCCAGGGCCGACAGGGCCGCGTCCAGTCCCCGGTCGGTGAGGACCGGCGGATGGATGCCGCGGGCGACCCGGCGCATCTCGGTGATCGCCTCCTTGGCGCCCGAGTGGGCGCGTTCGAGCAGGGTCGAGGCGCCCGCGGTGTCCTCGGCCGCGAGCCGCTGACGCGCCAGCCCGAGGTCCATGGCCACCGCGACCAGGCGCTGCTGCGGGCCGTCGTGCAGGTCCCGCTCGATGCGGCGGCGCTCGGCGTCGACCGAGTCGACCGCGGCCTGGCGGGTCTGAGTGAGGGTGTCCACCCGCCGCGTGAGCTGCTCGACCTCCTCGTCGCGGCCCCGCCCGAGGAGCAGGCGGGCCACCCCCGCGTCGACATGCACGAGCAGCCGCGCGAGGAACGGCAGGGCGAGGAGGGCGCTGGCCGCCCCGGCGGCGATCACCGGCCGCCACCGCGGGTCCGCGGCCGGGGAGGTGTCGGTGACGAGCGACGGCGGCACCACCTGGATCACGAGGCCGACGACGGCCGTCACGAGCAGGGCCGCCATCAGCAGGCCCGCGGTCACTCCCCAGACCGACAGGAACAGGAAGTACAGCTGCGCGCGCCACGGCCGGGGATCGAAGAGCACCCGCCGCCACGCCGGCAGGTGCGCCGGGCGGGGCGCCCAGCGGGGGACCCGCAGCCCGGTCCAGGCCTGGATCCGCCACCGGTCGGCCTCCGCCGCGACGAAGCCGATGACCAGTCCCAGCGCAGCGGCCGGCAGACCGGCAACGGCGGCCGTCCCCAGCAGGCCGCTGAACGTCAGCGTGACGAGGAGCAGCGCGGGGGCGGCCAGCAGGGCGTCGAGCACGAGGTGCCCCAGGGCCGGCCAGCCCAGCAGCCACATCCGCCACAGCGGGCGCCGGGTCGGCGGCCGGGACGTCACCGGGTGCGTCGCCAGGGAGGTCACCGGGGGCGCCCCCCGTCCGGCGGCGGCCGGAGCCGTGTCGAGGGCCATGGGTCGACCGTAGACAGCGACGGGCGGTCCGGCAGTGGCGATGACCGGTCCATCCGGGTGGGGCTGACCCCCGGCCGCCCGGCATGCTGACCCCGTGACGGACGCCGTACCGGGCGGGACCGGGCCGGCGGGGGAGCTGCCCGGGTACGACGCGGCGGTCCTCGACGTGGTCGACGGCGTCCCGGCCGGGTGCGCGACGACCTACGGCGACGTGGCCGCCGTGCTGCGGGACGCGGGCTGGGGCGGCGGCCCGCGAACGGTGGGTGCGGTCATGGCCCGCCACGGCTCCGCCGTGGCGTGGTGGCGGGTGGTGCGTGCGGACGGCGGGTTCCCGCGGTGCGACACCCGCGGGGCGCTCGCCCGACTGCTGGCCGAGGGGACCCCGCTGCGGGGGTGGCCGGACGCCCCCCGGGTCGACCTCCACCGGGCGCGGGCCGACCTGCCCGAGCCGACGCCCCCGGGTGGCCCCCACGCTGCCTGACCCGGTCGTGTCCGGGGGTTCTGGTGGACTGCTCGCCGTGCCCACCGCGACCCTCCAGGCCCCGCCGGCCACACCGGCGACGGATCCCGCCCGCCGGCTGGACCCGGTCCAGGCCGCGGCGGTGGCCGCGCGCGGGCCGGTGCTGCTGCTCGGCGCCGCCGGCACCGGCCGGACGACGACGGTCGTGGCCTGGGCGGCGGCGCGCCTCGGCCGGGACGCCGGCGGTGCGCTCGTGGTGTGCCCGACCCGCGCCGCCGCCCGCCGGGTCGGCGACCTTGTCGCCCGGGCGGTCGCGGCCACCCTCCCGGGGCCGGTGGCCCGCACCCCCCAGTCGCTGGCCTGGGCCGTCCTGCGCGAGCACGCCGCTCGCGAGGGCCTCGTCCCGCCCCGGCTCGTCACCGGTGGCGAGACCGACCTCCTCGTCGCCGATCTCCTGGCGGGCCACGAGGCCGCCGGCGACGACCCGTGGCCCGACACGGTGCCGCCCGCCACCCGCGCGACCCGGGCCTTCCGGGCGGACCTGCGCGAGCTCTGGTCGCGGGTCGTCGAGCGCGGGCTCGGTCCGCAACAGCTCGCCGACCTCGGGCGCCGTCACGGGCGTCCCGAGTGGGTGGTGGCGGCGACCCTGCTCCGGGAGCGTTCCGAGATCGCCGGCCTGCGGGGGGACAACGCCTGGGATCCTGCCGAGATCGTCGACGAGGCGGCGGCCCTGGCCCGGGCCGACCCCTCCCTCGGGGAGTGGGCGCGCTCCCGGGTCGGGGCCACCGCCGTGGCGGTGGACGATGCCCAGGACCTCACGGCGGCCGGCTGGCGGCTGCTGACCGCACTCGCCCCACCGGGCGGCGACGTCCTCGTGGCGGGCGACCCCGACCTCGCGACGCAGGGATTCCGCGGCGCCAGCCCGCGACTGCTGACCGACGCGGCCGAGGCGCTCGCCGGGCCGCGGCGCCGGGCCGCCCGGCTGGTGCTCCCGACGTCATGGCGCCACGACGCGGTCCTGGCCGCCGTCGCGAGGGCGGTGTCCCAGCGGATCGGGGTCGTCACGGCGGTCCACCGGGCACCCGATCCGCCGGGCCAGGGCGAGGCCACCCCGGACGGCGGTCCGCGACCGGGGAGTGTGCGCGCGCTGACGTGCCCGGACGGGGCGGCGGAGGCGGCCACCGTGGCCGCCCTGCTGCGCGCCCACCACCACGACCGGCGTTCGCCCCTGCCGTGGGACGCCATGGCCGTCGTCGTGCGGTCCCAGGCCCGGGCCCAGGCCGTGCGGCTGGCGTGCCGCCACGCGGGCGTGCCCGTGGTCACCCCCGGTGCGGCCCGGCCCCTGCGCGACGAGCCGGCCGCGGCTGTCCTGCTGCGCGCCGCAGTGGTCGCGGGCGAGCCCGGTCGCCTTGACGGCGAGACGTTGCGCGCCCTGGCGTGCGGACCCCTCGGCGGCGGCGACGCGGTGCGATGGCGGCGACTGGTCCGGGCCGTGCGTCCCGGTGCCCCGGTCGCCGAGGGCGCGTCGACCGTGGCCGAGGCGGTTCGGCCGCTGCTGGATCCCGCGGCGGGGGAACCTCCCCAGGCGCCGCCCTGGCCCGGCGTCGCCCCCGACGCCTGGCGACCGGTGGCCCGGGTGCTGCACGCCCTGCGGCCCGCGGTGGGGTCCCGCCCGCCCGGCCGGCCGGCCTCCGCCGTCGATGCCCTGTGGGCGGTCTGGTCGGCGACCGGGCTGGCCGAGGAGTGGCGGGCGACGGCGCTCGCAGGGGGACCCGGCGCCGCCGTCGCCGACGCCGACCTCGACGCCGTGACCGCGCTGTTCGAGACTGCGGAACACCTCGTGGACCGGCTGGGCCCGGTCCCGGTCGCCGAGCTCGCCGCCCGGATCCGGGACACGGCGGTTCGCGACGACGACCTCGCCCGGGGCGGGGACCCCGGCCCCGCCGTCACGGTCACCACCCCGGCCGGTGCCGCCGGTCGCGAGTGGGACCTCGTGGTCGTCGCCGGCGTCCAGGACGGCGCCTGGCCCGACCTGCGGGTTCGCGGCTCGGTGCTGCGCACCCCCGATCTCCTCGACGTCCTCGACGGGCGGGGTGGCGGCGGTGACCACCGGGCCGAGACCCTCGACGACGAGCTGCGACTGTTCCAGGTCGCGGTCACCCGGGCCCGCCGGTACCTGGTGGTCACCGCCGTCGACGGCGACTCCCAGCGCCCGAGTCGGCTGTTCTCGCTGGTGGCGGGGCACGCCGCAGGCGGACCGGATGTGCCGTTCCCGGCCTGGCACGGCCACCGGCCGGACGGCGTGGTGGCCCTGCTCCGTCGGGCGGTCGTGGGATCGCCGGTCGCGCTCGGGGCGGCGGTCGCGCCGTGGACCGACCCGCCGGACCCCGCCACTGCGGCCCGGCTGCTCGCCCGCCTGGCGGCCGCCGGGGTCCCGGGGGCGCACCCCGACTCGTGGGGCTGGCTGCGGCAGGGCACCGACCCCCGGCCGCGGCACGACTCGGCGTCCGGAGTCCGGGTCAGCCCGTCGCAGGTCGAGCGCTTCCACACCTGCCCGCTCCAGTGGTACCTGGGCCGGGTCGCGGTCGGCGGGCCGCCGGAGCCGGTGCGGGTGCTCGGTGTCCTCCTGCACGAGGCCGCCCAGCGTCACCCCACGGGTACCCCGGGCGAGCTGGCCGACCGCCTGCTGGCCGAGATCGAGGCGGGGTGGGACCGGATGGGGCTCACGACTCCCTGGGTGGCGGCCCGGGAGCGGGAACGGGCCCGCGGGATGGTCGAGCGGCTCGCCCGGTGGGCCGCCGGCCGGGACGGCGACGTGGTCGACGTGCTGACGGAGGTCGAGGTCGACGCGGTCGTCGACGGGGTGCGGGTGCGGGGTTCCGTCGACCGACTCGAGCGCCTCTCCGGGGGCGACGTCCGGGTGGTCGACCTCAAGACGGGGGCGCCCGGGACCAAGGCACAGGCGGTCGAGAACCTTCAGCTGGCGGTCTACCAGCTGGCGCTCCAGATGGGCGGTGCCGGTCCGCCCGCGACGGTGCGGGACGCCGTCCTGGTCCATGTCGGCGGGCCGGCCACCGCCGCGGTCGAACGGATGCAGCCGGGACTGGCCGGGGACGCGCGCGAGCGGGCCCGGGTCGCCGTCACCACCGCGGCCGAGGGCATGGCGGGGGCCGCCTTCCCGGCCCGGCCCGGTGCCCAGTGCGAGCGGTGCGCGGTCCGCACCGGGTGCCCGGCCGTCGCCGAGGGCCGTCCCCCCGGCCCCGCGGGACCGGGACCCTCGTGACGGCCGACCCTCGCCCGGGCCTCAGCGACGAGCAGGCGGCCGTGGTCCAGGCGCCGCCCGTCCCCGTCCTCGTCCGGGCCGGGGCGGGCAGCGGCAAGACGCACACGATGGCGATGCGGGTGGCCCGGTTCGTCACCGATCCCGACCTCCTGGTGCCGGCCGACGCCGTGCTCGGCCTCACCTTCACCCGCAAGGCGGCGACCGAGCTGGCCGAGCGGCTGACCACTGTGACCGAGCGCGTCCTCGCCGACCCCCCGGACGGCCACCGCCGGGCGCCGGTGGTGGCGACCTACCACGCGTTCGCGGGCTGGGTCGTCGCCGAGTTCGGGCCTCACGCCGGCGTCGACCCGGACGCGGCGCTGCTCGGCGAGGCCGCGGCCGCCCAGCTGGCCGACGCGGTCGTCCGTGGCTGGCCGCATCCCCTGGACGTCGACCTCACCCCGGCCACCGTCGCCGAGCGGGTGCGCGCCCTGGCCGCCGAACTCGCCGAGCACGACGTCTCGGTGGACGCCGCCGGGGAGGCGCTCGACGAGGCCGTGGCCGTCCTCGCGGAGGCCCGTCGCGAACGGCTGCTGGCGGTGAGCACACTGGACGGCCACCTGCGCCACCTACGGGCCAGGCGGTCGCTGCTCCCGCTGGTCGAGGCCTACGGCCGGCGCAAGCGCGACCTCGGGGTCGTCGACCACGGGGACCGAATCGTCACCGCGCTGGAGCTGGTCCGGATCGACGCCGTGCGGCGCGACCTGCGCCGGCGCCACACCGTGGTCCTGCTGGACGAGTACCAGGACACCAGCGCGGCCCAGGGCCGGCTGCTGGCCACGGCGTTCGGTGGCGGCCACCCCGTGACGGCCGTCGGCGACCCCAACCAGGCGATCTTCGGGTGGCGAGGGGCGGGGGCGGGCACGCTCGACCGGTTCGCCCGGCTGTTCCGGAGCCCGGACGGCTCCGGCCCGCTGGTCCTGGAGCTCACCGTGACGCGCCGGAACCCGCGGTCGGTCCTCGACGTGGCGAACGCCGTGGCCGCTCCGCTGCGCCGGGCCGGTGGGGCGGGCGGGGTGGCCGTGCTCCGGGCACCCGCCGACGCCGCGGCGGGGCGGGTCCACCTCGCCTGGGCGACCGACGCGGCCGGCGAGGCGGCGCACGCGGTCGACTGGCTCCGGCGGCACCGGCGGCCCGGGCGGACCCAGGCGGTGCTGTGCCGGATGCGCTCCTCGTTCCCGGCCCTGCGGTCGGCGCTGGAGGCCGCAGGGATCCCCGTCACCGTGGTCGGGCTGGGCGGGCTGCTGGACGAGCCGGTGGTGTCGGAGGTCGTCGCCCTGCTCTCGGCCGCGCACGACCCGGACCGCTCCGCCGCCCTGGTCCGGGTCCTCACCGGGCCCCGATGGGCGATGTCGCCCCGGGACCTCGACGTCCTGGCCGCCGCCGCCCGGGAACGAGCGGCAACCCCCGACGAGGCGAGCCTGGCCGACGTGCTGGCCGACGCCGACGGCCGGGCCCACGGTCCCGGCGCTGCCGGCTCCCCCGAGGTGATCCGTGGCCTCTCGCCCGCGGGCCGGGCTGTCGCGCGCCAGGTGGCGCGCCTGGTGGCCGGCGTCCGGGCGGCCGCGACCCGGCTCCCGCTGGCCGACGCCGTCCGGGACGCCGCCCGGGCGTCGGGCGCCGACGTGGAGGCGGCGGTCTGGTCCCCGGATCCCCGCCATCCGGCCCGGGTGCTCGACCGCTTCGTCGCCGTCGCGGCCGACTTCGCGGCCGCCGCCGGCGTGGTGGCCGGAGTCACCGGCGACGACGCCGCGGGTGCCTTCCTCGCGTGGCTGGAGGCGGCCCGCCGTCACGAGTGGGGCCTGGAGACCGTGGACGTCGAACCGGACCCGGACGCCGTCCAGCTGCTCACGGTGCACGCCGCCAAGGGCCTGGAATGGGACGACGTGGTCGTCGCCGACCTCGCCGCGGACTCCTTCCCGGCCCGGTCCCGGTCCCCGCACTGGCTGGGGGGCGAGGCGGTGCTGCCGTGGCCGGTGCGCGGCGACCGGGACGCACTGCCGCAGTGGCCCGGCCGGCGAGGTCTCGCGGGCCCGGGGCAGGACGGCTTCGCCGCCGAGTGGCGCCGCTTCACCGAGGCGGCCCGCGAGCACGCGACGGACGAGGAGCGACGCCTGGCCTACGTGGCCGTCACCCGCGCCCGGGACGGCCTGCTCCTCACCGGCTCCCGCTGGCGGGCCGGACGGTCGACGCCGCGCGAGCCCTCCCCGTTCCTCGTGACGGCCCGCGACGTGCCCGGCGTCGTCGTGCGGCAGTGGGTGGACGAGGCCGAACCACCGCCGCCCGCCGAGGTCGACGACGTGCCGTGGCCGGTCTCCGCCCCGCCGGACGTCCACGCCGCGCTGGTGACCGCCGCCGACACGGTGCTCGCGGCGCTCGCCGCAGACCCCGCGACGGGCCGGACGGCGGCGGACCCGGCGGCGGGGCCCTGGGACGCCCTGGTCGACGCCCTGATCAGCGAGCGTGCCCGCCGACCGCGACGGTTGCGCTCGGTGCACCTCACCGCGTCGGCCCTGGTCGGTGCGGCCGAGGATCCGGTCCGGGCGGTGCGCGACCTGCTCCGCCCGGTCCCGGCCGCCCCCGAGGGTCGGACCGCACGCGGCAGCCGCTTCCACCAGTGGGTGGAGCGGCGGTTCGCGGCCGGGACGCTGCTGGACCTCGACGACCTGCCGGGCGCGGCGGACGACGACGTGCGCGACGAGGACCTGCGCGCCTTCCAGGACAGGTTCGAGGCCTCGTCCTGGGCTCGCGCCCGCGTGGTCGGCGTCGAGGTGCCGTTCGACACTCCCGTCGAGGCCGCCGGACGCTCGGTCCGGCTGCGCGGGCGGATCGACGCGGTGGTGGCCCGGGACGACGGCGGGTTGGACGTCGTCGACTGGAAGACCGGTGCCGAGCCCAGGGGCGAGCGGGCACGGGCCGCTGCGGTCCAGCTCGCGGTCTACCGGCTGGCGGCGGCCCGGCTCTTCGGAGTGGGCGTCGAGCAGGTCCGGGCGGCGTTCTGGTATGCCGGGACGGGCCGCACGGTGTGGTCCGACGACGGACTCGACGCCGCGGGCATCGCGAGCCTGGTGGCCCGCGCCTACGACGCCGAGCCGGCGGCCGGTTCCTCGTCCCAGTCGTCCCAGCCGCCCCACACGTCATCGGCGATGTCGGTGGCGGGCTTGGTGGCGGGCTTGGCGGTGGGATCGGTGGCGGGCTCGGAACCCGTTGGCGAGCCCCCGGCCGGCGCCTCGTCCGGCACGGGGCTCCGTTCCAGGGCCGGTTCGTCGGGCAGGACGATGACCACGGAACTCCCGGACGCGTCGTGAGGGCCGACCGGAGTGCGGTCGGTCGAGCCATGGCCGGAGCCGGCGTCCGTCACGACGCTGTGCGCCGGTGGCTCCGGCGTCGGCCCGTCACCGTGCTCGTCGTGCCAGAGCGCGAGCCGGCGCAGCATCCCCCCGGCACCGGAGACGATGTCCTCGTCCCCGGTGCGGGTGCCGTGGAGGAGCCACGTCACCAGCGCCATCTCCCCGTGCAGCACCGCGCGGTCCACCAGGTGCGGGTCCAGTCCGCCGCCCCGAGCGGCTGCGTACTCGGCGACCACCACCGCGAATACCTCCGGGTCCGCCCCCACGGCCAGCCACGCGAGATCCTCCGCAGGGTCCGACACCCGTGCCCCGGCCCAGTCGACGACGGCGCTCACCCGGCGGTCCTCCACCAGCACCCGGTCCGCGAGCAGCTCGCCGTGCACGGGGCACGGCAGGAACCGCCACCGCGAGACGTCCTCGATGCGTGCCTCCCAGCGGCCCAGCAGGGATGGTGGGACCGCCCCGGTCTCCGCCCCGCGGTCCAGCGTCGCCAGGCACCGTCGCCGCAGGCTCTCGCCCTCGTACGCCGGGACGCCGACCTCGAGGAACCGGTCGACGTCGACCGAGTGGACGGCCGCCATCGCGCGGGCCACGGAACCCGCCAGTTCCTGGTCCTGGCCCAGCACCGTGAGGGACAGCGGTTCGCCGCGCAGTGCCGGGTACACGATCGCCCGACCGCCCCCGGGCAGCGGTGCGTGACCCTGTGGCCGCGGGACGGCGAACGGTGTCCGGTCGGCGAGGACGTCGAGGACCGCGCACTCGGCCTCGAGCTCCGCTCCGGCGACCCCCGGCCGGGGCGCCGTGACGACCCAGTGCCGAGCCGTGTCGTCGCGAACGACCGCCGTGTCGACGCCGTCTCGGGTGGGCCGGGTGGCGACGACCGACACCGGGCGCATCCCGGGCACGGCGGCCACGCCGAGAGCGGCCAGCTCCAGGGGCCGGCGGGCACGCTCCTGTCGCGGCTCGACGGCGACGGCGGTCGTCACGGGCGCCACGCTACGGCGCTGCCGCCCCCCTACGGTGGAGGCGTGCCCGTACCGGAGCTGAGGAACCCGATCGGGCCGCCCGGACGGGTGCCCGGCGACCACGATCCGTCCCGGGCCGGTCACCCGGTCCGGGGCCCGGCCGGTGATGCCCGCGCAGCAGGTGGGCCGGCCGTGACCGCGCGGGGCCGCTCAGCCGAGTCGCTGCCGGATGGCGGCCGCCGACGGGTTCGTGAGGGCCGACCCGTCCGGGAACAGGACCGTCGGCACGGTCTGGTTGCCGCCGTTCACCCTCTCGACGAAGGCCACGGCCTCCGGCAGCTGCTCGATGTCGACCTCGGTGTACCGCACGTTCTCGCGGTCCAGCTGGGACTTCAACCGCCGGCAGTACCCGCACCACGTCGTGGTGAACATCGTCACGGTGCCGGGCGCGGGCAGTGCGGAGCTCGGAGCGGGCGCAGGAGTCGACATTCTCGGCACCTCGTGGTCGGTCGCAGGGCGGGTGGCGCCCAGGGCGGGCTGACGATCGCAACGGCGGGACACCCGGCGGTGTTCCGATGACCCCGCCGCCGGTGACCGCGCTCGGGGCCCGTGCCCCCGCGGGAGCCGCCCCGGCGGCGGTCCTTCGCATGCTGGACACCGACCTCGACGGCGAGCAGCGGCGGGCCGCCCTGATCACGACGGGGCCGGTCTGCATCCTCGCGGGTGCCGGCACCGGCAAGACCCGGACGGTCACCTACCGCGTCGCCCATGCGGTCGCCTCGGGCGCGACGGCGGTCGAGCACGTGCTGGCGGTGACGTTCACCGCTCGCGCGGCGGGTGAGCTGCGGGAGCGGCTGACCGGGCTCGGTGTGGGGGCGGTGACGGCCCGGACCTTCCACGCCGCCGCCATCCGCCAGCTCCGGCACTTCTGGCCGGCCGTGGTCGGGGGGTCGCCGCCGCCGGTCGTCGAGCACAAGGCCCCGGTCGTGGCGGAGGCTGCGGCCCGGGTCGGGGCGGGGACCGACCGCGCCACCATCCGGGACCTCGCCGCCGAGATCGAGTGGGCGAAGGTGACGCTGCTCACCCCCGAGACGTACCCGGAGGCGGCGCGCCAGGCGGCCCGCGGCGAGGTGGCCGGGCTGGCGCCCGAGGTGATGTCCCGCGTCCTCGACGCCTACGAGGACGCCAGGACGGCCCGGGGGGTCGTCGACTTCGAGGACGTCCTGCTGCTCACCACCGCGATGCTGGAGCGGCACGACGGCGTGGCCCGGCAGGTCAGGTCGCGGTACCGCTGGTTCACCGTCGACGAGTACCAGGACGTGTCGGCCGCGCAGGAACGCCTGCTGCAGGCCTGGGTGGGCGGGCGGCGCGACGTCTGCGTCGTCGGCGACCCGAACCAGACCATCTACACGTTCGCAGGTGCCCACCCGGACCTGCTCACGGGGTTCCCGCGACGCCACCCGGGCGCCACCCTGGTGCACCTCACCCGGAACTACCGGTCGACCGCCGGGGTCGTTGCCGTCGGCAACCGCCTGCTCGGCGACCCCCGACCCGCCCTCGTCCCGGTCCGGGGACCCGCCGACCCGGTCGGGTCCGGGCCGGTGCCCGGGCGTGCCGGGGAGGTCGCCCTCGCCGAGCACGACGACGAGGTCGCCGAGGCGGAGTCCGTGGCCGCCGAGATCGCGGGCCTGCTCGCCCGTGGGGTGCCGGCCTCGGACGTCGCCGTCCTGGTGCGGGTGAACGCCCAGCTCGACGCCTTCGAGGACGCCCTCGCGGGCCGCTCGGTGCCGTACGTGGTCCGGGGCGGCGAGCGCTTCTTCGCCCGACCGGAGGTCCGGAAGGCCGTCACGTTGCTGCGGGGCGCGGCCAAGGCCGGTGGGGCCGGTGGGGCCAATGGGGCCGGTGGGGCCACGCCGCGCCTGCCGGCCGAGGCCCGCGCCGTCCTGTCGAGCCTCGGCTGGTCGGAGGAGCCGCCGGGTGCGCGGGGCAGCGTCCGCCAGCGCTGGGAGTCACTGACGGCGCTGGCGGAGCACGCCGACCGGGTGGCCGCCGAGCAACCCGGCGCCGGCCTCGTCGACCTGGTCGCCGACCTCGAGGCACGGGCCGCCGCCCAGCACGCGCCCCGGGCGGGAGGCGTCACGCTCGCCACCCTCCATGCGGCGAAGGGCCTGGAGTGGTCGGTGGTGTTCCTGCCGGGCCTCGTCGACGGCACCGTGCCGATCGCCTACGCGACGACCCCGGAGCAGATCGAGGAGGAGCGCCGGCTGCTGTACGTCGGCGTCACCCGGGCCCGGGACGCCCTGCGGCTGTCGTGGGCGTCGGCGCGCGCGCCCGGCGGTCGACCCTCCCGTCGACCGTCGCGCTTCCTCGACGGTCTCCGGGCCGGCGGAGCCCGGGGCAGCCGCCCGGTCACCCCCGGGGCGGGCGACGCCCCCGGGCCGCGGCGGGTTCCGGCCCGCCCCCCGACCTGCCGGTCGTGCGGTTCCCCGCTGTCGACGGCGTCCCAGCGGACCGCTCGCCGCTGCGACACCTGTCCGCCCCGGTGCGCTCCCGAGGTGCTCCGGGCGTTGGAGAACTGGCGGACCGCGGCGGCCCGGGCCGCCGCGGTGCCGGCGTACGTGGTGTTCTCCGACGCCACTCTCGAGGCCATCGCCGAAGCCGTGCCCGCCGACGTCGACGCCCTGTCCCGGGTCCCGGGGGTGGGCCCGGCGAAGCTCGCCCGCTACGGGGCCGACGTGCTGGCGGCCGTCGGGGCCGTCCCGCGCCCGGGCACTGCCGCGGCCGGGGACGCCGGCCCGGGCTGAGGCTCCGGCCCGGGACCATCCGCAGCCTGTCGCTCGAACCCGGGCAGCCACTCGTCGAACACTTCGAGCACCGGGACCTCGCCGCCGATCTGGCACAGCACGCCCACCCCGCCCAGCCAGACCCGGTGGATGAGCAGGTACTCCGGGGGGAGGTTGAGCCGCAGCCCCACCGTCCATTCGGCCCGGCGGGGGTCCTTCACGTGGACGAACAGGTCCCTCACCCAGTCCCGGGTGAAGCGGAACCGTTCGGTCTCGGCGAAGCGCATGAAGGGCCTCAGGTAGGCCAGCAGCTCGTTGCCGTCGAGGCGGATCGAGTCCTTGACGAATCCCTCGGCGCGCAGTCCGGCGACCACCGCGTCGCCGTCGCCGTCCTGGGCGATCCCCAGCAGCGAGCCGATGGACGTCGGCATGCCGTCGGGCAGCTCCTTCACCGCCCCGAAGTCGAGGACCCCGAGCCGGCCGTCCGGCATCAGCAGGTAGTTGCCCGGGTGCGGGTCGGCGTGGAGCAGCCCGACCCGGGCGGGGCCGGCCAGGAGGAACTCGATGTAGCGCCGGGACACCGCGTCCCGCTCGGCGGGGGTACCCGACGCGATGACGTCCGCCAGGCCACGCCCGGCCAGCCACTCGCCGACGATCACGCGTGGCGTCGACTCGACCACGGCCGGGACCGCCACTGCGTCGCTGCCGGCGAACGCGTCGGCGAAGGCCTGCTGGGACCGCGCCTCGCGGGTGTAGTCGAGCTCCTCGGACATGCGGTCGCGCAGCTCGTCCAGCAGCGGACCCAGCTCCAGGCCGGGGATCCAGCCGCCCGCCACCCGTCCGACCCGTGACACCGACGCGATGTCGGAGAGCAGTGCCTCGGCGGCTCCCGGGTACTGCACCTTGACGGCCACCTGGTGACCGTCGTGCCAGACCGCCCGGTGCACCTGGCCGATGGACGCCGCGGCGGCCGGGCGGTCGTCGAAGTCGGCGAACCGGTCGCGCCAGCCGTCCCCGAGCTCGTCGGCCAGGACCCGGTGGACGGTGGACGCGCTCATCGGCGGCGCCGCGTTCTGCAACTTGGTCAGGGTGGCCCGCATCGGTGCCGCCACGTCCTCCGGCAGGGACGCTTCGAAGATCGACAGAGCCTGCCCGACCTTCATGGCTCCGCCCTTGAGCTCGCCGAGGGTCTTGTAGATCTGGTCGGCGGCGCGGGCCTGGATCTCCGCGGCGACCGCCTCCGCCGGCTTCCCGCCCACTCGCTTGCCGAGCCCCCAGGCGGCCCGGCCTGCGATCCCCAGTGGCAGTGCTGCGAGCTTGGCCGTCCGGACCACCGTCTTGCGGGGGAGATCGCTCACCCCGAGATGGTGACACCCGTCCTCACCCGCCCCTCCCCGGGGTTCTCGGCCTCGTCCCGGGTGCGGGCGTCCCATCGCGCGCACCCGCAGGCGGGGTGCGCCGCCCACCGCCGCCACGCCGGCACGGCGTACGGCAGCGCCAGGGTGGCCGCGAGGCCGGCCGCCTCCGCCCCGTCCCCGTCGAGGGCGGCGAGCCCGACGAGGACCGCGAGTCCGGCGGCCACCTGACCGAGGCCCGGGACCGGGCCGGCGGCGGTGTCGTCGCGGTGCTCCAGCAACTGGGGCAGCACCGTCGGCCACTGCGGGTCCCGGTCGCGGCGAGCCAGGTCCAGGCAGTGCAGGCACGGTCCCCGGCCGGGGATCACCAGCGGGCCGACGACGACGTCGCACTCGCGCACCAGCACGGCCAGGTGGGGGACGTCCGACGCCAGCCAGGTGGCGGCCTCGGCCGCGTCGTGGGCGTGCCGGCTGACGATCACCCCGAGGTCCGGCGCCGCCCGTCCGGTGTGGCGGGTGCCCGGCGCCACCCGGTCGACAGCGGCCTCGCCGGCGGCCCGTAGCGAGCCGCCCACCTCGGCCGCCGTGGCTCCGCCGGGCATGACGTCGACCGGCGACACCGTCCCCGCGGGGGACACCGCGACGGTCCCGATCCCGGCCGCCGCGAAGCCCGCCCCGATCGCCACCGCGAGCCCGGTGCGGCCGACGACACCGACGGAGCGGGCGGGCCGGGACCCGGTCCCCCTGCCCCGGCGGTGCCGGGGGACGGCCCGGCACCACGCCTCAGCGCGCAACCGGGCCCGGGCCGCGTCCCCACCCCGGTCCGTCGCGACGAGCAGCCCATGCCGGTCCAGGAGCTCGAGCAGCAGCGCGGGGCGCCGGGGGTCCGTCCCGCGCCGTCGCGCGTCGGACTCCAGGGCCGTGGCGCTGACCCCCCGGTCCAGCAGGTCGAGCACCCGGCGGTCCTCGGCTTCGAGTCCCGACAGCACGACGGCCCGGGCCGGGTCGGTGCCGAACTGCACCGCCCCCGGCCCTCGCCAGGCCCGCGCCAGCTGCGGTGCCAGCCGTCTGGGTCCCTCGCTCGCGCTCACTGGTGCACCCTCCTCCCGGTCGACGGGCGGCGGTGTCGTCCGCCGTGGCGGGGAGGGTGGCACCGGCGGCCCGGGTCGCGGACGAGCCGCCGGGTCAGTTGTGGACGGTCACGGCCCGGGTCCACAGCAGGGTGGCCCGCCGGCGCCGCCGGCCTCGGCGGGCGTCTACGGTGCCGCCGTGGCCACCGATCCGGCGACGGGAGAGCGGGTGGAGGTGCGGCGCAGCGCTCGTCGGCACCGCACCGTCTCCGCCCACCGCGACGGCGACCGGATCGTCGTCCTGCTGCCCGCACGCCTCGGCGAGGCGGCCGAGCGGGAGTGGGTGGGGCGCATGGTGGCACGGCTCCGGGACCGGGAGCGTCGCCGTCGCACCGGGGACGCCGACCTCGCAGCCCGGGCCGCCGAGCTGTCCCGGCGCTACGTGGCCGGCCGCCCGGAGCCCTCGTCGGTCACGTGGTCGGCGGCCCAGCGACGCCGGTGGGGGTCGTGCACGCCCGAGGACCGCACCATCCGCGTCTCCGGGCGGCTGCGCGACGCCCCGGGCTGGGTGCTCGACTACGTGCTCGTGCACGAGCTCGCGCACCTCGTGGAGCCCTCGCACTCGCCCCGGTTCTGGCAGCTGGTCGCCGCCTACCCGGAGGCCGAGCGGGCCCGGGCCTGGCTGGCGGGGTGGGAGGCGGGTCATGCCGCCGACAGGGCTCCCGGCGACTCGACCTGACCCCCGGCCGATCGGCGATCACGGGGCGGGCGGCCACGCCGTCAGCGCCCGGAGCCCGACTCCGGGGGCGGGCTCCCCGGGTCACCCTCGTCGAGCATCCGCCGCAGCTCCGCGTCGATGTCGTCGCCGCTGGGCGCGGGGTCGTCGAGATCCTCCGGGAGCAGGTCGGGGTGCGCCCACAGGCGGTCCCGGCCGTCCGGGTCGCCGTGCGAGGACCACCACGCCGCGGCCTCCCGCATCCGCCGCGGGCGCAGTTCCAGCCCGACGAGCGCGCCGAACGTGCGCTCGGCCGGCCCTCCGACGGCCCGCCGCCGACGTTGGTGCTCCAGCATGGCGTCCACGTGCGGCACGTGCCGCCGGGCGGCCTCGGCCGTCACCGTCTCCACCCAGCCCTCGACGAGGGCGAGGAGCAGTTCCAGCCGGGCCAGGGCGGCCCGCTGGGCCTCGGTGTCGGGCGGCTCCAGGACACCGGAGGTCAGCGCGGCCTGCAGCGCCGCGGGGTCGCCCGGGTCCAGGCCGGACACCGTGTCCCGGATCCGGTCGAGGTCGACCTCGATGCCCGCGGCGTACCGCTCGATCCCGGCCAGCAGCGTGGGCGCCAGCCACGCCGTCGAGGCGGACAGCCGGGCGTGGGCGAGCTCGCGCAGCGCGAGGAACAGCCGCACCTCCCCGACGTCCAGACCGGTGTCGCGGGCCGCCGCGGCGAGCGCGCCCGGCAGCAGCGCCGACGCCCCGCCGGCCAGCGGGAACCCGGCGTCGAAGGCGCCGGTGACCTCCCGGGCCATCCCGCCGATGGCCTGGCCGAGCTGCATGCCCAGCAGCCCCCCGCCCAGGCGCTGGAACATCGGCCCGGCCTGCGAGACCAGGGCGGCGGCCTCGGGCGGCAGCCCCGCCGGGAGCTCCCCGCCGCCGGAACCCGGCAGCGCCGACGTCATGGCACCGGCCATCCGCTCGGCGACCGGCGCCACGAGCGATCGCCACGTCGGCATGGTCCGGTCCACCCACTGCTGCGGCGTCCACGCCTCGCACGACACCGGCGCCGCGGGGAACCGGGTGACGTCGTCCAGCCACAGGTCCGCGACCTTCGCGGCCTCGGCCACGGCGTCGGCGTCGGCCCGCGGCGGGGCCGGGATCCGCCCCGGCGACGGCGCTCCGAACCCGATCCGCGGCGCCTGCCGCTCGACCGCTGACCCGGACCCACCGCCCGCGGCCTCGACGACCTCCAGGGCGACCTCGCGGGCGAGGCCCCAGTTGACGGGACCCTCGTCCGCAGGCCCCGAGAAGATCCGCTGGAGCTGGCCGAACACCTGACCCAGGGCGGCGGGGTCGAACCCGCCCGGGAACCCCGGGAAGCCCGCCGGGCCACCGCTCACCGGAGCCCTCCGGTGCCGGTGCGGCAGGCGTCCCTACGCTGGGGGGTCATGACCACCCTCGCGGGGACCGAGGTCCCGACGCCGACCCCCCGCCGCCGGGTGTCGCCGCGCCTTGCCGTGCTCGTCGTCTCGGGCATCTGCTCCCTGGTCCTCGCCGTGGTCATCGCCGTGCTCCCGGTGCCATACGTCATCTTCTCCCCTGGACCCGTGCGGGACACGCTCGGGACGCTCCCGAACGGCGACGAGCTGGTCCGGATCGAGGGTGCCCCGACCTACCCGACCTCCGGGGAGCTGTCGCTCACGACGATCAGCGTGACCGGTGGCCCGCTGGGCGACCTGTCCGTCGTCGACGTGGTCGGCGCCTGGCTGGACCCGACCCGCTCGGTCCGCCCGGTCGAGACGGTGTACCCGGCCCAGCGCACCCGGGAGGAGGCCGAGCAGGAGGGCCAGGCCGAGATGCGCAGCGCCCAGCAGGCCGCGGCGGTGGCGGCGCTGGCGGCGGCGGACGTCGAGGTCCCGGTCCGGCTGCAGGTCCTGGACGTCGTCGACGGGGTCCCGGCGGACGGGGTGGTGGCCGAGGGGGACGTCGTCACCGCGTTCCAGGGGAGCCCGGTGGCCGGCAGCGGCGAGCTGGTCGACCTCGTCCAGCGTCAGCGTCCCGGCGACACCGTGACGATCACGGTGGAGCGGGCCGGCGAGGAGCGGGACCTCGACGTCGAGCTCGGCGAGGACGGCGGGTCGACCGTGATCGGTGTGCTCCTGGAGCCGCAGTACGAGCTGCCGTTCCAGGTGGAGTACGACGTCTCCGGAATCGGCGGGCCGAGCGCCGGGCTGATGTTCGCTCTCGGCATATACGACAAGATCACCGAGGGGGGGCTGACCGGCGGCGAGAGCATCGCCGGCACGGGCACCATCACCGAGGACGGCGTCGTGGGGCCCATCGACGGGATTCAGCAGAAGATGGTCGGTGCCCGGGACACCGGGGCGGGATGGTTCCTCGCCCCCGAGGCGAACTGCGGGGACGTGCGCGGCGCGGTGCCGGACGGGATCACCGTCGTCCGGGTGGCCGACATGACCGAGGCCCTCGGCGCGGTCGCTGCGATCAGCCGGGGAGAGGTCGCGGGACTGCCCTCCTGCTGACCGCCCGAGCCACCGGGTGGGTCCCCGACTCCGCCGCGACGGTCCGGTCGCCCCGGCCGCCGGTTCCCGGCAAGTGCGACTACGGTCGGTGCCGTGAGCGAGGACTGGCCACCGAGCGGCCCCCAGCGCACCGATCCCCCCCGACGCCCCGTGCCGCGCCGTCGCCGCGGGGGGGTGTTGTTGCCCACCGTCGTCGTCGTCGGAGTCGTCGTCGTGGGGTTCGTGGCCTTCGCCGACCTTTTCACCGACTACCTCTGGTACCAGCAGCTCGGCTTCGCCGAGGTGCTCCGGACCCGACTGGTCACCCAGCTCGTGCTGTTCCTCCTGGGTGGTGCGGTGATGGCCGCGGCGGTGTGGGTCAGCCTGTCCGCCGCCTACCGGACCCGGCCGATCTACGCCCCCACCACGCCCGAGCAGGCGAGCCTCGACCGCTACCGCGAGACGCTGGAGCCGCTGCGCCGGCTCGTCGCGATCGCCGTGCCGGCGACCCTCGGCCTGTTCGCGGGGTCGGCGGCCGCCGCCCAGTGGCAGAACGTCCTGCTCTTCCTCAACTCCCAGCCGTTCGACACCCGTGACGCGATCTTCGGCGAGGACGTCGGCTTCTACGTGTTCTCGCTGCCGATGCTGCAGTTCGCCGTCGGGTTCGCCACCGCGGTGGTGCTGCTGGCCGGCATCGGGGGGCTGGTCACCCACTACCTGTACGGCGGGGTCCGGATCGGGGGTCCGGGCCCGCGGACCACGACCGAGGCCCGGATCCACCTGGCGGTCCTGGCGGCCCTGTTCCTGCTGATCCGGGCGGCCGGGTACTGGCTCGAGCGCTACACCCTGCTGACCAGCCAGGGCGACCTCATCGCCGGCCCCGGGTACACCGCGGTCAACGCCGTCATCCCGGTGCGCACCGTGCTGGCGGTCGCCGCCATTCTCGTGGCGCTCGCCTTCGTCTGGACCGCGGCCCGCGGCAACTGGCGGATCCCCGCCCTCGGGGTCGCGATGCTCGTCGTCGTCGCCATCGTCGCCGGCGGCGTCCTGCCCCAGGTCATCCAGTCGTTCATCGTCGGCCCCAACGCCCAGGACCGGGAGCGGCCCTACATCGAGAACAACATCGCCGCGACCCGGGAGGCCTACGACCTCGACGACATCGAGACCATCCGCTACGAGGCCGAGCTGGCGACCGAGGAGGGCGCCCTGGCCGAGGACGCCCGCACCCTGCCGTCGGTGCGGTTGCTGGACCCGGCCCTCGTCACCTCGACGTTCCAGCAGTTGCAGCAGGTGCGTCCGTTCTACGGGTTCCCCGACCCGCTGGACGTCGACCGGTACGAGATCGACGGCGAGGTGCGGGACACCGTCATCGCCGCGCGTGACGTCGACCTCGCGGGGCTGCCGGCGTCCCAGCGCAACTGGGTCAACGACCACACGGTCTACACCCACGGCTTCGGGGTCGTGGCGGCCTGGGGGAACCGGCGGACGCCCGACGGCGAGCCCGTCTTCTTCCAGTCCGGGATCCCGCCGGTCGGTGATCTCGGGGGCTTGGAGGACTTCGAGCAGCGGGTCTACTTCGGCGAGGACAGCCCGGAGTACTCGATCGTCGGGGGGCCCGAGGGGTCGGCGCCGGTCGAGTACGACTTCCCGCGCGGCGACGGCGACCAGGCGAACCTCTACACCTACGAGGGCGACGGCGGCGTGGCGGTGGGCGACCCGTTCCGGCGCCTGCTGTTCGCGGTCAAGTTCCGCGCCGAGCAGATCCTGCTGTCGGACCGCGTCAACAGCGAGTCCCGCATCATGTTCGACCGCCAGCCGCGGGAGCGGGTCGAGCGGGTGGCCCCGTGGCTCACCCTCGACGGCGACCCCTATCCGGCGGTCGTCGACGGGCGCGTCCTCTGGCTCCTCGACGGGTACACGACGACGGCGAACTATCCGTACTCCCGGTCGACCACCCTGGAGGAGGCCACCCAGACCACCCTGACCGAGACGGGACAGTCCGTCCAGGCGCTCCTGCCCGAACAGGTCAACTACGTCCGCAACTCCGTGAAGGCGACCGTCGACGCCTACACCGGCGAGGTCCGCCTCTACGCCTGGGACCCCGAGGACCCTGTGCTGCGGGCCTGGAGCGCCATCTTCCCGGGCGCCGTGACCCCGCTGGACGAGGTGCCGGGCGCCCTCATGCGGCACTTCCGGTACCCCCAGGACCTGTTCAACATCCAGCGTCAGCTGCTCGAGCGCTACCACATCACCGACCCCGGCGAGTTCTTCACCGGCGAGGACTACTGGTCGGTGCCGCCCGACCCGACCGTCGGCGGCGAGGGGGCGGTCACCCAGGTGACGCAGCCGCCGTACTACCTCAGCCTGCGGATGCCCGGCCAGGACGAGCCGGCGTTCAGTCTGACCTCGACGTTCATCCCCACCACCCAGGGCCAGAGCGGCCAGCGGAACATCCTGCGCGGCTTCCTCGCCGCCGACGGCGACGCCGGCAGCGAGGACGGGCAGGTCCGCGAGGGGTACGGCCAGCTCCGCCTGCTCGAGATCGTCAACAGCGAGCCGGTCTCCGGCCCGGGACAGGTCCAGAACGACTTCAACTCGAACAACGAGATCGCGAGCGAGCTCAACGTTCTCCAGCTCGGCGAGTCGACCGTGCTGCGGGGCAACCTGCTGACCCTGCCGGTCGGCGGCGGTCTGCTGTACGTCCAGCCGGTGTACGTCCGCTCGGTCGGCGAGACGTCGTTCCCGCTGTTGCGCCGCGTCCTCGTGGCGTTCGGCAACGAGGTCGGCTTCGGCGAGACCCTGGACGAGGCGCTCGACCAGGTCTTCGAGGGTGAGTCCGGGGTCGACACCGGCGAGATCGAGGGCGGCGGCCCGCCGACCCCCGACGAGGAGGTCACCCCGCCGGCCACGGACGAGCCCACCGGCACGCCGACCGAGGAGCCGTCGGTCACGGAGACCCCGGAGCCGACGCCCACCGAGACCGGCGACGCGGCCGCCCGGCTGCAGCAGGCCCTGGCTGACGCCAACGAGGCGATCCAGGACGGCGAGCAGGCGCTGCGCGACGGTGACTTCGCCGCCTACGGCGAGGCCCAGGAGCGGCTGCAGGACGCCATCGAGCGGGCACTCGCGGCGGAGGCGGAGCTCACAGGCGAGACAGCGCCGGAGGCCGCGGGCGAGGCCACGTCCGAGCCGACGGAGGGCGCCACCGGCCGCTGACCCGCGCCGTGCCCCTGGTGAGGGTCGACGCTCACCAGGGGTTCGGGCGGGGTCAGTGACCCCAGACCGTCGGCACCGCGACGTCCCCCGGCGAGAGCTGGTGGGCCTGCGGGGGCAGTTCGGCGAGCACCCGGGCGTGGTGGCGGCGGGAGCCCTCGGGGGTCTCGTGCCAGACACGCTCGCCGGCGCGCACGAACGGGACCAGCAGCGGACGCAGGCCGTCGCCGGGTGACCCCGACAGCCCGGGTTCGGAGGGGGCGCCGGGGGCGAGGACGGTGAGGACGTCCTCGACCGCGGTGCCGGTGGCGCCGTACCGGCGGGCGGCGGCCTTGCGACCGCCGAAGGTGGGTTTGCCGGTCGAGGCCTTGGCCACGGGCTCGACGGGCTCGTCGTCACCGGGCCGCCGCGATCGGGCGACGAGCTTGTAGACCAGCCCGGCCGTCGGTGCCCCCGATCCGGTGACCAGCGAGGTCCCGACCCCGTACCCGTCCGCGGGAGTCGCCGCCAGGGCCGCGATGGCGTGCTCGTCGAGGTCCCCGGTGACGACGATGCGGGTGTCGCGGGCGCCGAGGGAGTCGAGCTGCTCCCGCGCCGAGTGGGCCAGCGCGATCAGGTCCCCGGAGTCGAGCCGGACGGCGCCCAGCCGGGAGCCGGCCGCCTGCACCGCCGCGGTGATGCCCCGGGGGACGTCGTAGGTGTCGACGAGCAGAGTCGTGCCGGGACCGAGCGCGGCCACCTGGGCGGCGAAGGCGTGCGGCTCGTCGTCGTGCAGCAGGGTGAAGGCGTGCGCGCTGGTGCCCGCGGTCGGGACGCCGTGGCGGCGGCCCGCCTCGAGGTTGGAGGTCGAGGCGAAACCTGCGACGTAGGCGGCGAGGGCCGCGGCGACGGCGGCGCCCTCGTGGGTGCGGCGCGAGCCCATCTCGATGAGGGGGCGCCCGGCGGCGGCGGTGACCATCCGGGAGGCGGCCGCCGCGATCGCGCAGTCGTGATTGAGGACCGACAGCGAGAGCGTCTCGAGCAGCACCGCCTCGGCGAAGGAGCCCTCGACGACGAGCAGCGGGCTGCCCGGGGCCCACACCTCGCCGTCGACGTGACCCCAGACGTGGCCGGTGAACCGGTAGCCGGCGAGCCAGTCCAGGGTGGCGGCGCTGACGACGCCCCGGGAGTCGAGATGGCCGAGGACGGCGTCGTCGAACCGGAACGCGGCCAGGGCGTCGAGCAGCCGCCCCATCCCGGCGACCACGCCGTAGCGACGACCGGGCGGCAGCCGTCGGGCGAAGACCTCGAACACGCTGCGCCGGTGTGCGGCCCCGGAGCGCAGCGCGGCGTCGAGCATGGTGAGTTCGTAGTGGTCGGTCAACAGCGCCGTGGACGGGGGCGTCGCCATGGGGCGCCACGCTAGGGGAGTAGGCAGTGTCGGTTTGCGCGGGCCCCGCCGGGCACGTAACCTTGTCCGAGCGACGCGGGGTGGAGCAGCTCGGTAGCTCGCTGGGCTCATAACCCAGAGGCCGCAGGTTCAAATCCTGCCCCCGCTACCAAGAAGTGCACGTTAGAACCCCGGTCCTCACACAGAGGACCGGGGTTCTTTGATTCCCAGGTCAGACGCCCATCGGGTCGCTCCCGCCGCAGGTAAGCGGTGAGCGGTGCCACGACCCGTCGCCCACGGGTCTGGGGCGACAGACCCAGCGACTCAGGACGGATCGACACGTGCTCTCTCGTGGCTTCGGCCACCTGCTCCTGTAGCTCCTGGCTCGGCGGCGGCGCTGCCTCCGCCGCCAGGCGCTGGGGCAACTCCTCATCGAGCAGCCGGCGGTAGGCCGGTGTCAGGTCACTGCCGACGATCTCGTCGTCCTCGACGTACAGTTTCTCGAAGACAGCCTGGTTGAGCTGACGCCGCACGGTGTCATCGGCGGCCAGGTAGTGATGCTGTCCCCGCGCTAGTGTCGTGACCCCTTAATTCGTTTGCGGTTAGGTAGACTTGGGGGATGCCGGGGCCGAGTGCAGCTGTGATCGAGTTGAGCGAGGACGAGCGGACGGAGTTGGTGGCGTTGGCG
>JBHJOS010000166.1:0-15734 GCA_050329415.1 Kineosporiaceae bacterium
CCGACCGACATCACCGCGATGCGCCGGCCCATCCAGGCCGCCATCGACGCCGGGATCGAGGTCGTCCTCGTCGACACCACGCTGGAGGACACCTCCGGCACGGTGGCCCGGGTCGCCTCCGACAACGTCGGCGGTGGCGCGGCGGCCTTCCAGGCCATCGAGGCGGCGGTGCCCGACGGCGGCAAGGTCCTCGTCATCAGCACCGAGCCGGGCATCAGCAGCGTCGACGCCCGGGTCCAGGGCTTCGAGGAGGCGGTCGCCGAGAACTCCGCCTTCGAGTACCTCGGTGTCCAGTACAGCCAGAACCAGCCCGCCCGGGCGGCCGAGATCATCACGGGCGCGCTGCAGGCCGACCCCGACATCGTCGGCGTCTTCGCGACCAACCTGTTCTCGGCCGAGGGGACGGCGACCGGGATCCGGCAGGCCGGGGCGGAGGGCATCACGGTCGTCGGCTTCGACGCCGGACCCGCCCAGGTCGAGGCGCTGCAGGACGGCACCGTCCAGGCGCTCATCGCCCAGCAGCCGGCGACGATCGGCGAGGACGGGCTCGCCCAGGCGATCGCCCAGCTCAACGGCGAGCCGGTGGAGGAGGACATCCAGACCGGCTTCACCATCCTCACGGCCGAGAACATCGACACCCCCGAGGGCGAGGAGGCCGCCTACCGCGCGACCTGCTGAGCGGGTGGGCTGACGTCCGCTCGCCGTCCCATGAGGCGATGATCGTGACGAGGCACCCGACTTGTTGATCCACGAGCCCTGTGGATCAACAAGTCGGGTGTGCAGTCGTGATCATGACGGGGCGGGCGTGCCGGTTCGCGTGACCGATGCCGAGGCCCTGACGCCGACAGCGAGCCCGATCCCGACGGCAGCGATCCCGGCCCACACCCAGGGCCCCGGGGCCGGGCCTCCCAGGATCACCCCGGCGACCGCCGCCGACACCGGGGCGATCCCGGTCAACAGCCCGGCTGCGGCCGCGCCGAGCCGCCCGACCGCGGAGTACCAGAGCACGAAGGCGACCGCGGTCACGGCCACGGCGAGGTAGGCGACCGCCCACGTCTCGTCCCGCGTCAGGGTGAGGGCGGCTCTCGGCGGTTCCGTGACCGCAGCCAGCGCCGCGAACATCACCACCGCCAGCCACGTGCTGTGGACGGACACGCCCCACGGGCCGTGCCGGCGCAGCACGGGCACGGCCAGCAGCGTGAACGCGGCCTCGCACCCGAGCACCAGCAACGCCCAGGCCAGGCCCATGAGGTCGCTGCGGCCACCGCCCTGGACCAGGACGGCCCCCGCCGTGACGACGCCCGCCGCCGCCACCACCGCGACCCCGGGTCGCCGGCCCTCGAGCACCGGCCCGAGGAGGGCCAGGACCAGCGGGACCGCCGCCACCGCCACCCCCAGCACGGCCGGTTCGGCGTGACGCGACCCCTCGACCAGGGCGACGTTGAACAGGACGAGCCCCGTGAGCGCCACCCCCGCGAGCCACAGCCACTCCCGGCCCCGGGGCCGCAGCACCCGTCGCCGTGCCAGCCGGGCCATCACGAGCAGCAGGGCGCAGGCGACGGCGTATCGGACCGCCTGGGCGGTCGACAGGGGAGCCTCGTCGAGGACGGCGGCCACCGCGGCGCTGCCGCCGACGAAGGCCATGGCCGCCGCACCGCCGGCTGCGGACCATCCGGCGCGGGGGGTGGTGAGCTGAGGTGGCACGGGGCCATGCTGGGGATCGTGCGGTCCTCTCGGCAGGTCCAAGTGTGAGTGCTTCACTCGGACCAAGTGCGGCATCGGAACCGGGGGCCGACTTCCTGCAGCTCGACGTCCGCGGCGTGCCGAGGGGCGGGCGGGCGACCTGGCTCACGGCGCGCCTGCGGGAGGCCGTGGCGGGCGGCCGGCTGCCCATCGGTGCCCGGCTGCCGGCGACCCGGGTGCTGGCGGACGACCTCGGCGTGGCCCGAGGAGTGGTCGTCGAGGCGTACCGGCGGCTGGCGGACGAGGGGGTGCTCGAGGCCCGCGCCGGCGCCGGGACGCGGGTCGCGGCGGCGCCGGTGCTCCCCTGGGTGCGGCGCAGCCCGTCCTCGCCTTCGTCTTCGTCCCCGGTGCCGACCCCCTCACCCGCCGCGGGCCCGAGGACGCGCGTGCTCGACCCGCGGGGGTTGCCCTTCGTCTCCCACCGGCTGCCGGCGAGTGTCGACCTCGACCTGTCACCCGGCGTGCCCGACCTCTCCGCCTTCCCCCGGGCCGCCTGGCTGCGCGCCGAGCGCCTGGTGCTCGCCCGCGCCGGGGTCGGCGACCTGCGGTACGGCGACCCGCGAGGAGCCTCCGTGCTGCGCGAGGAGCTCGCCCGCTGGCTGGGCCGCACCCGCGGGGTCGTCACGGGTCCGGACGGCGTCCTCGTCGTCGCCGGGGTCGCGCAGGCCCTCGCCCTGCTGGCACACGTCCTGCAACGCCGCGGCCTGCGGCGCATCGCCGTCGAGGACCCGGGGTCACGCGGCGCCGGCGACGAGTTCGCCTACTGGGGTCTGGAGCCGGCGCCGGTGCCGGTGGACGACGGCGGGCTGGTCACGGCAGCCCTGCCGAGCACGCTCCGCGCGGCGTTCGTCACGCCCGCGCACCAGTTCCCGACCGGGGTGGTGCTGTCCCCCGAGCGGCGTCGGGCGCTGCTGTCCTGGGCCGCGGGCGCCGGCGGCGTGGTGATCGAGGACGACTACGACGCCGAGCACCGCTACGACCGTGCCCCGGTTCCCGCGCTGCAAGCGAGCGCCCCGGACCTCGTCGCGCACACCGGCAGCACGTCGAAGACCTTGGCCCCGGGGATGCGGCTCGGCTGGCTGGTGCCGCCCTCGCACCTGCTCGAGGACCTCGTGGCCGCCCGCCGCCACAGCGACCTCGGCAGCCCGGCGATCCCGCAGCTCGTGTTCGCCGAGATGCTGGCGACCGGCGCCTACGACCGGCACCTGCGAGCCGTCCGCACCCGGCAGCGGGCGCGCCGGGATGCCGTCGTCGCAGCGCTGGTCGAGCACCTGCCCGCGGCGCGGGTCACGGGGGTGGCGGCCGGGCTCCACGTCCTCGTGGCACTGCCCGAGTGCACCGGGTCGGACGTCGGCACGGCCGACCGCCTGCTGCGCGACGCCGGAGTGCTGGTCCACCCGCTGTCCTGGCACCGGCACCGCCCGGGGCCGCCCGGTCTGGTCCTCGGCTACGCCGCGCACCCGCCGGACCGGCTTCGCGAGGCCGTGCGGCGCCTGGCGCGGGTGGTCGGCCGGGCGGCCTGAGCGCGAACCGTCCCGCTCGGCTCGTGGTCGCGTCAGGTGACTGGGCCGGGGGGCATGCCGTACGTGCCGACCTCGTCCAGGTCGAGGAACTCGAGAGGGCCGTCGCACCGATCGTCGAGGCCCTCGCGGTAGCGCTGGAAGGCGGGCAGCCCCGGTAGCGGGCCCGGCAGGTCCTCGCCGATCACGACCTCGACGAACGACGCCGGATGCTCCCGGACGCGGTAGCTCGCCCAGTGGAATCCCGCCGGCCGCTCGGTGTCCAGCTCGTGGTACACGGCGCGGAGGAGCGAGACGTGCTCGGCCATCCGGTCCCGCTTCACGACGTAGCGCATCAGAGCTGGCACGGACGTCCTCCTCAGGGGTCGGTGATCATGGTTGTGCCGCGCTGCTCCGGTGCGCGGTCCCCGCTCGCGGTGCGGGCCAGCGCCGCCTCGGTGGCTGGGTCCTGCGGCAGGAGGACGACGAGGCGCTGGAAGGCGGCGTCGCCGAGATCGAGCTCCTCCGGCACCAGCCGGAGGAGTCCGGCCTCGGGGTGCACCACTATGACCGGACCGCTGCCGCCGCCCGGGAGTGGCCGCCGCGACCAGCGTCGCACGAAGTCCTCGCCCGCGGTCGCGGCGAGCCGGGCGGCCAGTTCGTCGGTCGCGGGGTCGCCCCGGCGCATCGCGTGCAGGTAGCCGACGAGCCGGTCGGCCACCTCGCCCCACCGGGGGAGCGCGTCCCGTGCACCGGCCGCGGTCATGACGAAGACCAGCAGGTTCGGCCCGGGTTCGGAGAGCAGGCCGAGTGGGCGGGCGACGCCGTCGAAGCCGCGGTTCCAGGCCAGCAGGTCGGCCCGGTGGTTGACGACGTATGCCGGCGTCGGGTCGAGGCGGTCGAGGACCGCTCGGACGGCGGGGCGGACCGTGTGGGCGGCGGGCCAGGGTGGCCGGTGGCTCAGCCCGGTGCCCCGGCAGACGATCGCGAGGTCGTGGAGGTGGTCCCGGTCCGCGTCGTCCAGTCGCAGGGCCGCCGCGAGCGCCGCCAACACCTGGACCGACGGATTCGCATCGCGCCCCTGCTCCAGCCGGGTCAGGTACTCCACGCTCACCCCCGCGAGCGCCGCCACCTCTGCCCGTCGCAGGCCCGGCGTCCGCCGCCGCCGGGCAGACCGACCTCCCGCGGGGACAGGCGCTCACGGCGGCTCCGCAGGAAGTCACCCAGCTCGCCGTCCCTCACGTCGTCAGTGTGCAGGCCGATCGCGTCGCGAGGGTGGCCCTGCCCGGGCCACGACGGGCACGGTCCCGTTGAGCCGGCACGTCACTCTGTCGCTCGTGCACGACGGCACGTACGACGACCCCACGGACCCGACGGAACGGGGACGTCTCACTCCCCGCGTCCACCAGGTGGCGGAGTTGGACGGGCTGCTGGACGAGGTGCTCGCGTTCGCCCGCGCCCTGGCGCCGTTGCGCGAGGAGGCTGCCACCGGCCCTCCCGGCACCTGAGCCCGCCCTCCGGCCGCACCGATGAGTGGACGGGTCCTGGAGCGTCCGCAGGGAGAGCCGACCTGCCGGAGGTTTCTGTGTCCCCCTTCCGTCCCGTCCTCGACCTGTTGACCGCCCGCGTCCGGGCGGGGGAGCTGCCGGGGTGGGCACTGTCCGTCCGCCACCGCGGAGCCGCGGAGCACCACGTGGGCGGGCACCTCGACCTCGGGGGCCGACGGCTGGTGACGCCGGACACGCCCTGGCGGCTGGCGTCGGTGACCAAGCTGTTCGCCGGCGTCCTGGCCGCGGCGCTGGTGGAGGACGGAACGCTCGACCCGGCGGCGCCGGTCGCGCGGTGGCTGCCCGAGCTGGCCGGGCCACGCGTGCTCCCGGACCGGGACGGTCCCCTCGCGGCCACCCGCCCCGCCACCCGGCCCGTCACCGTCGACGACCTGCTCACATGCACCGCCGGGTTCGGCGGGGTGTGGCACTCCTGCCCGCTGTCGGAGGCCATGGCGGCGAGCGGGGTCGCGCCCGGGCCGTTCCCCCCGGACATGAGCCCCGGGACGTACCTGGCACGGCTCGGCGCCCTGCCGCTGGCGGCCCAGCCGGGAGAGTCGTGGCTCTACCACACGGCGAGCGACGTGCTTGGGGTCGTGCTGGCCCGGGCGACCGGCCGCTCCGTCGCCGACCTGCTCGACGAACGGGTCTTCCGGCCGCTCGGGCTGGCCGCGACCGGTTTCCACGCCGCGGCGGCGGCGTTGCCGACGGCGTACTGGCCCGACGCCGGGGGAGTCCTCAGGCTGCTCGACGCCGCCGATGGCCGGTTCGCCCGGCCGCCCCGCTTCGAGAGCCTCGCGACCGGCCTCCTCGCCTCCGCGCACGACGTGCTGCGGCTGCTCACCGCACTCGCCGACGGCGGGGGCGGGGTGCTCCGCCGTGACACGGTGTCGTGGCTGACGGGGGTGGCGATCACCGACGAGCAGCGGGGCGACGGGGGCGGCGGCATCCTCGACGACGGCGTGTCCTGGGGGCGCCACTGCGCCGTCGTCGTCGGGGACCGGGTGCCGGGGCGACGCCCGGGGTCGTTCGGCTGGGACGGCGGGACCGGCACCTCGGCATGGGTCGACCCCTCGCGGGACCTCGCGGTGGCCGTCCTCACGGGACGCGGCGTGGAGGGCGATGTCGACGCCTGGTCGCAGCTGTGGCGGACGATCGCCCGCTGCGCGGACGCCTGACGGGCCACGCACGTCGGACCAACCGCTCGATCCGGGGCGGCGTGATCGTGAATGGCCACGACGCTCTCGTCCTGCGCGTGCTGGCCGGTGACTCGCTCGCGCGACGAGGCCCTGCGGACGCTGTCAGGGCGCCGGCGGGCTGGTGATGAGTTCCGCGGGAGCGGCCCGTCGACAAGGGTGAGCGGCGCGCGGACCATCGGCGTCGACACGAGGAGGAACCATGCTCGACTCAGACCGGACCACGAGCTCCACCCCGGCCGACGCCGGCCGACGGCGTCGCGTCACCCGAGGCCTGCTGGGCTGCGGAGTGATCGCGGGCCCCCTCTACGTGCTCCTGTGGTGGGGGCAGGCCGCTGCCCGGGAAGGCTTCGACCCCACCCGCCACGCCGCCAGCCTGCTGGCGAACGGCTCCTGGGGGTGGACACAGACGCTCAACTTCGTGCTGGCCGGGACGTTGGTCACGGCGGCCGGTATCGGCGTCGGCCGAGCCACGGGCAGCCGATGGGGTGGCGGCCTGCTCACCGCCTTCGGCGTGGGGACGCTGGCCGCGGCCGTCTTCCCGGCCGATCCGGCGGACGGCTTCCCGGTCGGTACCCCTGCGGGTCCGGCCGAGCCGACCCTCCAAGGTCTGCTCCACCTGGTGACTGGCGGGGCGGGCTTCCTGTGCCTGGTCGCAGCGTGCCTCGTCCTGGGCCGCGAGTTCGCCCGCCGCGGCGAACGCGGCTGGGCGGCGTTCACTCGCGTCACGGGCGTGCTGTTCCTTACGGCGTTCGTGGGCGTCGCGTCCAGTGGCGGGGCACCCGCGCTCGTCCTCGCGTTCTCGGCCGCCGTGATCCTCGGGTGGGCCTGGCTCGCGGCGGTCACGTTTCGCCTCAGGCGGAGCGCTCCCGGCCGCTGACGGTCGGGAACGGTCGGGTCGAGAACACGACTTCCACCGGGACGTCGAAGAACTCCGCGATCCGCAGCGCCAGGTGCCTCGCCGCGCGCGGGTACCGGACCGCCGTCGCCGCCATGACCCTGCCCAACGATGCGAGCGCCGCTCTGCACCGGGCCCTGGGCTTCGCCGAGGTGGGGACGCTGCGCCGAGTGGGGTGGAAGGACGGCGCCTGGCGGGACGTGCTGTGGGTGCAGCGCGAGCTCGGCGGCGTCGGCGACGGGCCCCGGGGCGGGGAGCCCGGCTGACTCCTCGTTCGACGCCTCGTCCGACAGCCCGGCCGACAGCCCGGCCGGGTCGGCGTACCCGGGCACGGGGGAGCTGGCGGCAGGATGGTCGCCGTGGCGGGCGACGTGGAACCGGGCATCGAGCGCGACACCGAACAGAACGTCCTCGGGGGTCCCCTCGAAGAATGCGGCAGGGACCCCCTGACCGGGTTCTTCCGGGACGGCTCCTGCGCGACCGGGCCCGAGGACCTGGGCAGCCACACCGTGTGCGCCGTGATGACGGAGGAGTTCCTCGACTTCCAGCGCCGGACCGGCAACGACCTCATCACCCCGCGACCGGAGTTCGCCTTCCCCGGGCTGCGTCCGGGAGACCGCTGGTGCGTCGTCGCCGCCCGCTGGCTGCACGCACACCGCGCCGGAGTGGCCGCCCCGGTCGTCCTGTCCGCCACCAACCGGACGGTCCTGGAGGTGCTCCCCCTGCCCGCCCTGCGCGAGAACGCCGTCGACGTCCCCGACGACCCCCGCACCCTCCTCACCTAGCCCCCTGCCAACCCCCAACCCCCTCCCAACCACCAACCCCTCCCAACCCCCAACCCCCTGCCAACCCACTGCCAACCGCGCTTGGCTGGCGAATGAGCTTGGCAGGTGGCAGGTGGCAGGTGGCAGGTGAACGTCCGGCGCATGGTGGTGTCACCATGCGGCGTGCCCGGTTCTCCCGCCGACGAGGTCCGTGACCAGGCGCTGTCCGGCGTCGAGCGGGGCGGGCCGGGTCCGGTCGGGCAGGCGTGGCCCGGGACCGACACGCCCGCGCCCGCGCCCGCGCAACGGTCGGGGCGGTGGGGGACCCGGATCACGGTCGCGCTGCTGCTGGTCGTCGGCGCCGTGGTCGTCGCCTGGCTGCTCGCGCTCGTGCGCCTGCAGGACGTGGTGACGACCACCGAGCGGGCCGTCGAGCTCGGCACCGCCGACGCCGGGGCGGGGCCCGTCGTCCCCGACGGGCCGCCGCCCGACCCGGCTGCGGGCGCTCTTCCCGGTGCCGAGCCGCCGGCCGCCGGTGCCGGGGCGGACCCGGCGTGGGTGACCCGGACCGCGGCCGCCGCCGGGCTGCCCGAGCGAGCCCTGCAGGCCTACGCGGCGGCCGAGCTGCGCACCCGCCAGGAAGATCCGGAGTGCGGCCTGTCGTGGGGGACCCTTGCCGGGATCGGGTGGGTCGAGTCCCGGCACGGAACCATCGGCGGCAACTCCCTCGGCCCGGACGGCCGGCCCGCGGCCGGCCCGATCGTGGGGGTCGCCCTCACCGGCGAGGGGTCGCTGGCGGCCGTCCCCGACACCGACGGCGGGACGCTCGACGGCGACGCCACGTGGGACCGCGCCGTCGGCCCGCTGCAGTTCATCCCGGGCACGTGGGCGAGATGGGGCATCGACGCCGACGGCGACGGGGCCTCCGACCCGCAGGACGTCGACGACGCATCGCTGGCCGCGGCGCGCTACCTCTGCGCCTCCGGCTCGCCTCTCACCGACCCGGCGCGCTGGCGCGAGGCCGTCCTCAGCTACAACCGGTCGGAGGCCTACGTCGGCGACGTCCTGCAGGCGGCCGACTTCTACGCCCGCCGGTCGCTGAGCGGCTGAGCGCGCGGGGCCGCGGGCCGTTCCGTCACCCCGGTGACGGCCCCCGTCGCCCAGCACGGCCGGCCGTCGCGTCCTGCCGCAGGTCGGCGACCAGTGACCCCACCACCGACCGCAGGTCCCCGCCGTTCCCGGCCGCCACCTCGCGCTGACGCCGGTAACCCGCTCCGGCGGACAGGATGTCGGAGACGCCTCGCAGCTCGCCGGCACACCCGAGGTTCCGGGCCACCGGCTCCAGGCGCTCCAGCAGCTCGGGGATCTCCTGCGTCAGCGGCCGCTCCCGGCACCCGGCATCGACGACGACCTCGGCCTCCAGGCCGTAGCGGGCGCCGCGCCACTTGTTCTCCTCGACGTGCCAGGCCGGGAGGCGGCGCACGTCCTCACCCGCGCCGATCCGCTGGTCCAGGTCGACGACGAGGCACTGGACGAGGGCCGCCAGGGCCCCGACCTCCGCCAGGCTGGAGACCCCGTCGAAGACGCGGACCTCCAGGGTGCCGAGCAACGGGGACGGCCGGATGTCCCAGCGGACCTCCTTGATGACCGTGATGACCCCGGTGGCGTAGAGGTCCGACACGTAGCGCTCGTACTCCGCCCACCGCTCGAACGGGTACGGCAGCCCGGCGGTCGGCAGCTGGTGGAAGATCATCGACCGGTTGCTCGCGTAGCCGGTGTCGACGCCGCCCCAGTAGGGCGAGGACGCCGACAGCGCCAGCAGGTGCGGGTAGTAGGGGAGGAGCCCGTTGAGGATCGGCAGGACCTTCTCGCGATGGTCGATCCCGACGTGCACGTGCACCCCGTAGATGAGCATCTGCTGGGCCCAGTACCGGGTGCGGTCGAGCAGCAGGGCGTACCGGTCGTTCTCGGTGATCTCCTGCTCGCGGCTGGTGGCGAACGGGTGCGTGCCGGCCCCGAAGATCTCCACGCCCATGGGGTCGGTGACGGACCGGACCGTCGCGAGGGCACCGGCCAGGTCCGCGACGGCCTCGCCGACGTCCCGGCAGACGCCGGTGACAAGCTCGACCTGGTTGCGCAGGAACTCCGGGTGGATCCGGGGGTCGAGGTCGCCGTGCTCGTCGCGCAGGGCGTCGAACACCTTGGGCGCCTCGGGGACGAGGTCCAACGTGGTGGCGTCGACCAGGCCGAGCTCCCACTCCACGCCGAGTGTGGGACCGGTCGACGGGGTGAAGTCCACTCCCATCGACCGTGTGTACACCGTCAGCGACGAGTCGACTACCCCACGCATCCTTGATGCTCGGTGACCGGACATGTGTCCCACATGTCGATGACCGGGGAGCCGGGCGCACCCGGCCATCGACGTCAGCTCCGCCCGAGCGTCCGCAGCTGTGTCTCCAGGGGTGCCGTGCCCGCTCGGTTGTCCACCACCAGGTGCGGCACGGGCGGCGGATCGCCCGGCCGGACGCGGGCGATCCAGGCCTCCCAGTCGGCGAGCTTGCCCGCGTCCCGGGGCGAGGCGCGCGCCGCCAGCCGCGAGCGCAGGGTCGCCGGGTCGGTCCGCACCCACACCAGCCGGACCGGCTCGCCGCCGAGGCCGACGACGAACGCCGACCAGGCGGCTGCGTCGTGGATGGCCGTCGTGAACGGCGCGACGAGCATGACCGGGCACCCGGCGGCGCGGATCTGGCGGGAGGCGCCGGCCATGCCGCCGTACTCGTGAACCTTGACGTGGGCGTCGTACCAGTCGCCCTCCCGCTCGCCGGGCGGGCGGCCGTGGGCGGCCTGCACCTCGGCGACGAAGCCGGCGAACAGGACGTCCTTGTCCAGCAGGGCGGGCACCGGGTCGAGCCGACGCAGCAGCAGGCCGGCGACGGTGGACTTGCCGGAGCCGGGCGCCCCGGCGACCACCCACGCGACGGCGGGGAGCCGTCGCCCGGGCGGAGCCGGGGCGCCGTCGGCGGCGGGGACCGGCTCCGTGGTCAGCGCCCCTGGCCCTTGGAGAAGCCCGGCTGGCCGTCGAAGGTGAACAACCCCTCGGTCTTCACCAAGTCCAGGCCCGCGTCCACGATCCGGCCCTGCAGCTCGACGGTGTCGCGGGCGCTCACCGCGCCCCCGTCGGCCGCGAGGAACCGGCACCGCCAGTGGTCGGTCAGCAGCGTCTCGGGCGCCCCGCCCGGCCACACCGACTGCCCCCGGTTGGAGATCATGTCCAGGGTGAAGGTTCCGGCAGCCGCCTGGAGGGTGGCGGCGAGGTCGTCCGCACTCGCGTCGGCGGCGTGGAGGAACACGTCGATGCCGACCCGCTCCTTCGCCGCGACCGTGCGGGGCTTCGCCTCGACGGAGATCGCCTGCTCGGTGGCGTAGCGCACCGGCTTCAACTGCTGCGGCTCCTGGCCGAGGCGGGCGATGACGGCGTCGGCGAACTCCCGGGTGCCGACCTTCTCCGTGCTGACGCCGTCGGTGTAGACGTCGTAGGTGTGGACGCCGTCCTCGATCGTCCGCAGCCAGGCGTTGTGCACCCGGGTCGCGATGTCGCCCTGGCCGATGTGCACGAGCATGAGGACCGCGCCCAGGAACAACCCCGACGGGTTGGCCAGGTTCTGGCCGGCCCGGCGCGGCGCCGAGCCGTGGATGGCCTCGAACATCGACACGCTGCTGCCGACGTTCGCGCTGCCGGCCAGGCCGACCGAGCCGGCGATCTGGGCGGCGACGTCGGAGAGGATGTCGCCGTACAGGTTCGGCATGACGACGACGTCGAACACGCCGGGGGTGTCGGCCAGCTTGGCGGCGCCGATGTCGACGATCCAGTGCTCGTTCTCGATGTCCGGATACTCGGCTGCGACCTCGTCGAAGACCTGGTGGAACAGCCCGTCCGACATCTTCATGATGTTGTCCTTGGTGAAGCACGTCACCTTGGACCGCTGGTTGGCCCGGGCGTACTCGAAGGCGTAGCGGGCGATCCGCTCGCTGCCCGGGCGGCTGATGAGCTTGAGCGTCTGGACGACGTCGTCGGTCTGCCGGTGCTCGATGCCCGCGTAGAGGTCCTCCTCGTTCTCGCGGACGATCACCACGTCCATGCCCGGGTGCTTGGTGTCGACGAACGGGGCGTACGCGACGCAGGGCCGGATGTTGGCGTACATGCCGAAGGTCTTGCGGACCGTGACGTTGAGGCTCTTGAACCCGCCGCCCTGGGGAGTCGTGATGGGCGCCTTGAGGAAGACCTTGGTGCGGCGCAGCGACTCCAGCGCCGCCGGCTCGATCCCGGCCGAGTTGCCGCGCGAGTAGACCGCCTCGCCGATCTCGATCTCGTCGATGTCGAGTTCCGCGCCGCCGGCCTGGATGATGCGGAGCGTGGCGTCCATGATCTCGGGACCGATGCCGTCCCCGCGGGCGACCGTGATGGGCACTGCAGCCATGGGATGAGTCTCCTCGCCGGGCCCGATCGGGGCCCTGTCGTTCGTGGCGCTGTTCCAGCGCAGACCACTGTGTGCTCGCTCCGGACGCTGGGTGCGCCGGGCCGAGGCCGCCCGGCAGCCTAGTCGGGCGGTGCGGGATCCGACGGCGCCCGTTCCAGGCGCACCTCCTCGATGCGGTTGCCCCGCATGGCGGTCACCACGACCTCGACGTCGCCGTGCCGGGTGCTGTCGCCCACGGCCGGGATGCGTCCCAGCTGGCGGAGGATCCACCCGGCCGCCGTGTCGTAGGGGCCCTCCGGCAGGTCCAGACCGGTCAGCTCCTCGAACTCCGCGAGGCGCAGCTGGGCGTCCACCGGCTCCTCCGGCAGGGGTGTCCCGAGCTCGGAGGGGTCGTCGCCGCCGGGCCGCCGGGCCGGCTCGTGCTCCTCGGCGGGGTCGAACTCGTCGCTGATGTCGCCGACGAGCTCCTCGATGAGGTCCTCCAGGGTGACGATGCCGGCGCCGCCGCCGTACTCGTCCACCACGAGGGCGATGTGGACGCCGTTGCGGCGCATCTCGGCGAGGGTGGGCAGCAGGGGCCGGCTCTCAGGGACCTCCAGCAGGGGGCGGGCCAGCTGCTCCAGCGTCGTCGGGTCGTCGGCGTCGCGGCCCATGAGGTCGCGGACGTGGATGAACCCGACGGTGTCGTCGAGCGACGTGCGGGTCACGGGGTAGCGGGAGTGCGGCCGGTCGCGGACCTCGGCCATCGCGACCCCGACCGAGAGGTCCGCCGGCAGGACGTCGACGTCGAGGCGCGGCGTCATGATCTCGCGCATCGGCCGGTCGCCGGACTCCAGGACGTCGGTCAGCAGCCGGCGCTCGTCCGGCGTGAGGGCCCCGGTGGTGGCGACGGCGTGGCGCAGTTCCTCCTCGTCGGCGTCCCCGTCGTCGCGGGCCCGGCCGGCGCCGAGGACGAGGAGCACCGCGTTGCTGCTCACCCCGAGGAACCAGATGAAGGGCCGGGCGATGCGGGCGACGAGCAGCAGGAGGGGGGCGGTCGCCAGCGCGAAGCGCTCGGAGGAGCGCAGCGCCAGGCGCTTGGGGACGAGCTCGCCCAGGACCAGCGACAGGTACGCGATGACGATCGTGATGGCGACGACCGCGAGGATGCCGGCGACCCCCTCGCTGAGCCCCGCGGCGACCAGCAGCGGGGCCACGTTGTCGGCGAACCGGCTGGCGCCGAAGGCCGAGGACAGGAACCCGAGGAGGGTGACCCCGATCTGCACGGCGGCGAGGAAGCGGTTCTCGTCCGCCAGCAGCGTGGCGGCCGCGCGGCCCGGCGCCCCCCGCTCCCCGATGGTCGCCGCTTGCGCCGGCCGGAGATTGACCAGCGCGATCTCGGCCCCGGCGAACACCCCGCCCAGCAGGACGAGGAACAGGACCAGGGTGACGTCTCCCACCATGGCGCCATCCTGCCGTCCCTGCCGTCCCGGCCGTCCCGGCCGTGCCCGGGGCCGCCGCCGCGTGCGATCATGCGGCGGTGACGACGACGTCGCCGGTGGACGGCGTCCTCGCCGATCACACCGGCAAGCCCTTCCTCGCCGAGACCCTCATCCTGCTGCGCTCGGTGCGCGACCACGACTTCGCCACCCTGGCCGCCCTGTGCGACGACGACTTCGGCATCGTCGACATCGCCCCGGACGGGGGCAACGTGCCGATCCGCTCCCGGGCCGAGTGGGAGGACTGGTTCCGGTCGCTGTTCGCCCAGCTCGACGCGATGGGAGCGGCCACCGACTCCGAGGTCCTCGCCTACGAGGCGCTGGAGTCCGGGGACCTGGGCTACGGCGTCCTGGAGTTCCGGCAGTCGCTGACCGTGGGGCCGCACACGGCGACCTTCGACTGCGTGGCGACGATCGTGTGGAAACGGACCCCGGAGGGCTGGCGGGAGTCCCGCTGGCACTGCTCGGTGCTGTCCCGGCAGGTCCCGCCGGAGCTCGCATCGGCCGCCACCTCCACCACCCCGGTTGCGGCCGGATAGCCCGGCCGGTTGCGGACGGTTAGCCGGGTGGCGGGGCGCCGGGGGCGGCGACCGCCACGCCGAGGTCGCGGGCCGCGGCGGCCATGCCCCGGTCGTAGGTGACGAGGGTCGCCGGGACGTCGTGGGCGAGGACCGTGAGCGTTGCCAGGTGCAGGCTGTTCAGCGCTCCCAGCGAGGCGGGGCGCAGCCGCCCCGCCATGGCCATGAGCTCGTCGGACAGCCGCACCGCCTCGATCCGCGACAGCGCCTCGTGGGCCCGGCGCAGCGCGAAGTCGCCGACGGCCAAGCAGGCCCGGGCCACCTCGACCCGCGCTACGGCGCTGGTCACCACCGGCCGCCGGCCCGCCAGCCACGCCCGCAGGGCCGGTGACTCGGGCTCGGCGACGACGAGGCGGACGATCGCCGTCGAGTCGAGGTAGGTGACCGGCCTAACGGTCATCGGCCCGCAGCCGGGCCAGCGTCACCGACGGTGGCGTCGCCCCGGCCGGCAGGATGAGCGGCTCGGGCAGGTCGTCCAGGCGGCCCTCGACGGCGGTCACGTGCCCGGCCGCCCGCAGCTCGCGCAGGGTGTCGGTGGAGGGGACCGGGGTGACGAGGGCGACCGCCCGCCCGTGGTCCATGACCTGCAGCAGCTCGCCCCGGGCGACCGCGGCCATGAGCTCGCCCGCCCGCAGCCGCAGCTCGTGGAGCCCGACCGACCTCATGACCGCCTCATCTCGCTGGTGTAGCACGACCGTTCCGGTCCGGGTGCCCGATCGGCCCCACTCGTCACCCGCCCGCCGGATCCTCCGGGCGGCCTCGTGACCCGGTCGGGCGCCGTTGCCCGCCCCCGGAGCCGGTGTGCCCGGGCGCCCCGGGCGCCGGCGCGCTCAGTCGCTGCCCGGCGCGCCGTCCTGGGAGCCGTTCGGCAGGTCGGCCAGGAGCTCTCCCTGGACGTTCCCCCGCAGCGCCGCGACGACCTGGTCGTGCACCGCGCCGTTGGTCGCCACGCTGCCCTGCCCCCAGGGGCCGTCGGCACCGTCGAGGCCGGTGAAGCGGCCCCCGGCCTCGGTGACGATCGGCGCCAGCGCCGCCATGTCGTGCAGTGCCAGCTCGGGCTCGCAGGCGACGTCCACCGCCCCCTCGGCGAGGAGCATGTAGGACCAGAAGTCGCCGTACGCCCGGGTCCGCCACACCCGTCGCATGAGGCCGAGGAAGGCGTCCAGCCGGCCCGCCGACTCCCACTCCGTCAGGGAGGAGTACGACAGCGAGGCGTCGGCCAGCTCGGTGACGCCGGACACCGCCAGGCGCCGGGCCTGGGACAGGCTGCGCCCGGTGAAGGCGCCGAGCCCGCGGGCCGCCCACCAGCGCTTGCCCAGCGCGGGCGCGCTGACCACGCCGACGACCGGGACGCGATCGTCCATCAGGGCGATCAGGGTGGCCCACACCGGGACGCCGCGGACGAAGTTCTTCGTCCCGTCGATGGGGTCGAGGACCCACTGCCGCCGGCCGTGCCCGGTGGGCGCCATCTCCTCCCCGACCACGGCGTCGCGCGGGCGGGTCCGGCCCAGCTGAGAGCGGATGAGGCGCTCGGCGTCGGCGTCGGCGTCGGT
>JBHJOS010000115.1:0-9456 GCA_050329415.1 Kineosporiaceae bacterium
TTCCCCACCGAGTTCGCTCGGTGGCTGGGCGGGGCGCGACTGGTCTCCGGCAACCTCACCGGCTCGGCCATCGCCATCCGGAACACCCTCGGCGACGGGGACCTGGCCACGGCGCACCGACAGGCCCTGGCCGCCCTCGACCTCCTCGAACTCGTCCTCGGCGAGATCCAGTACACCGTTCCCCGCGACCTGCTCGACGGCTACGAGAAGGAGGCCCGCAAGGCCGCCAAGGACCTCCCTCCCCACGAACTGGACTACCGCCGCACCCACCTCACCGACAACCTCCCACCCGCCCTCACCGAACACGCCCGCTGGAAAGCCGAACACGGCTGACCCGACCACGGCACCGTGCCCCGGTCCGGCGGGCACCGCCGCGATCAGGAGGGGGGCAGCTTGCCGGGGTTGAGCAGTCCGTCGGGGTCGAAGCGGGCCGCGGCCGGGCGGATCCGGTCGAGGAAGCGGTGCAGCTGCCAGGTGTGCGGGCTGACGTCGACCTCGACGCCGGCCGCGCGCAGCTCCTCGACCGTCCCGGCCAGGGCGTCCGGGCCGGCGAACGGGACCATGAGCATCCCAGCGAGCACCACGCCACCGGGCACCCGGAACCCGTCGAGGTGCAGCAGCAGGTCGGGCACCACCGCGCGGACGGCGTCGAGGTCCTCGACCAGCACCCGCCCCCCCACCTGGAGGTGGCACATGCCGGGCCGGGCCCGCAGCACCCGGTAGGTGGTGTGGTTGAACGACAGCGAGGTCAGCAGCGCGGCGCCCTTAGGCCGGACCTCCTCGACCGTCCCCCCCACGGCCGCGACCAGGGCGGACGCCGCGGCGACGGTCGAGGCGTCGACGACCGCCCGGAGACTGTGCCGGCCCCGTGGCATCGCCGGGTCTGACGGGTAGGTCGCGACGATCCCCGGCTCGTCGACCGACAGCAGCCGCGGCACCGGATCCAGGGCGGCGACCGCGAGGGCCGCGGCCGTGGCCGCCGAGTAGGCGTCGGCAGCGAACGAGGCGAACAGCGCCGTCCAGTCCCGCCGCGGGCGCAGGGCCACCGTCACCCCAGCGATCACGCCGGTCACCCCGTAGGCGTGGAGCATCGGCAGGCAGTCCTCGCCCTCGACCGTGACCGCAGCCGCCTCGTCCGTGCACGGGACGACCTCCAGCGCGTGGACGAACCCGTCCCACACCGCCCCGTTCCCCAGCGACCCGGTGCCGCCCGCGCCGCCGGCCAGGAAGCCGCCGACGGTGCTCCCGACCGTCGACGGCAGCAGGGCCAGCTCCTGCCCCGACCGACGGGCGGCGGCCTCCAGCGCGACGAAGGTCGCGCCGGGCTCGGCGTGCAGCCACCCGTCGCCGACGGTGTCCACCCGGTCGCACCGGCCGGTGTCGACGACCAGCCCGCCCCGCAGCGGGATCGCCTGACCGTAGTTCCCGGTGCCCTTGCCGCGCACCGTGACCGGCACCCGGTGCCGGTGCGCCAGGGCCACGGTCGCCGCCAGCTGGGCCGGGCCGTCCGGGTGGGCGACGAGGTCGGCCGTTCCGGCGGGCAGCCGGGCGGCCAGGACCGGGGACAGATGGGCCCAGTCGGTCGACGCGGCCCGCCGCTCGGCCGGGTCCACCGAGACGGCGCCGGCGCCGAGGGCACCCGCGAGGGCACGCTCGAGGCCGGCGACGTCCGAGCCGCGCCCGGCGGGCTCCGGGCCGGCGTCCGCGCCGGTGCCCCCGGCGGAGCGGCTCACTCCAGGCCGATGGACTCGTCGATGAACTCGTTCGTCACGAGGTCCTCCGGGGCCAGGCCCTCGGCGACGGGGGTGCCCTGCTCGGCGTAGATCGGGGTGACGATGTCGATGACCTCCTGCACCCGGTCGAGGTCGAAGTCGCCGAGCGTGCCGTCGGGACCGTTGCCGACGAGGCCGAGATCCACCTGCTGGGCAACCGAGAACTCCGCGACACCGGCCGAGTACACCCAGCCGGTGTCGTACTCCTCGACGAGGCGGAGGATGAGCTCGTTGGTCTCGGCGGGGTCGCCGACGTAGTCGACCTGGGCCTGCTGGACGATCGGCACGACCAGCTCCAGGCACGGCGACAGGTCCTGGAGGTCGCCCGCCCGCACCGCCAGCGGGGCCGCGTAGACCGGGAACCCGGTGTCGTGGATGAGCTCGAAGTCGACGGGCCGGGCCCACTGGCTGACCTCGTTCTCGTAGACGTACGGCTCGGCCGAGGCGAAGCCCTGCTGGGCGACCTCGCCGCCGGAGGCCACGAACACCTCGGGGGTGCCGCTGTAGCTGCCGTCGATCTGGTCGGCGCCGAGGATGCCCTCACCGACGAGGTAGTCCATGTAGGCCGCCCCCTCGAAGTACAGGGTGCGCACCCCGGCTTCGCCGAGGTCGGCGATGCCCTCGACGTCGGGGTACGTCTCCGGGTCCCACATGATGATCTGAGGGTTGATCTCCAGCGGGGCGACGACGGCGACGGTCGGCTGGTCGGCCGAGACCCGGGCGGCCTCGTCGGTGCTCACGTAGGCCATGGTGATGTCCGGGTCGAGGTACATCTGCGCGCTGGGGCTCTGGAAGCCGATCGCCGGGCCGCCGACCCGGATCTCGAGGTCGATGCCGGTCTCCTCGCCGCCCGCGACCAGCGGCCCGGTGACGATCTTGGCCTCGGCGTCGACCTGCGGGTCGTCCCCGATCATCTCGTACAGGGCGCCGTGCTCGGCCTCGGGGTTCCAGTCGGTCTGGATCACCAGCGGCGAGGGGCAGGCGCCGGCGAGGGAGCCCCCGGCAGCGGTGGCGCCGGCCGGGTCGTCGCTCGCCGCGGGTGAGCTGTCGTCATCCCCGTCGGCGGCGGTCTCACCGCCGCAGGCGACGAGGGCGGCGGCGGCCGCGGCGGCTGCGGTGACGGCGAGGGCCCGCCGGCGGGCGCCGGGCGGGTCAGGACGGACGGGTCGCATGACGGTCTCCTCGGGTGGGGTGGCGCCGCTGTGCCGCGGCGTGGTCAGGGGCCGGTCGAGCCGACGTCGTGCCAGGAGCCGATGGCCCGGCGAGCGAGCCAGCCGAACAGCAGGAAGACCACGACCCCGAGTGACGAGGCGAGCAGGATCGCGCCGAACATCTCCTCGATGAGCAGCCGGGACCGGTACACCTCGATGAGGCGGCCGATCCCCGGGCGGCCCTGGGCGAAGAAGAAGTCCCCGACGACGGCGCCGATCACGGACAGCCCGGCGGCGATCCGCAGGCCGGCGAAGGTCGCGGGCAGGGCCGCGGGCAACTGCAGCCGCACCAGGCGGGTCCAGCGGCTCGCGCCGTGCAGGGTGAAGAGGTCGTGCATCCCGGCGTCGGCGGAGCGCAGCCCGAACAGGGTGTTGGCGATGATCGGGAACAGGGCGATGAGGACGCACACGATGACCCGGGCGGTGAACCCGAACCCGAACCAGAACCCGAGCAGCGGCACCAGCGCGAGGATCGGGATGGTCTGGAGGATCACCGCGTAGGGGAACAGCGACCTCTCCAGCCAGCGGGCCTGGCTCATGAGGATCGCCGTCGACATCCCGAGGACGATGGCGAACGCCAGCCCCACCAGGGCGACCTGGGTCGTCAGCCACAGCGAGCCGACGAGCTCGGCGGCCCTCGCCGGGTCGAGGAAGGCGCCCTCGACCACCTGGTGCGGCGGGGGCAGCAGCACGCTGCGGCGGACGGGGTCGGGGAAGGCGAGGTAGGAGATCCCGTACCACAGACCCAGGAACAGGACGGCCACGGCCGCGGGCGGGACGATCCCCCGCCAGCGGGCCCCGTCGCGCCCGGTGCGCTCCCCCGGGGCCGCCGCCGCACCGGTGGCGGCCGGCGCGTCGGGGACGGTGGCAACAGTCACGAGTGGCCCTCCCGCAGGGCGGCCGACACCGCGCCGCAGAGGTGGCCGAACTCGGGGGCGAACCGCAGCCGGGGATCGCGGGGATAGGGGAAGGGCACGTCGTGCTCGGCGACGATCCGGCCCGGCCGCCCGCTCATGACGAGGACCCGGGTCGAGAGGTAGACGGCCTCGCCCACGGAGTGGGTGATGAAGAGAGCAGCGAACCGCTCGGCCGCGAACAGGCGGAGCAGCTCGTCGTTCAGCCGCTCGCGGGTGATCTCGTCGAGGGCACCGAACGGCTCGTCGAACAGGAACAGGTCGGGGTCGAGCACCAGCGACCGGGCCAGGGACGTCCGCATCCGCATCCCGCCCGACAGCGCCCGGGGCAGGTGCGACTCGAACCCGGTGAGCCCGACGAGGTCGATGGCGGCCCGCGCCGCGGCGGCCCGGTCCCGCCGCGGGGCGCCGTGGAGCTCCGCCAGCAGCTCGACGTTGCGCCGGACGGTGCGCCACGGCAGCAGGGTGGGGTCCTGGAAGACGTACCCGACCCGGGTCGCCGGGACCTCGACGGTCCCGCCGGTGGCGCGCTCCAGTCCCGAGGCGAGGCGCAGCAGGGTGCTCTTGCCGCACCCCGACGGGCCCACCACGGTGACGAAGTCACCCTGGTTCACCTCCAGGTCGACACCGCTGAGCGCGACCGTGCCGTCTCCGAACGCCTTCTCGACCCCGCGGAACCGCAGCCGCCGGGCCGGGCCCGGCGCGTCGTCGGGCGCCGCGGGAGGGGCCGGCGTCACGGATCGGGTCGCCACGGGGTCACTGTGACGCCCGAGCCGTTTCCCCCCGGTCGCCGAGGCGTGAAGAGTTCGTGTCGGCCGGGCCCCGATCCTCCGGGTACCGTCACACGGCCGTCATGTGCGGCCATTCCCGGGTCACCCGGGTCCGCGCCACCACCCGGCCGGCTCGCACCGCGACCCGGTCCGGGCTGAGGGTGGCCAGGGCCTCGGCGATCGAGCCCGCCCGCACCGCCAGCAGGTCCGCCGGGCTCCCGGGGGACACGGCCACCGGGGGCAGTCCCATCGCGCGCCGGGCGTCGTCGCTCACCGCCCGGTACGCCTGCGCGGGAAGCAGGTGGCCGGCGGCGACCAGCAGGGCCGCGGCCTCCAGCGGGTCCCCCCGCCCCAGCGGGTTGAACGGGTCCTGGACGTTGTCGCCGCCCGCCGCGACGGTCACCCCGGCGTCCAGCAGCGCCCGGACCGCGGTCAGGCCGCGCGGAACCGACTGGTGGTGACCGCGACCCTGGAGGTAGAGATTCGTCTGGGGGAGCGTGACGACGGCGATCCCGGCGGCGGCCACGGCACGCGCCGTGGCCGCCGCCGTCCCGGGGGGCTGGCTCCCCAGGCTCACGCAGTGACTCGCGGTGGCCCCGTACGGGAAGGCGCGCCCCACGACCGCCGCCGCCAGGACGGCGAGGTCGTCCGAGGCGGGGTCCGTGGTCTCGTCGGCGTGGAGGTCGACGGCGACCCCGGCGGCCTGAGCCGCGTCGAGGACGACGTCGATGCACCCGGGCGGATCCGGGTCCAGGTGGGGGCAGCCGCCGGCGACGTCGGCGCCCGCGGCCAGCGCGGCGTGGAGCAGGCGGGCGTTGGCCGCGCCGTCGCGGCCCGTGAGCGGGGCCGCGGCGAGGGCCACCACCTGCAGGGTGAGGACGTCCCGCAGCTCCTCGCGGAGGTCGAGCAGCGCCTCGACGTGACGAAGCCCTGTGTGCACCCCCACGTCGGCGTGGCTGCGGACCGCCGTGGCCCCGTGCGCCAGGGCCGACAGGGCCGCCGCCCGCGACCGATCCCGCAGGTCGCGGGGCGTGACGGACGGCAGGATCGCGAGCATGGCCGCGACGGCGCCCGCGAGGTCGCCGGTCCGGTTCGGCGCCCGTTGCCCGAGGAGGGCCTTGTCGAGGTGGGCGTGCGGCTCGGCCGGGGCGGGCAGCAGCAGGTAGCCGGCGAGCTCCTCCACCGGCTCGCCGGGTGCCGGGACCGCGGTCCCGGCCGGACGGACCCCTGTGATCACACCCGTGCCGGGGTTCATGGTGACGTCGGCCGGTGCGCCGTCGACGAGCGCCCCGCGGAGCACCGTCACGCGAACCTCCTCATGGCCTCACCGCAGGGCCCGGGCGACGGCGGCCAGCGCGCCGGCCACCACCGGCGGGGGCAGGGCCGAGCCGGGCCCGCCGCCACCGGACAGGTTGACCCCGCGGACCCCCGGGACCTCCAGCAGCGCCTGCGAGAGCGCGACCGCGGCGGCCACCCCGGCCCGCAGCGGGTCCCGCGCGCCGAGGATGCCCTCGACGTAGCCGGGCGGCAGGGCCAGCCCGGTGAACGACCGGAGCACCCCCGCCGTGGCCTCGTCGAGAACGATCGGGACGCAGGCGACGAACGGCACGGTGGCGCCCGCGGCGAGCGCGGCCGCGGTGAAGGCGCCGACCGCGGCGGGGCCAGTGGTGTGGTTGACGAAACAGGCGGTCGCCCCGGCGCGGACCTTCTCGGCCAGCCGCGCGGCGCGCCCGTCGACGGGTGGCGCACCCGGGTTCTCGGCCACGGACACCGGCAGCCCGGCGGCCGAGGCGAGCGCGGCCAGGCGGGTGGAGTCGAGGTCGAACACCGGTTTGGCGTCCGCCCGGTGCCCGAGGGCCGGATGGTCCCCGGTGACGCAGTGGACACCGGCGACGCCGACCTCGGCGAGGCCGGCGAGCTCGCCCTCCAGCGCCACCCGGTTACGGTCGCGGCAGTTGAGGCCCGCCCACACCCGCACGCCCTGGGCCTGCACCCAGTGGGCGCGCAGCGCGGGCGGGAACTGCACCCGCTCGCCGCCGTGGTCCCCGAGGAGCACCGCGTCGACCGCCCCGGAGACGGCGGCCGCGCACTCCCGCAGGGACGCCAGGTCGAGCGCCCGGGCGGGGAGGTCGGCGATGACCAGCGGCCGTCGCATGCCTGCGAAGGCGTCGGCCGGCTCCGGCGCCGCCTGGCCCGACCAGCGGGGCAGCGGGACGCCGAGGAAGGCGCACCGGCCGGCTCCGGTCTCGCACCCACCGTCGGGGGCGACCCCGCCGCAGGGCCCGTAGGTCATCTCCTTCGGGCAGGAGGCGAGCGGGGCGGGGGTCACGGCGCGGTCGGCAGGGCGATGCCGAGGCGGGGCAGGACCTCCTCGGCGATGAGGTGCAGCTGTTCGTCCATCGACTCCCGGGAGTGCCCGGGAAGGTCCGGGAACAGGACGAGATGCTGCAGGTCGAGCAGCTCGGCGTACCCGCCGAGGGTGTCGACGACGTCGGCGATCGACCCGATGGCCATGACCTGGAGGTCCATGGACTCCTCGAGCGTCGGACGGAAGGTGAACGGCCGGGGGGCGGTCTCGCCGGGCGGGAGGTAGGCCCGGAACCGGCCGTACGGTGAGAGGAACTTGCAGAACTCGTCGTGTCCGGGGCGCGCCTCGGCCATCGCCTGCTCGCGGGTGCGGGCGACGTGGACGTGGATGTTGAGGACCCGCTTCTCCCCCGGGGCGAGGGACCGGCCGTGGCGCTCGGCGGCCTCGCCGTAGGAGTCCCACAACCGCTTCGTGGCGGACGGGCTGGCGAGGGCGACCACCCCGCCGACGTCGTGGGCGGCCGCGAACTCCGTGGTCCGGCCAGGGCTGATCGGCATGACGAGCGGCAGCTCGCGGGTGGGCCGCGGGATCAGGGTGAGCTCGGTGACGGTGCTGCCGCGGTCGGGGATGCCCGGCGGCGGGAACGTGAAGTGCTTGCCGGAGAACGAGAACCGCTCGTTCCGCCACGCCAGGCGCATGACCTCCAGGCCCTCGGCGAACAGCTCCCAGTTCGTCTCGTTGTCGGCCCGGCTCATGTCGTTGTCGCCGGAGGCGACGACGCTGCCGAGGCTGCGCGCCTCCCGGGGGACGGTGCCGCGGCCGATGCCGACCTCCATCCGCCCGCCCGTGAGGATGTCGGCCATCGCGATGTCCTCGGCCAGGCGCAGCGGGTGCCACTGCGGGACCACGTTGAACATCTGCCCGGCGTGCAGTCGTCGCGTCACGCCGGCCAGGTGGACGCCGAACAGGACGAGGTTCGGGGTGACCTCGTAGCCCTCGTACTGGAAGTGATGCTCGGTCAGCCACATCGTGTGGTAACCGAGCCGATCCGCCGTCCCGGCCCAGTGGACGAGGTTGTCGTAGCCGGCGACGACGGCGGTGTTGCCGTAGCGGCGGTCGGTCGGGGCGGGCGGTCCGGCACCGACGTCGGTCATGGGGACGCCGCCGTAGTAGTGGACGTCGACGCGCATGGCGGAATCCTCGTCACCGATCGTTTCGGCGGCGTGACGAGCTGGAACACACCCTGTGACCGATCTCCGTCACGCGTGCGCGGAGGTGACCGTGTCCCTTTCGTGCTCACGCGGCCCGGCCGGCTCCGGGCGGATGCCGCGGACGAGCAGATAGGCGATCATCCAGAACTCGCCGACGGTCGCCAGGATGGTCAGCGCTTCGACGAGGACGGCGGGCGGATCCGCGAGCCCCAGCGCGACGAAGCCGCTGACGGCGTAGCCGACGCCGCCGACGACGAGAATCCAGCCGAGGACCCTCGGGAACCGCCGGGTGGACAGGGCGGCCCATCCCATGGGGATGAGCCAGAACCCGAAGAACAGCGTGCCCATGGCCCAGCTGTTCGTGCTGAGCTCGAACAGGAGACCGACGGTCGCGGCCTCGTCACCGCCCGGTGCCAGCGCGGGGTTGCCCGCCACGGCCACCGCGGTCGCCATGAAAGCTCCGCTGGCCATGATGGCCGCCGCATTCATGAGGCCGAACGCGGCCACGGCGAAGCCCGCCCACGGGGCACCCGCACCACGGAACAGCCGGTAGAACCAGACCGCGGCGAGCGCCTGCGCGGCGACGATGCCCATCTCGAGCAGCACGCCGACCCGGGCCAGAGCCTCCCGGTCGGTCAGGTTGGCCAGCGTCTGCGCGGGGTCACCGTCGGCGACGATCGCCGGCCGCACGAGCAGGAAGCCGAGCATGCCGATGACGGCGAGAGCGAGGTACCACGCCCCCGTCGTCCGTCCGATGGTCCTGAGGTCATCCATGGTTCGTTCCTCCACCTCGTCGTCTTCGTCGTCTCGTGGACCTGCGTCTCACGCTCGACCAAGCCGACGACCGCCGCGAGGGGGCCGGCCGGACGTCCGCTCTGGTGCTGGCCCCAGCAAGGCGCGTGCCGATTCGCCCCACCCCCACCGATCCTCGACAAATCGACGATCACAAGGTGGAGATCATCGATTTGTCGACGATCAACTCGCCTCGTGCGGCGTGTCACTGGAGGATCGTCGACTTATCGACGATCACCTCAACGAGATCGTCGATAAGTCGACGATCAGCCCTGGTCGGGCACAACGTCGTGCACGGCCCGGGCGACGGCCTCGAACGGGCCTTCCAGACCAGGGCGATGACCCCGGACTGGAGTCTCAGCCCGGATCCACCGAGTGAGTTCTGTGTGATCGTGTCGGGTCGTTCTTGATCTTGATTCGTGGCGGTTCGGGGTGGCGGCGTGGTGAGGCCACCGGTCTTCCCGGTCTTTCCACTGGG
>JBHJOS010000181.1:0-28849 GCA_050329415.1 Kineosporiaceae bacterium
GGCGAGGCGATCCCGCCGGCCCCCGAGCGCGCCCTGCCGTTGCTCGCCATCCTCGTCGATGACCCGGTCGACGTGGTGCGGCGCAGTGCCGCCAACCATCTGAACGACCTCTCGCGGACCCACCCGCAGCTGGTGCTGAGCCGTTTCGACCTGCTGGCGGTTCCGTCAAGCATCAACCGAGCCCGGACAACGAACCGGTGCGCCCGGCCCGCACCACCGGCGCCCGCTGCGCGCCCACGTGACACGAGTCGTGACACGAACTGGGGTCGATCAGAGCGCATGACGCAAGTTCCGACGGCACCGCGGAAGACAAAGTCGCTGGTAGAGCCCAGGGCTGCCAGCCCCCGGTACTCTTCCAAACTGACGGTGCGGGTTCGATTCCCGTCGCCCGCTCTCCTTCTGTGACCAGCCCAAACACCGCCGGTGCAAGTCGCTGACGGCCATCAGCCTCGGCGGCGGCCCCACCATCATCCAGGACTTCCTCGCCGCAGGGCTGGTGGACCACCTTCATGTCGTGGTGGTCCCGATCCTGCTCGGCCCGGGGCGTACGCTCTGGAACGGGCTTGGGGGCATCGAGAAGGATCACCGGGTCGAGGCCACGTCGTCCCCGAGCGGAGTTGCCCATGTGACCTTCAACCGTGCGGACCGGTGAGCGCCCTCGATCCCGGTCCTCGGCGGAGAAGGCCCGTGCGGCGGTCCCGGCGGGCCTCTTCATTCCGGCCGCAGCTCTTGACACCGGGAGGTGCCATGACGATCAGACTCGAGAACGTCGCGATCGCCGTCCGTGATCTCGAAGCCGCGATCGCCTTCTTCACCGACCTCGGCCTGACAGTGCTCGGACGCGCCCGGGTCAGCGGCGAGTGGGCGGACACCGCCGTCGGTCTGGACGGCAACACCGTCGACGTCGCCATGCTCCAGACACCCGACGGCAACGGTCGCCTCGAGATGTTCCAGTACGTGCACCCGGACGCGATCGAGGCCGAGCCCGTCCAACCGAACACCATCGGCATGCACCGCATCGCCTTCGTTGTCGACGATATCGACGCCGCCCTCGAGATCGCAGCTCGGCACGGCTGCCATCCGCTGCGCGGCGTCGCCACCTACGAGGACGTCTACCAGCTCACCTACCTCCGCGGCCCCAGCGGCATCCTCGTGATGTTCTCCGAAGAACTGCAGAAGGGGGTCTGACGAGGTCGAGGTCACCTCGTCCCCACCGGCCGCGGCGGCGGCGCGCTCGTGCTGCGCCCGCAGGGCGTGTCGTGACGTACTGGAACCCCAGCCGCGATCGGAAGGCTCGGTCGTCCACCGTGCTCCGCTGCTCAGCGGTAGTGCCGTTCGCCGCGCGCGGCCTTCGCCACGACGTCGGCGATTCGTGCGGCCCGGGTCGCCGGGGTTTTGATCCGCGAGAGGCGGAAGTAGATCCGGAACCGCTCCACCGAGGGCAGGCCATCGACGAAGGCCGCGGCGGCGGGGTTCGCCTCGAGGGCAGCCTGGAGGTCGGCCGGCGGCTGGGCATCCTTCTGTCGGTATGCCTGGTCCCATCGGCCGTCGCTCTTCGCCCGCTCGACCTCGGCGAGGCCCGGCGGCCGCATCCTGCCCTCGCGCGTGAGGCGCTCGACGTGGGCGACATTGATCTGTGACCACGAGGAGTTCCGGCGTCGCGGGGTGAAGACCTGCTGGACGTAGTCGTCGTCGAAGCGCTTGAGCATGCCGTCGATCCACCCGTGGCACAGGGCCACCTCGAGCGCCTCGTCCCATGTCATGCCGGGCGCCGACGAGGACTTCTTGCGCAGCTTCAGCCGGACGCCGCCGGGAGACGGATCGTTGTCGAGGTAGACCTCCCACTCCTCGACGGTGAGATCGAGCAGCGGCTTGTCCTCGAAACTCACCATGCGACGCCCGCCATGAGGCGAGGGTAGAGCGGGGTCCGCGCACGGTGCCCGCGCTGTGTCCGCGCTGTCGGTCGGAGCCCGACGACGACCACGGCACCTCGGCAGCTGTGAACTCCGGATCACAGCTGGCGGCGGAGTTCGTCGGCGGCGAGGAGGACGACGGGCTGGTCGACACCTTCGTCCCCATGAACACTCAGCAGCTCCGGCGCGAATCACCCGGAGCCCGGTGACGGAAGGGACCCTCCCGTCACCGAGGCGTGACAGCGCAGTCGTCGCACTGCTCCCCCCGCCACGCCCGCACGCCCTCCCGGGCCGCGACGGCGGCGATGACGAGGGCCGCGACCGGGTCGGCCCAGGACCAGCCCAGCCAGGCCGTCAGGACGAGGCCGACCAGCAGGACGGCCGACAGGTGGGTGCACAGCAGAGTCTGCGTGGCGTCCGTCACGACCGTCGCCGACCCCAGCTCACGGCCAGTGCGGCGCTTGACCCACACCAGCAGGGGCATCACCACGACGGACACGGCCGCCAGCCCGATGCCGACCGGCGAGGGCTCCGCCTCGCCGCGACCGAGCAGGAAGCGTGAGGCGTCGACGGTGATCCAGGCCGCGAGCGCCAGGAACGAGACCGCGATGAGCCGCAGCGCGAGCCGTTCGCGGGCCTCGGGCACCCGCGACCGGAACTGCCAGATCACCACCAGGGCGCTGGAGACCTCGAGGAACGAGTCGACACCGAAACCGATGAGCGCGGTCGAGGACGCCACGGCGCCCGCGGCCACCGCCACCACGCCCTCGACGAGGTTGTAGCCCGCGGTCGCGTACGCCAGGTGCAGGCTGCGACGGTGGAGCCGGGCGCGTCGCCCCGGGGTGAGGACGGCGGCAGCTGCGCCGGTGGCGCTCACCCCCCCACCGCCGCGACGCCGGACCCGGGCGCGGCGGGGCACAGCGCGACCGCGGAGCCGGTGGCCGCCAGCACGCCCTCCGCAGCCACGAGCAGGTCCATGAGCTCGGGCCGCGTCAGTGCGTAGAACGACTGTCGGCCCTCGGTGCGGCTGTCCACCAGTCCGCAGTCGCGCAGGCAGGCGAGATGCTGGGACACCGTCGACTGGGCCAGCCCCAGCTCGCCGGTCAGGTCCATCACCCGTGCCTCCCCGGCGGCGAGCCGTTGCACGATCCGCAGCCGGGTCCCGTCCGCCAGCGACCGGAACAGGGCCACGGCGGGGGTCATCCCGGCCGCGATGTCCGCGGCGACACACACACCGCCCTCTCGATTCATCGGCACCAAGCGATGGTATCGCCCCACGGCGATGCCATCTCGGCGACGAGGCCGGCGCCGCCGTCGATCCGGGAACGGTCAGCCGGGCCCGAAGCGCTCCACCCGGATGTCCCCGGGCGGCACTCCCAGGCCGAGTACGAGGGCCTCGGCGTGACCCGCGAACGCGGCCGAGCCGCAGACGTACACCGTCGCCCCGGGGAGCAGCGCCGGCGCGAGATCCTCCGCCCGCAGCCTGCCGGGCGGCCTGGGGCATTCGGGTGGGGCCGACCGGGTGTACACGACCGTGCTCTCGTCGCCGTACTCCCCTGCATAGATCAGGTCCGCGGGGGACCGCACGGACACGACGAGCCTCACCGGCACCTCCGCCGCCCGCCGCCGCCGGTGCCGCAGCATCGCCATCAGGGGGACCACGCCGGAGCCGCCCCCGACCAGCACCGCCGGGACGTCGCCGCGCCAGACGAACCAGCCGCCGAAGGGTCCCCGCACGGTCAGCTCGTCGCCCGGCTCGACGGCGTCGAACAGGTAGGCCGAGACCTCCCCGTCGAGCAGCCGCTCGACGGTCAGCTCGATGTGGCCCTCGTCGTCGGGCGGGCTCGCGACGCTGTACGACCGCTCGGCCCGGTAGCCGTCGGCAGCGACGAGGCGGACGACGTAATGCTGGCCGGCGACGTGGCGCTGCCAGTCGGGAAGCGTCAGCCGGTAGGTCCGGACCCGCGCCGCCTCGGGCCTGACCTCGACCACCCGAGCCGTCTGCCAGTGCCGACGGGCGCCTCCGGGCGGCAGTCGGCGCGGCGGCGACGCCGTCATCGCGGGCAGCTGCGGCAGCCCGCCACCGACCGCCCGGGCCGGTGGCGCCGGTCCGACGGCGGGGTCAGTCACCGTCGTAGCGCTCCTCCGCCCACGGGTCCCCGCGCTGGTGGTAACCGCGGGTCTCCCAAAACCCCGGCTCGTCGTGGTCGAGCACTCGCAGCCCGGCGACCCCACTTGGAGCTCTTCCAGAAGTACAGGTGCGGCACGAGCATCCGGACGGGCCCGCCGTGCTCCACCGGCAGGGGCCGGCCCTCGTGCTCCCACACCAGCCACGCCCGGCCGCCGGTCACGTCTTCGATCGGCAGGTTGGTGGTGTAGCCGGTGCTGGACCACGCGACGACGTGACTCGCCCCGGGAGCCACGTCGACCTCCGCGAGCAGGTCGTCGAGAGGGATCCCGGTGAACGACGTGTCGAGCTTGGACCACGTGGTCACGCAGTGGATGTCGCCCCGCCAGGTCCGCGCGGACATGCCCGCGACATCGGACCACGTCCACTCCCGCGGAGCGGCCACCAGGCCGTCGACCCGGAACGACCACCGGTCGAGGCGGACGTTGGGCGTCGCCTCCGCGGTGAGCACCGGGAAGGAGGACCCGACGTCGTACTGGCCGGGGGGCAGACGCGGGTCGCGTCCCCGCCGCCCCTGGAAGACCTTGGCAGCCACCGGACCTCCCACCGCGGACGCACGCACCAGGCGACCGCCTCCGCAGGCTACCCGTCGCCCGTGACCCGGGTCCCCGGGCCCGTGCCAGCGCCTCCTGAGCCAGGTCCTCGGCGGCCCCGGCGTCGCGGGTCAGGGTCCGTGCGAACCCGGGTGCAGGAGTCCGACCACGGGTGCCATTGGCCTCGGCTGCCAGGCCCCGCCGCCGGGCGGGGCATCGGTCACGACGGCGAAGCGTACGACCGCCCACCGAGAACGACGGAGACCGAGGGCTCCGGTCACACGGGGTCACAGAGGGGTCGCAACTACCCGGGAGCGTGAGGGAGCTCGCCGGAGCCGACGTCAGGGACCGGGTGAGGCGTCAGCGGGGGGCCATCCGCAGCGCCCCGTCCAGGCGGACGGTCTCGCCGTTCAGCATGGGGTTGGCGACGAGGTGGGAGACCAGAGCGGCGAACTCCTCGGGCCGGCCGAGCCGGCTCGGGTGCGGGACCTGGGCACCCAGGGACTGCCGGGCCGCCTCGGACAGCCCGGCGAGCATCGGGGTGTCGAAGATGCCCGGGGCCACGGCACAGACCCGGATGCCGTGCTGGGCGAGGTCCCGGGCGGCGCAGATCGTCAGCCCGTGGACCCCGGCCTTCGACGCGGCGTAGGCGGCCTGGCCGACCTGGCCCTCGAAGGCGGCCACCGACGCCGTCATGACGACGACGCCTCGCCCGCCGTCGCGGGGCTCCAGGCGGGCCATCCGCTCGGCAGCGAGCCGGAGCACGTTGAAGGTCCCCACGAGGTTGACGTCCACGACCTCCCGGAAGCGGTCGAGGGACAGCGGTCCCTCCCGGCCGAGGATGCGTCCCGGTGTCGCCACGCCCGCGCAGGTCACGACCACCCGGAGGTCGCCGAGCTCCTGGGCCGCATCGAGCCCGGCGGACACGTCCGCCGGGGACCTCACGTCCGTAGGCGAGAACCGGACCCGCGCCCCCAGGGACTCCGCCACCGCGGCGCCGGGCGAGGACGACAGGTCGGCGATGACGGCCGACGCCCCCTCCCCCACCAGCCGCTCGACCACTGCCCGGCCGAGGCCGGACGCTCCCCCCGTCACCAGGGCCACGACTCCGTCGACAGGCACGGGTCCCACCCTGTCAGGTCGACCGACTCGGTCGCTGCGCCCCGCCCACCCGAGTCCACCATCGCGCGTATGCGGCTGATCGTGCCGAAGGGTATGGCGCGACCCGCCCAGGTGAGCTACTGTCCGCGCACGGGCGATGACTCCCATGTCCCGCCCGGCCAACTTCGGCCACCCGACGGTGCGTGGCCGACCCCGAATCACCCAGCAGGCGGCGATCCGACCGGCCGTCAGGGATCAAGGTCAGCGCCGCGGATCGAGGCGTCCAGCACCTCCACCGTGTGGACGAGGCGCAGCGGGTGGTCGGCGCGCTCCAGGGCCGAGCGGATCTGGAGCAGGCACCCGGGGTTCGCGGTGACGACCGTGTCGGCGCCGGTCGCGAGGATGCCGGTCGCCTTGCGGTCACCCAGCTCGCCCGCCGCCCCCGGGTGCAGGACGTTGTAGATCCCGGCGGAGCCACAGCAGATCTCCGCGTCCGGGACCTCCTGCAGCCGCAGGCCAGGCACCGCCGCCAGCAGTTCCCGCGGCTCGCGGCGGATGCCCTGCGCGTGCGACAGGTGACAGGCGTCGTGGTAGGCGACGGTGGCGGCCACCTCGTGGCGGGTGGCCACCGGGCCCAGCTCGACGAGGAACTCCGACACGTCGCGCACCGCGGCGGCGAACCGTGCCGCCCGTTCGGCGTAGCGGGGGTCGCCGGCCAGCAGGCGGCCGTACTCCTTCATCGCCGAGCCGCACCCGGCAGCGTTGACCACGACGGCGTCCACCGGCCCGGCGGCCTCGAAGGCGTCGACCAGGGCGCGGGCGTAGCGCTGCGCCTCGGCCTCTCGACCGTTGTGCACCGACAGCGCCCCGCAGCAGCCCTGCTGCGTGGGGGCCACGACGTCGCAGCCCTCGGCGGCGAGCACCCGAGCGGTGGCGGCGTTGACGCCCGGGAAGAACTCCCGCTGGACGCAGCCGGTGAGCATCGCGACCACCGCACGGCGCCCGACTGCCTCGGACGCGGGCGTCCGGAGGGGCACGCGCTCGATCGGGCCGAGTGGCGGGGCCAGCCGTTCGAGGGCAGCGAGCCGGGGCGAGACCCGGCGCAGGAGCCCGCTGCGGCGCACCAGCCGGTCCAGACGCAGCGCCTGGTACGCACGCAGCAGGGGACGCAGGACACGCAACCGCCCCGGGTGCGGGAACAGGGCGAACACCAGGGCACGGAACCAGCGGTCGCCGCGCCGGCGCTCGTGCTCGGCCTCCACCCGGGTGCGGGTGGCCTCGATGAGGACGTCGTACCGTACGCCCGACGGGCACGCCGTGACGCAGGCCATGCAGCCCAGGCAGGCGTCCCAGTGGCCGACCATCGCCTCGCTCAGCGGGGCGCCCTCGATCCGCTGCTGCATGAGGTGGATACGTCCCCGCGGAGAGTCCATCTCCTCGCCCCACAGCAGGTGGGTGGGGCACGTCGGCAGGCAGAAGCCGCAGTGCACGCAGTCGGCGACGAGGTCGGGGTCGGGTCCTGCCGCCATCAGATGCCTCCCACGAAGCGACCGGGCGACAGCCGCCCGTCGGGATCGAACTGCCGCTTGACGCGGCGCATGAGTTCGAGACCGGGCACCGGTCCCCAGACGTCGACGGCGGCCTTGACCGCCGCCGGCGCGTCGAGCACCACGAGGGAACCCCCGAGCCGGACGGCCGTGGCCCGCAGGGCGGCCACCGCGGCCGCGGTGGCCGCCGGGTCGGTGCCGGCCGGGATCGCCCCGAAGAGCACACCCACGCCGGCCGAGCCACGCAGGTGGATCGCGACCGGGGACGTCCGGGCGGCGCACAGCAGCTCGGCGAGGCCGCCCAGCCGGCAGGTGACCTTGAGCGCCGTGGCGCGGGCGTCGCCCCCGGCCGCCGGATCCCATGGGTGGGCGGCCCACGTCGCCGGCGGCTCATCCGCCTGTTGCGCACCTGGCAGGAGACCGGCCGCGACGGCAACCCGCCCGGCGACGCCGTCGGGGGTGCCCTCCAGGAGCACAGTCAGCGAGCCCGCACCCTCGGGCGGCAGGTCGACCTCCAGCGCCGAGGCCACGACCGGGGACTGCCGGACCGCCGCGGCCAGCGTCGCGAGGACGGCGGGGTCGGCGGACGACACCCGGAGGAACCGGTGCGCAGCCGGCACCGGGTGGAGCCGGAACACGGCCTCGGTGATCACAGCCAGCGTCCCGAAGGACCCCGTGACGACTTTCGCGAGGTCGTAGCCCGCGACGTTCTTCACGACCTTGCCGCCAGCCCGGGCCACCGTGCCGTCCGCCCGTACCAGCGTCACCCCGAGGAGCAGGTCCCGCACCCCACCGACCAGCACCCGCAGCGGTCCGCTGGTCGCCGTGGCCACCGTGCCGCCCACCGTGGCCCCCGGCACGGTCTCGTCGATCGCCAGGCGCTGGCCGGCCCCGGCCGTGACCGCGGCCACCGATGCCAGGGTGGCCCCGGCCTCGGCGACGAGGACGAGGTCGCCGGCGGCGTGCTCGACGACGCGGTCCATGGCCGACAGGTCGAGGAGCAGGTCGGCGCGGGCCGGGGGCCGGCCCCAGGTGAGCCTGGTGCCCCGCCCGCACGGCACCACGGCGAGTCCGTCGGCCGCGGCGGCCCGCAGCACGTCGGCGACCTCGGCGGTGGACTCCGGCCGGGCCACGGCACCCACCGGGACCCCGTCGACCTCGGGCATCAGAAGATCTCCGCCAGGCCGGCGGCCTGCAGCGGGTGCACGCCACGCCGTGGACCCGGCGCCTCCCCGCACAGTCGCGGGGTGGGGAAGACCTTGCCCGGGTTCGCCAGTCCCGCCGGGTCGAACGCGCACCGAAGGAGCTGCATGGTGTCGAGGTCGGCGTCACTGAACATCCGCGGCAGGTACGCGGCCTTGTCGACGCCGACCCCGTGCTCGCCGGTGATGGACCCGCCGCGGGCGACGCACAGGTCGAGGATCGCCCCGCTCACCCGCTCCGCGGCGGCTTCCGCTCCGGGGACCGACCCGTCGAAGAGCACCAGCGGGTGGAGGTTGCCGTCGCCGGCGTGGAAGACGTTCGCCACCCGGACCCCGGACTGCCGGGACAGCTCCGCGATCTCGCGGAGGACCTCGGGCAGCGCGGTGCGCGGGATGACGCCATCCTGGACCAGGTAGTCCGGGCTGATCCGGCCGACCGCGGCGAAGGCGGACTTGCGCCCGCGCCAGATCAGCGCCCGCTCGGCGGCGTCGGAGGCGGCGCGGACCTCGAAGGCGCCGTGCTCGCGGCACAGCCGTTCCACGGCGACGTGCTCGGCATCGACCTCGGCCGCCGGGCCGTCGACCTCGACGACGAGCACGGCGCCGGCGCCCTCGGGATAGCGGCACTGGACGGCGGCCTCGGCCGCCTCGACGGCGAGGGAGTCCATCATCTCGATCGCCGCGGGCACGACACCGGCCGCGATGATCGCCGACGTGGCGGCACCGGCGTCGTCGGTGCTGCGGAACCCTGCGAGGACGGTGCGGACCTCCTCGGGGCTGCGGACCAGCCGGACCGTCGCCGCCGTCACCACGCCGAGGGTGCCCTCGGACCCGACGACCGCCCCCACGAGGTCGTAACCGGGTGCATCGGGGGCGTCCGTGCCGAGGGGGACGACCTCGCCGTCGGCCGTCACCAGCTCGAGGGAGAGCACGTGGTTCGTCGTGAACCCGTACTTGAGGCAGTGCGCCCCGCCGGAGTTCTCCGCCACGTTTCCGCCGATGCTGCAGATCAGCTGACTCGACGGGTCGGGGGCGTAGTAGTGACCGTGCGGGCTCGCCGCCTTCGTCACGTCGAGGTTGATCACGCCGGGCTCGACGTCGGCGCGCTGGTCCTCGGGCCGGACCGCCCGGATCGTCCGCATGCGGGAGAGCACGACGAGCACCCCGTCGGTGCGCGGCAGGGCTCCGCCGGACAGTCCGGTGCCCGAGCCCCGGGCGACGAACGGGACCCCGTGCCGGGCGCAGACCCGGACCACGGCGGCGACCTGGGCGGTGGTCTCGGGCAGGACGACCAGGCCGGGAATGGCCCGGTAGTGCGTGAGCCCGTCGCTCTCGTAGGTCCGCAGCCGCGCCGGATCCGTGATCACCGCGCCGGGCGGCAGCACCGCGGCGATCTCTGCCGTGATGGCCGGGTCCATGTCCGCCTCCTCGCGTCCGGACTCCATGGTGCATGCCGCCCCCCATCCCCGGCGAGTGCCGCCACTCGCCGACGCGCGGCCCCCCCACGCCCGGCAAGTGCCGCCACTCGCCGACGTGCACCGCCCCACCGACCGGCAAGTGACGACAATCGCCGGTGCGGGCCTCGCCGGTGCGGGCCTCGCCCGTGCGGGCGGCCCCTGCCTGCGGCGAGTGACGACGGTCGCGGCGGGGAGGGTCAGGCGGCGGGGTCGAGATCGGGTCGGACCCGGTCCAGGCCGAGCTCGTCGACGAGGAAGGCGTGCAGTGGCCGGGCACCCCGCAGCACCACCGTCACCCCCAGGTACTCGGCCCAGCGATCCAGCGCCAGAAGCCCGTGATGGTCGACGAGGTCCAGCTCGGCGACGTCCACGCTCACCGACGCACCCTGGACCGGCAGGTTCAGCCGGCGCAGCGTCCGCTCCAGGGCCTCGGCCGAGAACGCGTCGACCTGCCCGGCCAGCGACAGATCCGCCGCCGTCGCCGCCCGGACCACGAAGGGAGTGGTCCCGGCGCGGGCAGACGAGTGCGCCGCAGCCAGCTCGGCGACGGCGGCCGCCCCGAGCCGCTCGACGTCGTAGGCGCACATCGCCGTGACCGCCCCGGTGCGGCAGAGCCGGTCGAGGCGGTGCTCGAGGGCCAGGTACCCGGCCCGCCGCAGCGGTCCCGTCACCCGGGGAGTCACGTCGGTGAGCACCCGCAGACCGGTGTACCCCTCGGCCCGGGCGATGCCGCTCATCTCGGCCAGGGCGGCCACCTCGTCGACGCGGTCCGAGGAGTCCGTGCCGTCGGCCCGGACGACCGACGCGACGATCACGTGACCACGGCGCAGGTGGTGGTCCAGGCCGACGACGTCGTCAAGCGCCTGCGCCAGCAGCGCCTGGCTGCCCTGCCCGACGTAGGCGACGCGCTCGCCGAGAGCGAGGCCCTCGCTGACGAAGTCGCGGGCTGCCGCCCCGAGGTCGCCGGGGCCACGGAACGCCCAGCAGACGTGGTCTCCCGGCACCCGGCCGCGGGCCGAGCTGACGAACGGGGTACGGCCCGTGGGGCTCGCGAGGGTCGGAATCACAGTAACCGTGACGCTACGGACAGTCGCGCCAGATGTCACTCCACCGGCGGGTCAGGCCGACGCCCGCGACGGCGTCCCCCTGGCCTCATCGCGGCAGCGGCACCGCCAGGAGTCCGTCGTCGAAGAGCGACCCGACCCACAGGAGGCCGGCCTCGGTGTCCGGGACGGCCGCGCTGGTGCCCCGGTATCCGCCGTCGGGATCGTGAAGGCTGCGCACCGGGACCCCCGAGGAGTCGAACGCGGCGACGAGGCCGTAGCGGGCGCCGCCGCCGGCCGCTCGGATCAGCGGAGCGGCCTTCGCGGCCTGGTCCTTGAGCCACGGCCGCGGATGGAGGGTGACGTCCAGCAGGGCGCTGCGCGGGGCGTTGAAACCGACCCACACCCTGCCCCGGTCGTCGGTGGCCAGGTTGTCGGGAATGGCCGGCAGGTCCTCGACCCACGGCTCGGTCTCGCCTGCACGCGGACCGGTTAGCCAGTGGCGGTGGATGCGGTAGCGGAAGGACTCGACGACGAGGACGGCCTCGTCCCCGGGCGTCAGCGCCACCCCGTTGGCGAACACCAGCCCGTCGACCAGGATCACGGGCTCCTCGCTCCCGGGCCGGAGCACGAGCAGGGAACCGTAGGGACGCTGCTCCAGCATGCCGAGCGGGAAGTTGCGGTCGGCCAGGCTGGTGGCCTCCGAGAAGTAGACGGCGCCGTCGGCCGCGACGGCGACGCTGTTGGCCCGGCGGTCGCTGAGGCGGCGGACCTCGCCGTCGGGCGAGATCGCGAGGAGACCACCGCCGTCGGCGGCCACCACGAGGTCCCCGTCGGGGCGGAAGGCCATCCCGAGCGGCCGACCGGGCACCGTGGCGAACGCCTCCAGGCGCGGGGAGTCGCCCGTGGGATCCACGATCCGATGCACGACGCCGTCCACCGTTCCCGTGTACACCCGCCCCCGGTCGTCGACGGCGACGTGCTCGGGGTTCCGGAGCGACTCCGGGAACAGCAGGCGCCCCTGGGCCAGGTCCCGGTTGGCGGCGAAGGGGCCGGCCAGCGGCGGGGGCGGACCCGGTCGCCAGGCGCGCGCGTCGATGGGCGACGGCCACAGCGCGGCCACGGCGGCGCCTCCCACGAGGACCGCGAGTGGGATCGCGACGTACCGCCGTCGTCGACGCGGGCGCTTGGCGGGTTCTGCGGACGTCACGGAATTCTCCTCTACAGCGTAGAAGCAGACTCTACGGCGTAGAGTACGGCCGTGTCCACGGCCCCCCGGCGCGGAGTCCCTGGACTGACCCGCGAGCGGATCGTGGCCGCGGCCCTCGACCTCGGCGACGCCCGGGGGCTCGCGGGGGTGTCGATGCGCCGGGTGGCCGAGGTGCTCGGCTGCGACCCGATGGCCCTGTACTGGCACGTGCGCAACAAGGAGGACCTGCTCGACGCCGTGGCGGACACGGTGCTGGCGGAGCTGGTCGTCCCCGCCAGCGGGGACTGGCCCGGACGGCTGCGGGCGACGTGCCTGGACCTGCGCCGCATCCTGCTCGCCCACCCCGCGGCCGCCCAGCGGTTCGCGACGCGCCCGCCGCTCGGACCTCACGCGGTCCGGGCCTGCGAGGCGGTGCTCGGGGTCCTCGGCTCGGCCGGCACCTCCCCGGCCGGCGCGGCGCGGCTCCTGCAGACCCTCGTGTCCTACACCGTCGGCGCGGTGGCACAGGAACTGGCGACCCCCTCCCGGGCCGCCGCCACGAGGACCGACGAGGTCCGCCGCACCCTGGGCGGGTTGTCGCCGACCGACTTCCCGCTGACGGCGGCGGCCGCGGGCCACCTGGTGTCACGGACCGGCGCGGAGGCGTTCGCCGCCGGGCTGGACCTCATCCTCGCCGGTGCCCGCCGGCCGGGCGTCCTCAGCCGCTGACCAGGTCGATGTCCAGCCAGGTCGTGCCGGGCGCGGCGACCACGGACCCGGCCCACGACGCAGGCAGCAGCACCACCTGACCCGGGCCGAGCGACGTTGCCAGGGCCTCCCCCGCCAGCTGGCCGCGCAGCACCACCACCACCCGGGCGGTGGGCCGGACCGGGACGTCGACCCGGCCCCCGGGCCCGGACGCGGTCCGCGTGACGGTGTAGTGCTCGGTGTCGACCACCACCCCGTCGCCCGCCACCGGGGGGGGCGGGGAGACGTTGACGTCCCACTCGGCCCGCAGACAGGTCAGGGACTCGTCGAGGTGCAGGGCGCGCGGCGCCCGGCCGTACTCCTCGGTCCAGTCGTACAGACGGAAGGTGGTGTCCGACGGCGTCTGGGGCTCGGCCACCAGTACCCCGGCGCCGAGCGCGTGCAGCAGGCCGGCGGGCAGGTGGTGGACGTCGCCGACGCGGGCCGGCACCCGCCGCAGCATCGGGACGAGATCCGGGGTGCCGGCGGCCTTCTCGACGTCGTCGGGCCCGACGCCGTCGGCCACCCCGAGGAACAGCCCGGCCCCCGGCTCCGCCGCGACGACCACCCAGGACTCCGTCTTGAGGCGGCTGCCGGGGAACCGGGCGACCACCTCCGCGGGGGGGTGGACCTGCACGGACAGGTGCTCGCGGGCGTCGAGGTGCTTGACGAGGAGCGGGAAGCGCCCGGCGGCCGTGGGGCGCGCCGTGCCCAGCAGCTCGGGACCGCTCGCGGCGATGACCTCGGCCAGCGTCCGCCCCGCGAGCGGTCCGCAGCTCACCCGGGACGCCGGGTCCCGCACCGCAGTGGCCGCGGGGTCGAGATCGGCGACGTCCCACGACTCCCCGACCGCCACCCCCTCCGGCAGGGAACGACCGAGGCCGGCCAGCCGCCGACCGCCCCAGGGCTTCTCGACGAGCAGCGGGTCGAGGTGCAGCGGGTCCACCCGGCCATCCTGCCCGACGCGGCCACCGCGGCACCGGCTCATCCCAGCATGGCGCCCTCGGGGACCGGGACGACCGGGGCCGACCCCTCGTGGGTCACCGCGAGGCCCACCGGGGCGCTCGCCACGGCACCGGGCGCTGACGTGTCGATGTCCATGGCCGTGGCGCCGACCCGCAGGCCCCGCAGCCGCAGCGGCGCCCAGGAGTCGGGGACCACGGGCGCGACGTCGACGACGCCGCGCGGCACGCAGGGGTTGAGGCGCAGGAGTGACCGGACGAGCGAGATCGGGGTGGCGGCCGCCCACGCCTGGGGGGAGCACGACGCCGGGTAGGGCACCGGGAGCGGGGTCGTCGTCCGGTCGAAGCCACAGAAGAGTTCGGGCAGGCGGCCACCGAACGCGGCGCTCGCGTCGACGAGGGCGGTGGCGATCCGCTGCGCGGCGTCCACCTGGCCGTACCGGACCAGACCGGCGACGATGAGGGCGTTGTCGTGCGGCCACACCGAGCCGTTGTGGTAGCTCACGGGGTTGTAGCGGGTCATCGACGTCGCGAGCGTGCGCACCCCCCACCCGGAGAAGAGCTCCGGCGACAGCAGGTGCCCGGCCAGGTCGTCCGCCCGGTGCGGCAGCGCGACCCCGGTCCATAGGGCGTGCCCGATGTTCGACGTCAGCGCGTCCACCTGCCGCTTGTCCGCGTCGAGGGCGAGGGCGAACCACCCGCGGTCCGGCAGCCAGAAGGCGTCGTCGACCCGCGCCTGCAGCTCCTGCGCGGCCGCCTCCCACCGGTGCCGGCCCGCCTCGTCCCCGTGGAAGGCGGCCAGGTCGGCGCGGGCCCGGTAGGCGCCGTAGACGTAGGCCTGGACCTCCAGGAGCGCGATGGGCGGCTCGGCGAGGCGGCCGACGGCGAAGCCGATGCTGTCGGCGGAGTCCTTCCAGCCCTGGTTGAACAGTCCCCGGTCGGTCTTGCGGCGGTACTCCACGAAGCCGTCCCCGTCGGCGTCACCGAAGTGCTCGACCCACTCCAGCGCGGCGTCCGCAGCCGGCAGCAGCGCCCGCACCCGCTCCGGGTCGCAGCCCCAGCGCGCGGCCTCCGCCAGGAGGATGACGAACAGCGGCGTCGCGTCGACGCTGCCGTAGTAGACGCTCCCGCCGCCGAGCGCCCGCCCGGGGTCCACCCCGCGCCGGACCTCGTGGAGGATCTTGCCCGGTTCCTCCTCGCTGCGTGGGTCCACCGCGCGCCCCTGGGCGGCGGCGAGCGCCTCGAGCGTGCCGAGGGCGAGGTTCGGGTCGAAGGGCAGCGCGAGCCAGGCGCTGAGCAGGGAGTCGCGGCCGAACAGCGTCATGAACCAGGGCGCCCCCGCTGCCACGACGTACCGGCCGCGGAACGGGTCGGTGATGTGGAGGGCGTTGAGATCGACGCTGCTCTGGCGCAACGCCTGCGTCAGCGCCCGGGAGCCGGTGTCCACGACGGGGGTGGCCGAGCGCCAGCTGGCGATCCGCCGGGCGGGGGCGGTCTCGTGCAGGGGGATGTCGAGCGGGAAGGCGGCGTCCACCACCTCGCCCTCGACGGTGGGCAGGACCTCGACCGTGGTGCCCCACTCGCCCTGGGGCGGCACGACCATCGAGAAGACGAAGCCCGTGGGCACGGTCACCCCGTCCTGCGCCCGCACGCGGACCCCGCGCTCGACCTCGGCGTGGGTGACCCAGAGGTGGATCTCGCGACCGGACAGCGTGCGGCCCACCTGGTGACCGGGCCGGTACCGGGCGTCCTTGACGTCGAAGAGGTCGGCGAAGTCCGCGTCCACGTGGAGCATGAGCCGCACGGCCGCCGGCTCCAGGCCGTGGTTGGCGACGGTGATGTCCTCCCGCAGCCCGTCGGCGACCAGCCGCCGCCGCTGGACCAGCAGCGTCGCCTCCGGGGCGCCGGCCCGAGGAGCGGCCCGGGTGACGAAGCTCGCCGCATAGGCGCCCTCGGGCAGCACCGCCAGCGGGCGCAGCGGCTCGTCGTCCGCCGTCAGCCGCCAGGTCGAGACGATGCGGGTGTCCCGGTAGAACACGCCCTGCTGGCGCTGCGGCGACATGTCGCCGAGATGGTCGCTGACGGCGAACGACGAGCCCTCGAGGAGAGTGACGCTCCCCCCTGCGGCGGCGAGGGACCCGGACACGGCGTCGAGGGTGGGTGTCACCCCACGAGTGTCGCGGACCGGGAGCTGGTTCCCGAGACGAATCGGGGAAATCGTCACCGGTTGCTCATGCGCTGAGGGGTGCCCTCCGGGGCAGGGCACGGGCGCCGGAGGGCAGCGCCACCGGGCCCCCCGCGAGGAGGGCGCGGTAGGCCCGCTCGTAGCCGTCGGCCATCGTCGCGAGGTCGAAGCGCTCGCGGGCCAGCGCGCGGCAGGCGTGCGGGTCGAGGTCCTCGCACTTGTCCACCGCGGCCCGCAGCTCGTCGAGGGTGTCGACGACGAACCCGCCGACCCCGTGCTCGACGACCTCGGGCACGCTGCCGCGCCGCAGCGCAGCCACCGGCGTCCCGCACGCCATCGCCTCGGCCATGACGATCCCGAACGGCTCGTCCCACTGCAGCGGGAACAGCAGGCAGCGGGCACGGGAGAACAGCTCACGCTTGCGGGCGGCGTCCGCCTCCCCCACGTACTCCGCGTCGGCGCCCAGACGGGGCTCGATCTCGGCCCGGAAGAACGCCCGCTCCTCGGGTTCGATGAGCTTGCCCGCGAGCACGATCCGCCGGCCGGCAGCCCGCGCGACGTCGATCGCGAGGTGGGGCCCCTTGTCCGGGGTGAACCGCCCGAGCCACAGCACGTAGTCGTCCTTGGCGGTCACCAGCGGGTAGGAGTCGATGTCGAGGCCGTTGTGGACCCGGTCGATCCACGGCAGTCCCGGGGACTTCGCACGCTGGGCGTCGGAGATGGCGACCAGCCGGACGGTGGAGCCGAGCAGGCGGATGATCCGCCCGTAGTCGCCGGTCCCGGGCCCGTGCATGGTCACCAGCGTCGGAGTGGTGCGCCCGCGCGCCAGCAGGGCACCGGCCAGGGAGTGGTCATGGACGAGGTCGAGGTCCAGGTCGGCCAGGACGTCCGCGGCGTAGGCCGCGTGCACCACCTCGGGGAAGGCCTCGCCCAGGCGGTGCGACGGCGGCTGGGCGTAGGAGGCGTAGTGATGCTGGGCCGCGGTGCGGTGCGGTCCGGCCGCCACCAGGTGGACCTCGTGGCCCCGGCGCACCAGCTGCTCCACGAGATCGGTGACGACGGCCTCGATGCCGCCGTACCCCGTCGGGGGCAGCTCGAACCATGGCGGTGCCACCATGCCGATCCGCAGGGCTCGCTGGACGTGTGCGTTGCGTCTTGACCGGGACATCAACACCCCTTCGTCACTCCGCGTCACCTTCGCGATGCAGCAGTGGACCGCGGAATCGGACACATCGCCCATTTGGGCGAGTCATCGGGTAACACGCCATGGACTTCCGTCCCGGTTTCGCCCTCGGCGTGTCACGCTCCGCGACGACCGGCGCGCCGAGCCGGCGGGTCCGACGACTGCCCGGTGTCTCACCGCCCGGAACGCAGCAGTGCCTCCCGCAGCGCCGTCCAGCCGAGCAGCGCGCACTTGACGCGCCTCGGCAGGCGGGCCACCCCGGCGAACGCCGCCTCGTCGGCCTCCGCCGCGGTGGCGTCATCGACCTCGACGGCTCCCGTGACGATGTCGCGGAACCGCTCGTAGGCGGCGTGTGCGTCGGCGACCGTCCCGCCGGTCACGCTCTCGGCCAGGACCGAGGTGGCGGCGACGCTGACGGCACAGCCGAGACTCTCGTACGACACGTCCGCCACGACCGCGCGCTCGCCCTGGCCGGACACCCGCACCCGCATCGTCACTTCGTCCCCGCAGAGCGGGTTCACCTGGTGAACCTCGGTCGTGAAGGGCTCCCGCAACCCGCTGCGGCGGGGCCGCCGGGCGTGGTCGAGGATCACCTCCCGGTAGAGGTCCTCCAGATCCGTGGTCACGACGCCCTCACCCGGCCCCGAAGAACCGGCGCGCCCGGTCCACCGCGCGGACCAGGGCGTCGACGTCCTCCTCGGTCGAGTACACGTGGAAGCTGGCCCGGACGGTGGCCGGGACTCCGAGCGCGGCGTGCAGCGGCCGGGCGCAGTGGTGACCGACCCGCACCTCCACCCCGACGGAGTCGAGGACCTCGCCGACGTCGTGGGCGTGCACGCCGTCGAGGACGAAGGCCACCGTGCCGCCGCGGTCCTCGGTCGTCGTCGGCCCCACGATGCGCACCCCGGGGACGGCGGCGAGAGCCGCGAGCGCCGCCGCCGTCAGCACCTCCTCGTGCTCGGCCACCGCGACCATGCCGATCGACGACAGGTAGTCGCAGGCGGCGGCCAGGGCCACCGCCTGGCTGACCATGGGCACCCCGGCCTCGAACCGCTGCGGGGGTGCGGCGAAGGTCGACCCGTCGAGACTCACCGTCTCGATCATCGAACCGCCGGTGAGGAACGGCGGCATGGCGGCGAGCACCTCACGCCGGCCGTACAGGACGCCGACGCCCGTCGGGCCCAGCATCTTGTGCCCGGAGAAGACGGCGAGGTCGACATCGAGCGCGGCGAGATCGACCGGCCGGTGGGGGACGGACTGGCAGGCGTCGAGGACGACCAGGGCACCGGCGTCGCGCGCCAGCCGGGAGATCTCGGCGACCGGCGGTCGGTCGCCGGTGACGTTGGACTGGTGGGTGACGGCCACGACCCGGGTCCGGGGTCCGAGCCGCAGCGACGTCGGGTCGACCCGGCCCTCGGGGGTCACGCGGAACCAACGCAGGGTCGCGCCGGTCCGGCGGCACAGCTGCTGCCACGGCAGCAGGTTGGCGTGGTGCTCGATCTCGGTGACGACGACCTCGTCGCCCGGCCGCAGGGCGAGGCCGCCCGCCCCGGGGACTTCGGCGGGGCGGCCCGCCGTGGCGTCCAGCGACGAGGCGAGCACCGAGTGGGCCACCAGGTTGAGGCCCTCGGTGGCGTTCTTCGTGAACACCACCTCGTCGGCATGGACCCCGACGAAGCCGGCGATCGTCGCCCGGGCCGCCTCGTAGGAGTCCGTGGCCTCGGCCGCGAGGGTGTGCGCCCCTCGGTGCACGGCCGCGTTGCGGGTCTCGACGAACTCGCGCTCGGCGTCCAGCACCTGCCGCGGTCGCTGGCTCGTGGCTGCGGAGTCGAGGTAGACCAGCCGGTGGCCGTTGACCTGCCGGGTGAGCAGCGGAAAATCACCGACGACGTCCGACCCGGGCTTGCGCGTCCCGACCACCCCTCGACTCTACGACCGCCCCGCGCGCCCCGCGGTCGGGGCCGATACCGTGGCCCCGGGATGGCCGGGCCGGACGATGTCGACCTCGCGGGGGCGGTCCCCTACGTCCTGCCGCTGGTCGACCGGTTCCGCGGCACGACGGTGCGGGAAGGTGTCCTGATCCGGGGTCCGGCGGGATGGGGTGACTTCTGTCCCTTCCCCGAGTACGACGACGACGAGGCCGCCGACTGGCTCGCCGCGGCCGTCGAGGCCGCCGCCGCGGGCTGGCCGGCGCCGATCCGGGACCAGGTGCCGGTCAACGTCACCGTGCCGGCCGTGAACCCAGGCCGGGCCCGGGAGATCGTGTCGGGCTCCGGATGCACCACGGCGAAGGTCAAGGTCGCCGACCACCCGGTCTCCCAGGCCGAGGACGAGGCCCGCCTGGAGGCGGTCCGGGACGCCCTCGGCCCGGCCGGCCTGGTGCGGATCGACGCCAACGCCCGCTGGGACCTCGAGACCGCGTGCGCCCGGGTGCCACTGCTGGACCGGGCGGCGGGCGGGCTCGACTACGTCGAACAGCCGTGCGCCTCGCTCGCCGACCTCGCCGCGGTGCGCCGCCGGACCGGGGTCCGGGTGGCCGCGGACGAGTCGATCCGCCGGGCCGGCGACCCGCTGCGGGTGGCCCTGGCCGGGGCGGCCGACGTCGCTGTGCTCAAGGCCACGCCCCTCGGTGGGGTGCGCCGCGCCGTCGCCGTCGCCGAGGCAGCGGCGCTGCCGTGCGTGGTGTCCTCGGCCCTGGAGAGCGGGGTCGGGCTGGCCGCCGAGGTCGCGCTCGCGGGTGCCCTGCCCCAGCTGGCCGGCGCGTGCGGGCTGCGCACCGGCGCCCTGCTCGCGGCGGACGTCGTGCACCCGGTCCCCGTCCCGGTCCCCGGTCACGTCGCGGTGACCGTCCGGCCACCGGAGCCCGACCCCGGGCTGCTCGACCGCGCACGCCAGCCCGACCCGGACCGGCGCCGCTGGTGGGCGGAGCGCCTCCACCGGGCCGCCGACGTGCTGCGGGCTCGCGGCCGGGGCGCCTGACAGGCACGGTGGACCCATGCGCATCGTTGTCGCCGGCGGGACCGGGAACCTCGGCACCGCCCTGCTGCGGGCTCTGGCGGGGACTGGGCACGAGGTCGTGGGAGTGGCCCGCCGGCCGCCGTCCCGGCCGGCCGAGCCGTACGACGGTGCCACCTGGCACGCGCTCGACCTGGCCGGGGACGACGCCGCCCCTCGCCTGGCCGAGCTGGCGGCGGGCGCCGACGCGATCGTCAACCTGGTGTGGGGCTTCCAGCCGTCGCGCCGGGTGGCCTACCTGGAGCGGGTCGGCGTCGGCGGCGTGCGCGCCGTGCTCGCCGCCGCGGCGGCGGCGGGGGTGCCGCACGTCGTCCAGCTGTCCTCGGTGGGCGCCTACTCCCCCGGCGCGTACGGGATCCGCGTCGACGAGTCGTGGCCGACGTCCGGCGCGGTCGACTTCTCCTACGCCGTCCACAAGGCCGCGGCGGAACGGCTGCTCGACGCCGCCGAGGCCGAGCACGGCGACCGCCTGACGATCGCGCGGTTCCGGCCCGGCCTGGTGCTGCAGCGCGCCGCGGGCGGCGCCCTGCTCCGCTACGGGGCGCCGGTGTGGTTCCCGGGCGGGCTGCTCCGGCTCGCCGCCGTGCTGCCGGTGGACCGGCGGCTCCAGGTCCCCGTCGTGCACTCCGAGGACGTCGCCGACGCCCTGGTCCGGGTGATCGAGCGACGGGCGGGCGGGGCGTTCAACCTGGCGACCGAGCCGCCCGTCACCCGGGACCTGCTGGCGCGGGTGCTGGGCTCGCGGCGGGTGCACGTGCCCTCCACCGTGCTCGCCGCCGTGACGTCGGCGGCGTGGCGGACCCGGCTCCAGCCGCTGGACCCGGGCTGGATCGAGCTCGCCTTCGCCGTCCCGCTGCTCGACACCACCCGAGCCCGGACGGTGCTCGAGTGGCGGCCCCGGTGGACCGCGTGGGAGGCGGTGGCCGACGCGGTGGCCGGGATGGCCGGCGAAGAGGGCACGGCCAGCCCGGCACTGCGCCGCCGCTCCGTCCCGGCGGAGATCGCCCGGGCGGTCCGGATCGGACCGCCGAGCGACCGCCGCCTCACGTGACGGCGCCGGGTGCCGCGCGGTGGTGCGGCACTCCACGCAGCTCGTGGTCGGCGTACTGGCAGACCTCCTCGACGAGGGCTGCGAGGTGGTCGCTGATGATCCGGTAGTGCATGTGGCGGCCCTGCCGGCGGACCGTGACCAGCCCGGCCAGCCGCAGCCGGGCCAGGTGCTGGGACACCGACGACCGGGAGGCGGGCACCGCGGCCGTGAGAGCGGTCACGTCGTGCTCGCCCGTCGCGAGGAGGCGCAGCAGGAGCAGCCGGGTGGGATCGGCCAGGTGCCCGAGGACCTCGGCGGCCATGGCGACGACGTCGTCGACGCCAGCTGTGTCCCTTGTCACGCCCGACAATGGGTCAACGTGCGCGCTCATGGTTGCGTATTGCTCCTCACCTGGAGATCCTCTCATCCATGGGCGCACCGCACGACCACCGGCACGACGACCCGCACGCGCACGACCAGGCGCACGACGGGCCCGACGACCACGCCCCCGGCCATGACCACGCGCACCCGCGGGGGTGGCGGGGCGTCGCCTCCGGGCTGTTCCGCCCGCACAGCCATGACCACACCGACACCGTGGCCGACTCGGTGAGCACCAGCGCGGCCGGTGTCCGAGCGCTCAAGCTGAGTCTGGTGATCCTCGCGACCACCGCGGCCCTGCAGCTCGTGGTCGTGGTCGTCTCGGGCTCGACGGCGCTGCTGGCCGACACCGTCCACAACTTCTCCGACGCCCTCACCGCCGTCCCGCTGTGGGTCGCGTTCGTCGTCGGCCGGCGGGCCGCGTCGCGGCGGTACACCTACGGCTACGGCCGGGCGGAGGACCTCGCCGGGCTGTTCGTCGTCGCCATGATCGCGCTGTCGGCCGGGGTCGCCGGGTACGAGTCGATCCGGCGTCTCCTCGATCCGCAGCCGGTGGACAACGTCGGCATCGTGCTGGCGGCGGGCGTCATCGGGTTCCTCGGCAACGAGGCGGCCGCCCTCATCCGGATCCGGACCGGCAGGCGGATCGGGTCGGCGGCCCTCGTCGCGGACGGCCTGCACGCGCGCGCCGACGGGTTCACCTCCCTGGCCGTGGTCGGCGCCGCGCTCGGCGTCATGGCGGGCTTCCCGCTGGCGGACCCGATCATCGGCCTGCTCATCACCGTCGCCATCCTCTTCGTGCTGCGCGGAGCGGCCCGCGATGTCGGTCGCCGACTGATGGACGCCGTCGACCCGGCCGTGGTCGCCACCGCGGAGTCGGCGCTGCGCGGTGTGCCCGGGGTGCGTGACGTCGAGAGGGTTCAGCTGCGGTGGACCGGCCACGTCCTGCGCGCCGAGGCCGGCGTCGTCGTCGACCCTGAGCTCACCGTGGTCGAGGCCCACGAGATCGCGACCGAGGCGCACCACCGCCTGCTGCACGACGTGCCGAGGTTGGTCGCCGCCACCGTGCACACCAGCCCGGACGGCGCCGACGGGCACGCCCACCACGCCCGCCTGGCCCATCACAGCCGCGAGGGCTGATCACCCCGCCTGGTCGGCCGGGCACCAGTAGAGCTTGCGGCCGGCCGCCTCGCGCAGCTCGACCGCGGTGCCGCACACCCGGCACGGCAGGCCGTGGCGGCGGTAGACGTAGTGGGCGTCCTCGCGTCGGGCCGCCCCGGTGCGCCGCGAGCGGTGCTCCGGGCGGGTGGTGACGATGCGCCCCGAGCGCACCCCGGCCCGCATGAGCGTGACGAGGTCGTCCCACAGGGCGTCCCAATCATCGCGGGCGACCGACCTGCCGGGGCGAGCCGGGTCCAGGCCGTGCCGGAAGAGGATCTCGGCCCGGTACACGTTGCCGATGCCGGAGACCACGTCCTGCTGCATGAGCAGCAGCCCGATCGGGGCCCGGGAGCGCTGGACCCTGGCGAACACCTCCCCCGGGTCGGCGTCCCGGCGCAGCGGGTCGGGACCGAGCCGGCTGAGCACGAAGCCTCGGCCGTCGGTGTCGAGCACCTCGCACGCGATGGGCCCTCGCAGGTCGGCCCAGTGCTCGCCGTTCGACAGCCGCAGGCGCAACGCCCCGCGTGGCTGCGGCGGCTCACCCTCGCCGAGGGTCCACGTCCCGTAGAGGCCGAGATGGACGTGGAGGAAGTCGGCGGCCGGCTCGTCCGCTCGGCGAGGGGCGAAGCGCAGGAACAGGTGCTTGCCGTGGGCCTCGGTGGCTGTCACCACCCGCCCGTCCAGCGCGGCGGCCCCGGCGGTGAACCGGCCCTGCGGGCTCGACACCTCGACCGGTCGGCCGGCGAAGCGCTCGCGCAGGACCCGGGCGTGGCGGTGGATCGTGTGACCCTCGGGCATCAGCCCGGGGCCGGCGCGCCGACCGTTGCGCCGCCGGCCTCGTAGTCGGCGATCATCCGGATCCGACGGGCGTGGCGGGCGTCCCCGCTGAACGGCTCGGCGAGGAAGGCGCGGACGATCGCGGTGGCCTCGTCCGCGGAGTGCTGGCGGGCGCCGATCGCCACCACCTGGGCGTCGTTGTGCTGCCGGGCGAGGCGGGCGGTCTCGGTGTTCCACGCGAGGGCGGCCCGGATGCCGGCCACCTTGTTGGCCGAGATCTGCTCGCCGTTGCCCGACCCGCCGATGACGACGCCGAGGCTGCCGGGGTCGGCGAGCACCGCCTCGGCGGCCGCGAAGCAGTACGGCGGGTAGTCGTCGAGGGCGTCGTGGGTCGGGGCACCGTGGTCGACGACCTCGTGGCCATCCACCCGCAGCGCCGCCACGAGATGTTCCTTGAACTCGAACCCGGCATGGTCGGTCCCGACGTGGACCCGCACCGGCGCAGTCGTCACGGGAGGATTCTGCCGTGACCGTCCCGCCCCGCGCCGCCGGTCCCCGTCGCGCGCCCGCTCGCTCGCCAGAGCCGCTGTCCGGCGGGCCACCCGTGGCCGGTGTCGACGGCGTGGCCGACCACTGGGTGGCCGCCGTCGTCGCCGGGGACGCGGTCGCCTGGTCGGTCGGGTCGGCGCGGGACGTGCTGACCTTCACCACGGGGGCGGGCTGCGCCGTGGTGGCCGTCGACATCCCGATCGGCCTGGCCCGGCACGGGCGGCGAGCGGCGGAGGCGGAGGCCCGGCAGCTGCTGGGACCCGGCCGGAGCAGCATCTTCCCGACCCCACCGCAGCCGGCGTTCGACGTCGCCCGGCGGCTCGGCACCGGCCGCGGCGCCCGGGCGGTGGCCCAGGCGGCGGCCCGCGAGGCGGGCGGCCACGGCATCTCGACCCAGACCTGGGGCCTGGCGGCGAAGATCCTCGAGGTGGAGGACGCCCTGCGGGACCAGGTGACCGCGGTGGCCGGGAAGGTGGTCGAGACGCACCCGGAGACGGCGCTGCGGGTCCTCGCCGGGACGACCGCCCCGCCGTGGCCGCGCAAGCGGTCGGCCGCCGGCGCGGCACGGCGGCTGGGTGCCCTGGCGGCCGCCTTCGGGGTCGGTGTCGGGACCGCGTTGTCCTGGCTGGACGATGCGCTGCTGGCCACCGTGCCCGTGGACGACGCCGTCGACGCCCTGGTCGCCGCGCGGACGGCGGCCCGGGTGGCGAGCGGCACCGCCGCGGTGCTCGGGGCCGGGCAGGCGGACGACGCGGTGTGGTCGGACGGCACCCCGGCCCCCGGCCGTGCCGTGATCATCGTGTGACGCCGGCCGGGGGGTGCGGGGAAGTGCGGGCGGTAGGTGCGGGGAAGCTCCGGTGAGGAGTGTGGGGAAGTGCGGATGACATATGTGGGATCAATGGTTGGCGGGTCTACGCTGAGGCAGTGATGGCGTACCTGACCAGACAGGTTGACCACTACCTGGACCGCTTGCTCCCCGCCGCGCCCGCCGTCTTCGTGACCGGACCTCGGGCGGTCGGCAAGACCACCACTGCGCTGCGCCGCACAACCGCCACCGCCCGGCTGGACGTCCCTGCGGAGGCGGCGGTCTGGCGCACCGACCCCGATGCGCTCCTCGCGAACAGCCCGACGCCGCTGCTGCTGGATGAATGGCAGGTCGTCCCCGACGTCATGGGCGCCGTGAAGCGCGCCGTCGACGCGGATCCGACTCCCGGGCGCTACGTCATCACCGGTTCCGCGGGGAGCGACCGGTCCCCGGCGACGTGGCCCGGCACCGGACGACTCCTGGCCGTGCCGATGCGCGTCCTGACCCGTCGCGAGATCGAGGACCGGACATCGGAGAAGTCCCCGGTCGAGCGGCTGCTCGACCCCACGGCCCTCGCCGCCGGTCGCAGCGGCTGGACGATCGTCGACTACGTCCGCGACGCCGTGGCCGGAGGCTTTCCCGCGGTGACGACCGCTCCGGACGTCGTCAGACGCCCATGGCTCCGGACGTACGTCGACCAGCTCGTCGCGCGTGACGTGCCCGCGCTGGGCGGCTCCGACGACCCCGACCGGGCCCGCCGCTTCCTGGCGGCCTGGGCCGCCGCGTCCGGCACCGTCATGAACGACCAGACCCTGTACGAGGTCGGCGGGGTCGGGCGCGACGCCGCCGCGTCCCTCACCCGACGCCTACGGGACGTGGGGGTCGTCGACACCCTGCCGGCCTGGTGGACTAACCATGTCAAGCGACTCACCAAGTCACCCAAGCGCTTCGTCACCGACGGCGGGCTCTGGGCGGAGCTCACGGGGACGACGGCGGACGGCGTGCTGCGCGACGCCGACCTCCTCGGACGGCTGTTGGAGACCTACGTCCTCTGCCAGTTGCGCCCCGAGATCGATGTCGCGGACCGCCCTCTGTCGGCCCATCACCTCCGGGTCGAGAACGGGCGCCACGAGGTCGACGTCGTCCTCGACCTCGGGGGCGACGGCGTCCTCGCGCTGGAGATCAAGGCCACGAGTGCCCCCGACGCGGCGGACGCCCGACACCTCGGCTGGTTCCGTGACGAACTCGGCGAGCGATTCCGGGGCGGAGTCATCCTTTGTTCCGCGCCGCGCGCCTTCCGGCTCGCCGACCGGGTGTGGGCGGCCCCGATCTCGTTCCTGTGGGACGTCGAGGCGATGCCACCGGGCTGAGGACCGACCTCAGTCGAAGATCGGGCCCTGGGTCCGGGTGCGCTTGATCTCGTAGAAGCCCGGGGTGGAGGCGACGAGCAGCGTGCCGTCCCACAGCCGCCCGGCGGCCTCGCCCCTGGGCGCAGGGGTCACGACGGGGCCGAAGAAGGCCACCCCGTTGACGGATACGACCGGCGTCCCGACGTCCTCGCCGACCAGGCCGATCCCCTCGGCATGGCTGGCGCGCAGCTCGGCGTCGTACTCCGTCGACGCCGCCGCCGCGGCGAGCTCGGCGGGCAGCCCCACCTCGGCCAGGGCCTCGGCGATGATGCCGTCGTAGTCGTCACGGCCCGCCGGGTGGATGCGGGTGCCGAGCGCGTCGTAGAGCGGCTTGACGACCTCGTCACCGTGATGCCGGCGGGCGGCCGTCACCACCCGCACCGGCCCCCACCAGAGCGGGATCCGGGAGCGGTAGTACTCGGGGAGGTCGTCGCGGCCCTCATTGAGCACGGACAGGCTCATGACGTGCCAGCGCACGCTCACGGGCCGGACCCGCTCGACCTCCATCATCCAGCGGGACGTCATCCACGCCCACGGACACACCGGGTCGAACCAGAAGTCGGCGACGTCGCGGCCGTCGTTCCCGGTGGCCTGCTCGAGGGACTGCGATGTCGGCTGGGCGATCGTGTCTGTCACGCCGAGGGCAACACCCGGCCGCCGCGATCCACTCCCGGCGGATGACAGGATCGCGCCTGTGCCGGGAACCAATCTCACCCACGACGAAGCCCGCGAGCGCGCAGCTCTGGTCGCCACGGACGCCTACGAGATCGCCCTGGACCTGTCGCAGGCGGCCCACCAGGAGGTGACGACCTTCGCCTCGGTGACGACCGTGAGGTTCGCCACCCGGTCGGCCGGGTCGACGTTCCTCGACCTCGTCGCCGAGTCGGTCGAGGCGATCGACGTCGACGGCCGGGCGCTGGATCCGGGGACGGCCTACGACGGAGCTCGGATCCGGCTGGCCGACCTGACGGCCGGCGACCACACGGTCCGGGTGACGGCCCGGTGCCGCTACATGACGACCGGCGAGGGCCTGCACCGCTTCGTCGACCCCGCCGACGGACTGACGTACCTCTACACCCAGTTCGAGGTGCCCGACTCCCGACGGGTGTTCGCGGTGTTCGAGCAGCCCGACCTCAAGGCGGCGTTCCGGTTCACCGTGACGGCGCCGGCGGACTGGCTCGTCCTGTCGTGCGCACCCTCCCCGGCGCCGGTGCGCGCCCCCGAGCCGGACCTGCCCGGGGCGGCGGTCTGGGCGTTCCCCGCGACGCAGCCGCTGTCCTCCTACGTCACGGCGATCGTCGCCGGGCCCTACCGCGGCACGACCAGCGAGCTGACCAGCCGCGACGGCCGGACGATCCCGCTGGGGGTGTACTGCCGGGCCTCGCTGGCCGGGCACCTGGAGGCCGAGGAGATCCTCGACACCACCCGGCGGGGGTTCGCCTTCTACGAGGAGGCGTTCGACACCCCGTACCCGTTCGACAAGTACGACCAGGTGTTCGTGCCGGAGTTCAACGCCGGGGCGATGGAGAACGCGGGCTGCATCACGTTCACCGACACCTACGTCTTCCGGTCCAAGGTGGCGGAGTCGGTGCGCGAGCGCCGCGTCATCACCGTGCTGCACGAGCTGGCCCACATGTGGTTCGGCGACCTCGTCACCATGCGCTGGTGGGACGACCTGTGGCTCAACGAGTCGTTCGCCGAGTACGCGTCGACCCTGGCGGCGGCCGAGGCGACGCGCTGGACGCAGGCCTGGACGACGTTCACCGCGGTCGAGAAGAACTGGGCGTACCGCCAGGACCAGCTGCCGACGACGCACCCGGTGATCGCCGACATCCGCGACCTCGCCGACGTCGAGGTGAACTTCGACGGGATCACGTACGCCAAGGGCGCCTCGGTGCTCAAGCAGCTGGTCCACTGGGTGGGGCGCGAGCACTTCTTCCAGGGCCTGCGCGCGTACTTCCGCCGTCACGCCTGGGGCAACGCCGAGTTCACCGACCTGCTGCGGGAGCTGTCCGTGGCGTCGGGCCGGGACCTCGACGGCTGGGTGCGGGTGTGGCTGCAGACGGCGGGAGTCACGGTGCTGCGGCCCCGGGTCGAGGGCGGCAGCGCTGCCGAGGCACCGATGGCATCGGTGACGATCGAGCAGGAGGCACCGGCGGAGCACCCGGTGCTGCGCCCGCACCGCCTGTCAGTGGGGTGCTACGACCTCGCGGACGGCGCCCTGGTGCGCACGGCGCAGGTCACCCTCGACGTCGACGGCGCGGCCACGCCGGTGACCGACCTCGCCGGCCGGCCGCGCCCGGCCCTGCTGCTGGTCAACGACGACGACCACGCCTACGCGAAGATCCGCCTCGACGAGGTGTCCGCGGCGACGGCCGTGGACCACCTGTCCGCCCTCGGCGAGAGCATGCCGCGGCGACTGGTGTGGGCGGCGATGTGGGACATGACCCGCGACGCCGAGCTGCCGGCGCGCCG
>JBHJOS010000078.1:0-13968 GCA_050329415.1 Kineosporiaceae bacterium
CTGCACGCCTCGCACGGGCGGACGTACTACCTGGCGACGCTGCTGCTGCCGCGGGGGAAGCGGCCGTACGTGTGGGCGCTGTACGGGTTCGCCCGGTACGCCGACGAGTTCGTCGACTCCCTGACGGCGCCGGACCCGCTCGCGCTGGTGCGGTGGGGCGACGCCTTCCTCGACGGACTGGACCTGCCCGGCGACACCCGGATCGACCCCGCGGTCGACCCGGTGGGCGCGGCGATGCAGCACACCATGCGGGCCTGGGGCATCCCGCGGACCCACGTCGAGGCGTTCCTCGACGCCATGAAGCTCGACATCACCGAGACCGGGTACCCGACGTACGCGGCACTGGAGCGGTACATGTACGGCTCGGCGGCGGTCATCGGCCTGCAGATGCTGCCGGTCCTCGAGCCGCTCACCGCCGAGGCCGCCCCCCGCGCCCGGGCGCTCGGCGAGGCGTTCCAGATGTCGAACTTCATCCGCGACGTCGGGGAGGACCTGCAGCGCGGGCGGGTGTACCTGCCGCAGGAGGACCTCGACCTCTTCGGGGTGACCCGGGCCGAGCTGGCGGCGGGCGAGGTCACCATGCCGATCCGGCGGCTGCTGGAGTTCGAGATCACCCGCACCCGGGCGATCTACGCCTACGCCGAGCCCGGGATCGACATGCTCCACCCGACGTCGCGCGACTGCATCCGCACCGCCTTCCGGCTGTACGGCGGGATTCTCGACGAGGTCGAGCGGGCGGGGTACCGGGTGCTGACCCAGCGGGTGTCCGTGCCGATGACCCGGCGGCTCGCGGTGGCGCTGCCGGGCATGGCGCGGGCGGTGGCCGCGCGCCGCGAGGACCGTCGCTGGCGCAGCCGCGAGCGCGACCCGGGACGCAACACCGCGGCAACACACGAGGGCTAGGGTCCGACGGTGCGGCTCACCCCTCACGAGCAGGAGCGACTCATGATCTCCTACGCCGCCGACCTGGCACGGCGGCGGCGCGAACGGGGACTGCGGCTCAATCACCCGGAGGCGACGGCCGTCATCAGCTCCTTCCTGCTCGAGGGGGCGCGCGACGGGCGCACCGTCGCCGAACTCATGCAGGCCGGGCGCGAGGTCCTGACCCGCGACGACGTCCAGGTCGGCGTTCCGGAGATGCTGGACGAGGTCCAGGTCGAGGCGACGTTCCCGGACGGCACGAAGCTCGTCACCGTCCACCGGCCGATCCCGTGAGCGACCCGGTGAGTGATGTCATCAGCGGCCCGGTGAGCCCGCCGGGCGCGTCAGCCGTCGCGCCCGGCGAGGTGCTGCCGGCGGACGGCTCGATCGCGCTGGCCCCTGGCCGGGCCCGGGCCCGGCTGCACGTGGTCAACACCGGGGACCGGCCGATCCAGGTGGGGTCGCACTTCCACCTCGCCCAGGCGAACCCCGCCCTGGAACTCGACCGGGCCGCGGCGCACGGCATGCGCCTCGACGTCCCGGCCGGCACCGCCGTCCGGTTCGAGCCGGGGATCCCCCAGGACGTGGGGGTCGTCGCCCTCGGCGGTGCCCGCGTCGTGGCCGGCCTGACCCTCGACCCGCCCGGCGCGCTCGACGGCTGACCGGACGACCGCGAAAGGAAGCCGATGGAGCTGTCCCGCGCCCGCTACGCCCAGCTGTACGGGCCCACCACCGGCGACCGGATCCGCCTGGCGGACACCGACCTGCTGATCGAGGTGACCGAGGACCGCTGCGGCGGCCCGGGCCCGCTCGCCGGGGACGAGGCGGTGTTCGGCGGCGGCAAGGTGCTGCGCGAGTCCATGGGCCAGGGCCGGGCGACCCGCGCCGAGGGGGCCCCGGACCTGGTGATCACGGGCGCGGTCGTCCTCGACCACTGGGGGATCGTCAAGGCGGACGTCGGGGTCCGCGACGGGCGGGTCGTCGCCCTCGGCAAGGCCGGGAACCCCGACACCATGGACGGCGTCCACCCCGACCTCGTCGTCGGACCGGGGACCGAGATCATCGCCGGCAACGGCCGCATCCTCACCGCCGGGGCCGTCGACACCCACGTCCACCTCATCGCCCCCCAGATCCTCGACGAGGCGCTGGGCAGCGGGATCACGACGATCGTCGGCGGCGGCACGGGGCCTGCCGAGGGCACCAAGGCGACGACCGTCACCCCGGGCGCCTGGTACCTCCAGCGGATGCTCGAGGCCCTGGACGCCTGGCCGGTCAACGTCGTGCTGCTCGGCAAGGGAAACACGGTGAGCGCCGAGGCCCTCCGGGAGCAGCTGCGCGCCGGGGCCGGCGGGTTCAAGCTCCACGAGGACTGGGGCACGACGCCCGCCGCCATCGACGCCTGCCTCACCGTCGCCGACGCCTCGGGCGTCCAGGTCGCGATCCACACCGACACCCTCAACGAGGCGGGCTACGTCGAGACGACGCTGGCGGCGATCAGGGGTCGGGCCATCCACGCCTATCACACCGAGGGGGCTGGCGGCGGGCACGCCCCGGACATCATCACGGTGGCGAGTCACCCGAACGTGCTGCCGAGCTCGACGAACCCGACCCGCCCGCACACCGTCAACACCCTGGCCGAGCACCTCGACATGCTCATGGTCTGCCACCACCTCGACCCCACGGTGCCGGAGGACCTGGCCTTCGCCGAGAGCCGGATCCGGCCCAGCACGATCGCCGCCGAGGACCTGCTGCACGACCTCGGGGCGATCTCGATGATCGGCTCCGACAGCCAGGCCATGGGCCGGGTCGGCGAGGTGATCCTGCGGACCTGGCAGACCGCTCACGTCATGAAGCGCCGGCGCGGCGCGCTGCCCGGCGACCCGTCCGGGCCGGGCGGGCACGACAACCTGCGGGCCCGCCGCTACGTCGCCAAGTACACGATCTGCCCGGCCGTTGCCCACGGCCTGGAGGCCGAGGTCGGTTCCGTCGAGCCCGGCAAGCTGGCCGACCTCGTGCTGTGGCACCCGGCGTTCTTCGGGGTCAAGCCCGACCTCGTCCTCAAGGGGGGGATGATCGCGTGGGCGCAGATGGGCGATGCCAACGCCTCGATCCCGACCCCGCAACCGGTCCTGCCACGGCCGATGTTCGGCGCCGCCCCGGCGGCCGCTGCCGCGACGAGCGTCCACTTCGTGGCGCCGGCGGCCGTCGAGGACGGGCTGGCGGAGCGGCTGGACGTGCGGCGACGACTGGTCCCGGTGGCCGACGTCCGGGCCCGGGGCAAGGCGGACCTGCCGGAGAACACCGCCATGCCCCGAATCGAGGTGGACCCCGACACGTTCACGGTGCGGATCGACGGCGAGGTGTGGGAGGAGCAGCCGGCGACCGAGCTGCCGATGTCCCAGCGCTACTTCCTGTTCTGAGCTGTTCGTAGAACAGGTGCTACGGTTGTCGCATGACCGAGGTCGCCTCCCGTGAGCTGCGCAACGACACCGCCGGGGTGCTGCGCCGCGTCGACGCGGGCGAGGACGTGACCATCACCACCAACGGCAGGCCGGTCGCCCGCCTGGTGCCCGTCCGTCACAGCGGCCGCCGGTGGCTGACGAAGGGGGAGTTCCTCGCCCGCCTCACCGGCGCCCAGGCCGACCCGGCCCTGCGTGACGACCTCCGCGAGATCGCCGGCGAGACGACCGACGACCTCGCCGACCCGTGGGCGACGGGCCCGGTCACGTGACCTTCCCGCGGGGCCTGCTGGACACGTCCGTCTTCATCGCCGCCGAGAGTGGCCGCCCGCTGGCCACCGATCGCCTCCCCGACGAGCTGGCGACCACGGCCGTCACCATCGGCGAACTCGAGGCGGGGGTGCTGGCCGCCCGCGACACCCTCACCCGGGCCCGGCGACTGCGGACCATCGAGGGTGCCTCGGAACTCGAGGTGATCGAGGTCGACACCGGAGCCGCCCATCGGTGGGCGGAGATCCGCGTCTCGCTCCGCGAGGCAGGTCGGCGGATGCCGGTGAACGATGCCTGGATCGCGGCCTGTGCCCTGTCACGGGACCTCCCGGTGGTGACCCAGGACGACGACTACGACGCCGTCGCCGACCTCGTGGGGCTGACGGTCGTCCGGGTGTAGGGCGGGCCCCAGTGCGACGCGACCCGCGCAGGCGCCAGGCTGGGCGCGTGACGTCTCCGCTCGCCGTGATCCTCAACGTGCTCTGGCTGATCGTTGCCGGGGTGCCGCTCGTCGTCGGGTACGCCGTCGCCGGCCTCCTGGCGTTCCTGCTCATCGTGACGATCCCGTTCGGGATCGCGTGCTTCCGGCTGGCCGGCTACGCGCTCTGGCCGTTCGGGAGGACCGTCGTCATCCGCCGCGACGCCGGGGTCGCCAGCGCGCTCGGCAACGTGGTGTGGTTCCTGCTCATCGGCTGGTGGCTGGCGATCGGTCAGATCCTCTGGGGGGTGGGACTCATGCTGACCATCGTCGGCATCCCGTTCGGCTACGCCGCGATCAAGATCGCTCTGCTGTCGTTCAACCCGCTCGGCAAGGACGTCATCGACGCCGACACCCGCGGCTACCTCCCGGCGGTTCCGTCGCCGAGCCGGTGAACGGCAACACCGCCGTCACACCGGGCGCCTACCCTTCCGTCATGCCCGTGCCGGCGTCGTCGGTGCTGCTGCTGCTCGCCGACCAGCGGCTGCCGTCGGGCGCCCACGGGCACTCCGGCGGGATCGAGCAGGCCGTCGCCGAGGGGTTGGTCCGCGACGCCCCCTCGCTGGAGTGGTTCCTCGCACACCGGGTCCGTACCGCGGGGCTCGTCGCCGCTGGGCTGGCCGCGGCGGCCACGACGGCGACCGCCGCCTCGATCGCCCGGCTCGACGCCGAGGCCGACGCCCGCACTGCCTCGCCGGCCGTGCGCGGGGCGTCCCGGGCGCAGGGCCGCGGCCTGCTCCGGACGGCACGGGCGTTGTGGGCCGCCCCGTCCCCGTCGCTCGCTTGGTCGGATCTCGGGGCGCGCCCGCACCACGCGGTGGTCGTCGGCTGCGCGGCGGGCGCAGCCGGCCTGGGCGCCGCGGGTGCCGCCCTGCTCGCGGCCCATCTCGCGGTCAGCGAACCGGCGACCGCCGCCCAGCGCCTGCTGGCCCTGGATCCCCTGGCGGTCGCCGCGGTGACGGCGACCCTGGCCGCAGTGGTGGACGCGGTCGCCGCCGACGCGGCTGCCACCGGCCCCCCGGACAGCGGCGCCGACCCCTGGGCGGCCCTGCCCGATGCGACCGACCCTCGCCTCGACGCCCTCGCGGAGCTCCACGCCGCCCGTTCCGACCGGCTCTTCGCCTCCTGACTCCGACCCGACCCGACCCCGATTCCGACCCCGATTCCGACCCCGAGGAGGGTCCCCATGGGTGCCGACCACTCCCACGACCCGCACGCCCACGCGTCGCCGAGGCCGGACCACCCCTTCCGCCTCGGCATCGGCGGGCCGGTCGGCTCGGGGAAGACCGCACTGGTGGCGGCCCTCTGCGGCACGCTGCGCGACCGGCTCTCGCTCGCCGTGGTGACCAACGACATCTACACGACGGAGGACGCCGACTTCCTCCGCCGCCACGCTGTGCTGCCCGACAACCGGATCCGCGCCGTCCGGACCGGCTGTTGCCCCCACACCGCGATCCGCGAGGACATCACGGCCAACCTCGACGCGATCGAGGACCTCGTCGCGTCGCACCCGGACCTCGACCTCGTCCTGGTCGAGTCGGGCGGGGACAACCTCACGGCCTCGTTCAGCGCGGGCCTGGTCGACGCCCAGATCTTCGTGGTGGACGTGGCGGGCGGCGACAAGGTGCCGCGAAAGGGCGGGCCCGGCGTCACGGCATCGGACCTGCTGGTCGTCAACAAGACCGACCTGGCGGCGCTGGTCGGCGCCGACCTGGGGGTGATGGCGCGTGACGCCGGGCGCGTCCGCGGCGGCCGCCCCACCATCCTGCTGTCGCTGCGGGAGGACCCCACGGCGACGGCGGTGGTCGACTGGGTCCTCGGTCGCCTCACGTCCCGGACCCGCGGCGCGGCCGCGGTCACCGGCTGACCCGGGTGCGAACCGAGGTCCGCGTCGTCGCGGCCGCGGACCCTGGTGGAGGGACCCGGCTGCTCCGGGTCGCGGCCGACGGCCAGCTCGCGGTCCGGGCGACCGGTGCCGGACCGGACGGCGCGGCCCGGATACACCTCGTCGGTGCGGCCGCCGGACCCCTCGGCGGAGACGAGGTCCGGATCCTCCTCGAGGTGGGGCCGGGGGCCGGGCTGGAGGTCCGCAGTGCCGCGGCGACGCTCGCCCTGCCCGGTCGCGGCCCCGGCGCCAGCGCCGAGGTCCGCACCGAGGTCCGGGTGGCCGAGGGCGGCCGGCTCGGCGTCGCGTGCGAGCCGACCGTGGTGTGCTCCGGCGCCGATCTCCGCACCGTGCTGGAGGTCGACGCACACCAGGGCGCGCAGGTCCGGGTCCGCGAGGTCGTCGTCCTCGGCCGTCACCGCGAGCCGCCGGGGCGGTGGCTCGGCCGCCTCTCGGCGGTGGCCGACGGGTTCCCGGTGCTGCGCTCGACCGTGGACGGCGACCGGTTGTCCGCCGTCGACGGTGCGAGAGCGGTGGCGTCCGTGCTCGCCGTCGGGCACGGACCGGCGACCGCGGCCGCCGTCCGCCGGCAAGGAGGGTGGGCGGTCGTCACACCGCTCGCCGCGGGTGGCTGGTCAGCGACGGCGTGGGCTCCGGACCCGCTGACGGCCCTGAGCCTGCTCCCGCCGTCCGCCGTCATCGACCTCTGACACCGGCCCGCCCTGTCGGCGAGTGCCACCACCCGATCGGCCCCGGAGACGCCGCCCCGCGGGGGACGCAACCCACCCGATCGTTGCCGGGGGTCTCAGAGAGCCATGGCCTGCGCCCGGCGGCGCACCTCCGTCTTGCGGCCGGCGCGCAGGGTGTCGATCGGCCGACCCTCCCGGAGACTGTCGTCGGGGGTGAAGAGCCACGAGACGGCCTCGGCCGGGCGGAACCCGGCGTCCGACAGGACGGTCAGCGTTCCCTTGAGGTCCGCCACGGCGAGTGGCCCACCTCCCGGCTCCCCCAGGAAGAGCTCCGGGACGTGGACCACGCCCGCCACGCGTAGGGCCAGGAGCTCGCCGTCGGCGATCGAGCGGCGCACCCGGGAGACATCGACGGAAAAGCGAGCCGCGGTGTCCGGGAGGGTCATCCACGATCCGACCAGGTCGACGAGTCGCTCGTCGGCATCGTCGACCGGAGGGAGGGCCATGGTCACCAGACTGGCACATGACCGACCGCGACCCCAGCACGCGCGCCGCGTGACGGCTCCGCCCCGCGGCCGGGACTACCCCAGGGCACCGGCGAGCACGTCGGCCGCGCGCCTCGCCCCGGCGTCGTCGATGTCGAGGTGGGTGACCAGACGCAGGGTCGCCGCGCCGAGCACCGAGACCCGGACCCCCGCGGCCGCCGCCGCGGCTGCGGCGTTCGCGGCCGGGCGACCCCCGGTGTCGACGACCACGATGTTGGTGGCGACCCGGCCGGGGTCGACGCAGCCGGGCAGCGCCTGCGCGCAGCTCTCGGCCAGCCGGCGGGCCCGGCGATGGTCGTCAGCGAGGCGACCCAGATGCTGGTCGAGAGCGTGGAGCCCTGCGGCGGCGAGCACGCCCACCTGACGCATCCCGCCGCCGTAGCGCTTGCGCAGCACCCGCGCCTGGCGCACCCGGTCCGCCGATGCGACGAGCACCGAGCCCACCGGCGCCCCGAGACCCTTCGACAGGCAGACGGACACGGTGTCGGCACAGGCGCCGTACCGGTCGAGAGGCACCCCCGTGGCGACGTGGGCGTTCCACAGCCGCGCCCCGTCGAGGTGCACGGCGACTCCGGCGGCGCGGGTGCCGGCCCGCAGCCGCTCGAGGGCGTCGATCGGCTGCACCGTGCCACCGCCGAAGTTGTGGGTGTTCTCGACGGCGACGGCGGCCGTGGACACCAGGTAGGGCCCGGCCGCCGGGGTCATGAGCCGCAGCGGCACCTCGGGGTCGAGGGTGCGCGTCGGGTCGCCGTCGGTCCAGGTCCGGGTCGTGACCCCACCCAGGGTCGCGTGGCCGCCCAGCTCCGCCCGAACGACATGAGCCAGGCAGTCCGCGATCAGCTCCTCCCCCGGGGGGACGAGCAGCCGGACAGCGATCATGTTGGCCAGTGACCCGGTCGGCAGGAACAGTGCGTCCTCGTGACCCAGCAGCCCGGCGACGCGTTCCTCGAGCCGCCGGACCGTGGGGTCCTCGCCGTAGACGTCGTCGCCGACCTCCGCCGTGGCCATCGCCGCCCGCATCGCCGGGGTCGGGCGGGTGACGGTGTCCGACCGGAGGTCCACCGTCACGCCGGTCGGGACCCCCGGTCCCGGGCGGCGTCGAGCATCTCGCCGACGAGGAACGCCAACTCCAGTGACTGCTCGTGGTTGAGCCGCGGGTCGCACACGGACTCGTAGCGGCGGGCCAGCGCCGCGTCGTCGATCATCGCCCCACCGCCGAGGCACTCGGTGACGTCGTCGCCGGTGAGCTCCACGTGCACCCCGCCCGGCACGGTGCCGAGGCCCGCATGCACCTCGAAGAAGCCGCGCACCTCCTCGACGACGTCGTCGAAGCGGCGGGTCTTGTAGCCCGAGGCTGACTCGAACGTGTTGCCGTGCATCGGGTCGCAGACCCAGAGCGGCGTCGCGCCGGCGCCGTGCACCTTCTGGATGATCGCTGGCAGGGCGTCGCGCACCTTCCCCGCCCCCATCCGGGAGACGAAGGTGAGCCGCCCCGGTTCGCGGTCGGGGTCGAGGCGCTCGACGAGGGCCACCGCGTCGTCGGGCGACGTCGAGGGGCCGAGCTTGACACCGACGGGGTTGCGGATCCGGGCGACCAGGTCGACGTGCGCGCCGTCGAGGCGCCGCGTCCGCTCGCCGACCCACACGAAGTGGGCGCTGGTCGAGTAGAGGGTCCCGGTCCGGGAGTCGGTCCGCACCATCGGCCGCTCGTAGTCGAGCAGCAGGGCCTCGTGGCTGGAGAAGAAGTCGACGCGGCGGAACTCGTCGAAGTTCGCCCCGGCCGACTCCATGAAGCGGATCGCCTTCTCGATCTCGCGGGCGACCGCCTCGTAGCGCTGGTAGGCCGGATTGCCGTTGGTGAAACCGCGGTTCCACTCGTGGACCTGCCGCAGGCTGGCGAAGCCTCCTGTGGTGAACGCCCGGATGAGGTTCAGCGTCGCCGCGGACGTGTGGTAAGCGCGCAGCAACCGACGCGGGTCCGACACTCGGGCCTCAGCGGTGAAGGCGTAGTCGTTGACGGCGTCACCGCGGTAGGCGGGCAGTGTGACGCCGTCGCGGGTCTCGGTGCCGCGGCTGCGCGGCTTGGCGAACTGCCCCGCCGTCCGGCCCATCTTGACGACGGGTGTCCCGGCCGCGTACTGGAGGACGACCGCCATCTGCAGGACGGTCTTGATCCGGCGACGGATCGCGTCGGCGGTGGCCCCGGCGAACGTCTCCGCGCAGTCCCCGCCCTGCAGCAGGAACGACTCCCCGCGGGCTGCAGCCGCCAGCCGCCCGCGCAGGTCGTCGCACTCACCGGCGAAGACCAGCGGCGGCAGGGCGGCCAGCTCGGCCACCACCGGCGCGACGGCCTCGGGGTCCGGCCACGGCGGCTGCTGCTCGGCGGGGAGGTCCGCCCAGTCGATCGTCACGTCGGAAGCTTAGGGGCGCCGCTCGCGCCGTCGTCCTCCTGGTGGCCGGTGCCCTCGGTCGCGGTCCCCGCGGCCGGCTCCGGTGCCGACCCGGTCCCGGGGGTCCCGCGGTGGTGGCCGTCGTGGGTCTCGCCGAGGAGGCGCTCGGACAGCCGCGAGGTGTCCGCCCCCGTGATGTCGTGGACGGTCTCGAGCACCTGGGTGACGACCCGCTGCCGGCGTTCGGCCGCGAGGCGGTCCTTGACCACGGTGGCGTACTCGTCCACGTACTCCTGACCCGACAACCGCATCAGCTCGTACATGATCTCGTCGGTCACCGACCGCTGGACGAACCGGTCGTCGGCCAGGCCGTCGTAGCGCGAGAAGTCCAGGGGCCGGCCGATGATGATGCCGACCCGACGGATCGAGGGCAGGCGGCTGCCGATGGGCTGGACCTTGTCGGTCCCGATCATGGCCACCGGCAGCACCGGGACCCGGCTCTCCAGCGCGAGACGGGCCACGCCGGTCTTGCCCCGGTACAGGCGCCCGTCGGGCGACCGAGTGCCCTCCGGGTACAGGCCCAGCACCTGGCCCCGCTGCAACAGCCGCAGGCCACTGGCGAGTGCCGGCGCCGAGGCCTCGGCCCCGCTGCGGTCGATCGGGACCTGCCCGACGCTGGTGAAGAACATCCGCTGCAGGCGGCCCTTGATACCGGGACCGGTGAAGTACTCGTTCTTGGCCAGGAACGTGACGCGGCGGCGCAGGACCAGGGGCAGGAAGATCGAATCGGAGAACGACAGGTGGTTCGAGGCGAGGATGGCGCCCCCGGTCACCGGCACGTGCTCCGCACCCCGGACCCAGGGCCGGAACAGCGAGCGCAGGACGGGACCCAGGACGGCCTTGGTGACCCAGTAGAAGTCCACGGGAGCCAGTCCTTCCTCGCGTGCCCGGCACCCGCCGGGCCCTGTCGCGCACCGGGACCGGCACGACCACCGGACAGTGTCCCGTACCCGGGCGGTCCGGCACCACGGATCACCCCGGTGACGGGCGGTCGAGATCCGTCACCCGGCGGAGACGTCGCATGCGTCGCGGCGTGACACCATTCGGACGTGCCGATCCAGCCGGGTGCCGAGGAGTTCCGGGCGACCGGCGGGCAGGTGGCCGTGCTGGTCCTTCACGGCTTCACCGGGAGCCCCCGGTCGGTCCGGCCGTGGGCGGAGGGCTTCGCCGCCGCGGGCATCACCGTGCACGCCCCCCGGCTGCCCGGCCACGGGACCTCGTGGCAGGAACTCAATCGCACCCGCTGGCAGGACTGGTACGCGGTCGCGGAGGCGGCCCTGGACCGGCTGCGCACGGACGGGCACGAGGTGGTGGTCGCTGGCCTGTCCGCGGGCGGCGGGCTCGCGGTGCGGCTCGCCGAGACCCGGCCCGACGACGTGCGCGGGCTCGTGGTGGTCAATCCGTCGGTGCGCGGCGCGGACCCCATGCTTCGGCTGCTGCCCGTGATCCGCTGGGTGCTGCCGAGCGTGGGGGCCATCGGGGACGACATCGCCCGGCCCGGAGTCAGCGAGGGCGCCTACCCCCGGACCCCGCTGCACGCCGCCTGGTCACTCACGAGGATGTGGCGGGAGGTGCAGGCGGACCTGCACCGGGTGCGCTCACCCGTGCTCGTCTTCGTCAGCGCGGTCGACAACGTGGTCCCGCGGGTCAGCACGACGACCCTGGTGTCCGGGGTGTCGTCGCCGGACGTCACCGTCGTCGAACTGACCCGCAGCCGGCACGTCGCGACACTCGACCACGAAGCCGACCTGGTGGTGGAGCAGTCGGTGCACTTCGTGCGCCGCGTGACGGCCACCCCGGCGCGGGAGGCGCCGTGACACGCGACGACGAGCCGCGGCCGGAGCCGGCCGAGCCCTCGGGTGCGGAGCCCGACGGCCCCCCCGCCGACGGCCGCCCGGAGCAGGAGTGGGACGCCGCCGGCATCGACGCGGCCTTCGCCGACATCGTGGCGCGGCTGCAGGCCGGGGACGTCGACACCGCGGGGGGCGACGGCACGACCCGCGACGGCACCACCCGCGACCCCGACCGGGGTCGCCACCGCGAGGACCGCCCGGACCGGGGCCGACGCCCCCGGCACGCCCGCGACGAGGCCGACCCGATGGATGACACCCACGGGAGCGGGGACGCGAACGCCGACGGGGCCGATGCCCACAGCGACGCTCACCGGGCTCCCGGGGCCGAGCTCGGCCCCGGGAGCCCGGTGAGCGGGGATCCACCAGGTGACGCCTCGGCCACGGACGCCGACCCGCTCGACGAGGACCTCGACGATCCGGCCGAGGCGGCGGCCCGGCGCCGGGCCCGGATCGAGCGGGAGGTCGACTTCGCCGTCGACGGTCCGGACGGGGGCCGCTTCGTGCCGCCGGAGCCGGCGCCGCTCCCCCGGCCGGACGCCATCACGCTGCTCGCCTGGATCGCCGTGATCGGTGGCCCGCTGTTCCTCGTGGCGGGGGTCATCGCCGGAGGGCTGCCGACGTGGGTCGCGGGTGCCGTGGTGGCGGCCGTGGTGGTCGGCTTCGTCCTGCTGGTGTCGCGGCTGCCGCGCCGTGGCGAGACCGACCCGGACGACGACGGTGCCGTCGTCTGACCCTGCGGGTCCCCCGAACGGTGATCATCGAGGCAGCGGCGGGCGTGACCGGGCTCAGAGGGTCGATTGCGGGTGGGAGGCGTCCTCCCATCCGCGCGTCGCGTTCGTGGGGTCCGGCCGGGGTCGTCTGAGGGTGGCTGACGTGGGGGTTGGCTTGTGGGCTGTGGTGTGGCCGTGGGTGTGGCCAGGGGTGCTGGTGGAGTCGTTGCGGTGAGTGGTGGGCGTCCGGAGGGGAGTCGGCCTGTCGGGCAGGGGGGTGGGGATGGTCGGGGTGTGCCGGAGGTGGCTCAGGGGTCGGGTGGGGTCTCGGGTGAGTCGGCGGAGGGCCGTGCTGCGCTGAGGCGAGCGGGAGGTCCGGACCGCCCGGTGGGGGGTGAGCGTGAGGAGTCATCGGGTGGGGGTGGTCCGGTGGGGGACCGGACGGACGGCTCCGGGCCTGGTCCTGGGCCTGACGGGGCGGCGGAGGAGGCGCGGGTCGGGGCGGGTGAGGCCGCGCCCGCCCCGGCGCGGGACGGGGACGGCGATGGGGCGGGGGCTGCCGGGGAGGGGGAGGGGTCCGTGGCCGGCCACGGACCGGCGACTGCATCTGACACTCCCACGGGCACTCCCGCCCCCGGGGACAGCCCCGGGGACGGGGACGGGGACAGCCCCGGGGACGGCGACGGGGCCGGGGCCGGGGGGGTCGGTCCGGGAGGGGGTGGTGACTCTGGGGTGGGGTCCCCGCGGGCGGGTGGCCAGGGCGAGGGGGTGTCCGAGGACACGCGTGGGGTGACGACTGCTCGGGCCGGGGGCAGCGACTCCGCAGGGAGTCCGCCGGCTCCGGAGGGCGAGCACTCCGATCGGGAGGCCCGTGGGGGGCCTGAGGGTGTCCGGTCCGAGGCCGAAGCCCCTTCCCTTGAGGCGTCCGCGGCCCAGGATGGCGTCGGTGATTCGCCCGCGGCGAGCCGGGAGGCCGCGCAGTCGCCCGGGCAGGGCGAGCGACCCCGCGACGTGCCCGACGGTGACGTGCCCGACGGTGACGTGGCGGGCGGTGACGTGGCGGGCGGTGACGTGCCCGACGCCGGGGTGGGGGCGGACGCTGGGGACGGGCCCGGGGTCGTCGAGGAACCAGCGACCGACACCGACCCCGGCACCGACCCCGGCACCGACCTCGGCACCGGCACTGATCTCGGCGCTGATCTCGGCGCTGTTGCCCCCGGCGGCGGGGAGGAGGGTCGCCCGCCCGCCGACACGAGTGCCGCCGACGCCGCTCCGCCCGCGGATCAACCCGCCGCTCCACCCGCGGATCCACCCGCGGATCCACCCGCGGATCAGTCCGCGGATCCACCCGCGGATCAGTCCGGCGCTCTGGCCGTCGATCAGGTCGCGGACCTCGGGGACCGCTCCGGGGCCGATGCGCCGGAGGAGGTCGCCGGGGACGGGTCCGGGGACCCGGTTCCCGGGGCGGGTTCCGAGGCTGATCCGGGTGGCGGGCCGGTCACCGACCACCGGCGCGACCACCCCGACGGCGACGACGCTCCATCCACACCCGGTGCCGGTGCCGAGGACGCGGAACACCCAGGGGACGGACCCCACGGGGAGCATGACGCTCGCCGGTGGAAGGTGGCGGCGGGCGAGGCCCTGTGGTCCGACCTGCAGCAGGCAGCCACGAGGTCGGACCGTGATCCGGCGGAGGGGCGTCAGCTGC
>JBHJOS010000097.1:0-19496 GCA_050329415.1 Kineosporiaceae bacterium
CCCCGACCCCGACCCCGACCCCGACCCCGACCCCGACCCCTCCCACGACTCCTGGTCAGCGCATCCCGCCGGTCCGCCTGCCGGGGGTCGCCCTCGTCGGCGCGGCGGTCCTCGGCGTCGTCGTCGCGACCACCGTCGTCGCCGCGCCACTGGGCGTGCAGTACCCGGTGGCGGCAGCCGTCCTCGCGGCGGTGGCACTCGTCGCGGTGCGCGGGCGGTCGATGCCCCGGGTGTCGGTGGTCCTCGGGGTGGTCGCGCTCGGCCTCGCCGCGGTCCCGGCAGTCAGTGACAGCACCCCGCTCGTCGTGCTGTGCCTGGTGGCCGCCGCCGGGTCCGGGATCCTGGCGGTGACCCGGGCGCGGTCCTGGGCCCGCGGCCTGCTGGCGCCGGCCCTGATGGTGGCGAGCGCCGTGCTGGTCGTGCCGTGGCTCGCGCGTCGGCTGAGCAGGACCGGCGGGCAGCGGTCGCTGCCGCCGGGAGTGATCCGCGGTGCCCTCCTCGCGGGGGCGGTGCTGCTCGTCGTGGGGTGGTTGCTGGTGGGTGCGGACGCGGCCTTCGCCGCGCTGGTGACGCCCGAGGTCGACCTCGGATGGCTGCCGGCCCGGGTGGCGGCCGGCGTGGCGGCCGCCTGGGTGGCCCTCGCCGTGGCCTTGACGGTGGCGGCTCCGGTCGCCGAGGCCCCGGGGACGCCGCGGCGCGGGCGCGGACCTGTCGCCGAGTGGGCACTGCCGCTGGCGGCTGCCATCGTGCTGCTCGGGGTCTTCGTCGTCGTGCAGCTCGTCGAGCTCGCGCGACCCGGTGCGCTGCTCGACGGGGGAGCGACCCCGGCCGCGCGGGCGCGGCAGGGGTTCGGTCAGCTCGTGGCGGTCACGGTGCTGCTCGTGGCCCTGCTGGTGTGGGCCGGCCACCGGTGCGGCTCGGCGTCCCGGCCCGGCCGGGTGGCCTTCGCCGCGCTCGGTGGCACGCTCGTCCTGCTGGTCGGCGCGGTGTCGGTGATCGCGCTCGGGCGGATGGGGCAGTACCAGGAGGTCTTCGGATGGACGGTGCTGCGGATCCTCGTCGCGGCCTTCGAGGCCTGGCTGGCCCTCGTGCTGGTCACGGTGTCGCTGCTGTGGCTGACGCGCCGACTCGACCTGGTGCCGCCCGTGACGGCCGTGGCGGCGGCCGCGGGCATGCTGGCCCTGGGTCTGGCGCGCCCCGAGGCGCTGGCCGCCGCCGCCAACGTCGCCCGCTTCGAGGAGACGGGCCGGATCGACACGGCCTACCTCGCGACCCTGTCCGCCGACGCGGTGCCTGCCGTGTCCCGGCTGCCGCGCGCGCAGCGCTGCGAGGTCTTCCTCGACATGGCGGGCTCGGGCGTCGGCCGGGACCTGGACCTCACCCCCGACGACCTGCTGGGGGCGGACGACCCCTGGTACGCGGTCAACGCCTCCCGGGCGTCGGCGCGGTCGGTCCTGGTGGACGAGACCTGCTGACCCCGGTCACGGCGGACCGGCGCGGGCGATTCACTCGAACCGGGAGGGGTCGCCCGCCCCCCGGCGCACCACTTCGGGTTCGCCGCTCGACAGGTCGACGACCGTGGTCGGCACGGTGCCCGTCTGCCCGCAGTCGAGGACGAGGTCGACGTCCGCGTCGAGCCGCTCCTTGACCTCCCAGCCGTCGGTCGGGGGCTCCTCGTCGCCGGGCAGCAGCAGCGTGCTGGACAGGATGGGCTCGCCGAGTTCGGCCAGCAGCGCCTGCACCACCCGGTGGTCGGGGATGCGGATCCCGACGGTCCGCTTCTTCGGGTGGACCAGGCGGCGGGGCACCTCCTTCGTCGCCGGGAGGATGAAGGTGTAGCTGCCCGGCACCGCGCCCATGACCATGCGGAACACCGGGTTGGTCACGTGGACCAGGGGTCCGGCCTGGGCGAAGTCCCGGCACACCAGCGTGAAGTGGTGCCCGCCGTCGAGGCGGCGGATGCGGCGGATGCGCTCGAGCCCGTCGGCGTTGCCGAGCTGACAGCCCAGGGCGAAGCAGGAGTCCGTCGGGTACGCGACGAGCCCTCCCCGGCGGAGCACGTCCACCGCCTGGGCGATCGCTCGGGGCTGCGGGTCCGCGGGGTGCACCTCGACGTACGTCGCCATCCACCGAGGGTAGCCACCGCCGGTCCGGGTGTCGGGGGATCCGGAGCGGGGTCGGTGCCGTGGGCGGCCGGCGCACCCGGGTCCAGGTGCTACGGTGGGAGCCGCTCGCAGAAGCACTTCCCGATCGTTGTCAGACGCCCGCGGAGTTGTTCCCGCGGGCGTCAGTCGTCTCCGACCCGGAACGGCCGGCAACACCTCTCCACAGAAAGAACAGGCATGGCACAGGGCACCGTGAAGTGGTTCAACGGCGAGAAGGGCTTCGGCTTCATCACGCCGGACGGCGGAGCGGACGACGTGTTCGTCCACTACTCCGCCATCCAGACCAACGGCTACAAGTCGCTCGACGACAACCAGCGCGTCGAGTTCGAGATCACGCAGGGTCAGAAGGGGCCGCAGGCCTCCAACGTCCGTCCGCTCTGACGAGACGCCCCAGCGGGGGCATCGACCGCGTCGGCGCCGCCGGTCCCCTCGGGGCCGACGGCGCCGACGCGCGTTCCCGAGGTGGTCAGAAGCCGACGCGGCTGTAGTCGACGAGTTCGAAGGTCGCGTCCGCCGGGACCTCGGTGAAGAACACGGCCTCCTGTACCGACGACTGGCCGGGCGCCAGCTCGTCCACGAACACCACGGCGGTGTCGTACTGGGTGGCACCGTCGGGGCTGACGGCCGCGACGGTCGCCGTGTAGGCGTAGGCCATGTCGCCGCTGTTCGTGATCGTCACCTCGAGGCTGCCGCCCAGGTCGCCCGCGGCGAACGAGCCGGTCGCGAAGTCGCCGGAGAAGTCGGGGATCTCACCGGCGTCCACCGCCGCCTTGTCCTGGTAGGCGGCATCGAGCTCCTCGGTGATCTCCGACAGTTCCGTGCTGGCCTCGTCGACGGCCTGCACCGCGGCCCCCGCGACGAGGAAGGACACCACGAGGGCGATCACGCCCCCGAGGGTCAGCAGCGTGCCGATGACGGCGCCGGCGATGGCCAGCCCGCGACCCCCGCGCTTGCCGGAGCCCGTCTGGCCCAGGGCCACGAAGCTGAGGATCGCGCCGATCAACGGCAGCAGGAAAGCGAGGACGAGCCCCACGACGGCCAGCGGGGCGGTGCCTCCCTGAGGCGCCGGCAGCGGGGGAGGGGGAGGCGGAGGGGAGGGGTACGGGGTCTCGGTCGCGGTCATCATGTCCCTTGTCTCGGGGTCCGGGGCCGCGCGACGGTAGCGGAGCCGCCACCGCGCCGTGCGCCGAACCGCAGATCCGAGACCGAGGCGAGACCGCCCCGCCGGTGCCGGACCGGCGCGCCTCAGGGGGCGGTGACGAACACGTCGAGGATCCCCGGATTGTGGGCGTTGACGAGGATCGCCCAGATGATCATGTCGAAGCTCAGGTGAATCGTCACGACGAAGACCAGGGACTTGGTCTTCTGGAAGACGTAGCCCTGGAGGAGTGCGAACGGGAACGTCATGAGGGGGCCCCAGGACGTGTAGCCGATCTCCCAGAGGAACGACGTGAAGATGACCGCCTGCAGGAGGTTGGCCTGCCCGGTCGGGAAGTGCTGCCGGAAGAAGGCGAAGACCAGGCAGATGAAGAACAGCTCGTCCCACAGCCCGACGTAGTTGACGCCGACGAGCAGGCGCAGGATGAGGTCCAGCGTGGGGACCTCGGGCCAGTTCTGGTACACGTCGAAGCGGATGAAGTACACGGGCAGGACCAGGTAGCCGAGGACGAGGACGCCGAGGAGGTAGGCCCACTCCGTACGCGTCCAGGGCTGGCCGCGGCGTACCGGGAACCGCACGATCCGCTCCCGGAACACGAACCGCGAGACGAGGTAGGGGACCACCACCGCGGCGCTCAGCGTGATGGCGAACTGCGCCATTCCCGCGTTGCTGAGGTCCGCCTTGACGTTCATCGTGCTGATGATCGCCAGGCCGAGCCCGATAAGTGCGAGGTGCCGGAACAGCAGGCGGTCCACCACGAACGCGGTGGCGACACCGACGGCGAGGATCGGCAGACCGATCAGCCGTTCATGGAACACGAAGAGCGGGATGGCCGAGACCGCGACGAGCGCCGAGGGCAACAGCTTCCACGAGTAGCGCTGGGTCACGCTCGGGGTCGGGGGGTCGACGGCGTCGCGCGTCGTCTCTGCGCTCACCCGGCACAGGATGGCAGGTCGATCCCCTCACCGGTGACCCACCACCTCACGGCCGCCGGCGTCACCCCCTGACGAGGGCCTCCGCCATGGCCCGTTCGGCCAGTCCGTGCCACTGCTGCACGCTGTCCCGGAAGGGGCGCCAATGTTCGAGGATCGTCGCGAAGTCCTCGTCCTGGCCGGCGAACTCGTCCAGCAGGGCTTCGGACTCCTCGCGCGCCGCATCGATGACGTCCGCCGGGAAGGGTCTGGTCTCGGCGCCCTGGGCCTCGATCTCGGCGAGCGATCCCGCCTGCACCGCGTCGTAGAAGCCCATGAGCCGCAGGTACTGCAACTCACCGGCCAGCTCCAGGGCCTGCTGGTACTCCGGCGGCAGGTCCTCGTAGCGCTCGAGGTCCATGACGACCTCGAAGCTCGAGCCCGGCTCCCACCACCCCGGGTAGTAGTAGAAGCGGCCGGCCTCGCCCAGCCCGAGCGCCGCGTCGTCGTAGGGCCCCACGAACTCGGCCGCGTCGATGGCGCCGGTCTGCAACGCCTGGGCGATCTCGCCCGCGGCCAGCACCTGCACGGTGACACCGAGCCGGCTCATGATCTCCCCGCCGAGGCCGGGGATACGCATGACGAGCCCCTGGAGATCGGCCAGGGACCCGATCTCCTGGTTGAAGAACCCGCCCATCTGGACGCCGGTGTTGCCGCACGGGAACTGGATGAGCCCGTAGCGGTCGGCGTAGAACTGCCGCAGGACGTCGAGCCCGGTGCTGCCGGAGTCGTCGCGGTAGTGGTAGAGCCAGGCGTACTGCTGGCGGAAGGTGAGCCCGAACGGCAGCGTGGTGCCGAAGGCGAAGGCGGGGCTCTTGCCCGTGTAGTAGTAGGACGCGGTGTGTCCGGCGGGCACGGCGCCGGACTGGATGGCGTCGACGACCTCGGTGGCGCCCGCCAGGTCCCCGGCCGGGCGGGGGGTGAGGGTGAACCGGCCCCCGGTGAGCTGGGACACGACCGAGGCGTAGCCGACGGCCCCGACGCCGCTGTCCTCGCTGCCGTACAGCGAGGCGAGGCCGGCCGGCCAGCTGGTGGCCAGGTCCATGGTGACCTCGGGCAGGTCGCCGCCACCGCCGAGGGCGACCTGCTCGGGCGCGCTCGCCGACGCGTCGCCGGCGCCCTCGCTGCCGGGGGTCGTGCAGGAGCTCAGCAGCCCGGCGCCGACGACGCCGACCCCGGCGGCGCCGGCCAGGCCGAGGAAGCGGCGGCGGTCGGGTCCGGGACCGGTAGCGGCGTCGGTGACGGGACCGGAGGGGAACGGGGGACGGGTGGCACGGCGCATGATCGGTCCTTTCGGTGCGGAGGTGGCGGGCACGGTCAGACGAGGACGGTGGCGATTCCGGGAAAGACCGCCACCAGGACGAGGCAGAGGACCTGCAGGGCCATGAACGGCAGTGCGCCGCGGTGGATGCTCACCGTCGAGACCTCCCGGGGGGCGACGCCCTGGAGATAGAACAGTGAGAATCCGACCGGCGGCGAGATGAACGCCATGTTGAGGTTGATCGCCATGAGGACGGCGAACCAGATGAGCTCGGTCTCGGAGAACCCGAGGGCGATCATCGCCGGCAGGAAGACCGGGACCACGATGAAGGTGATCTCGAGGAACTCCAGGACCAGCCCCAGCAGGAAGACCGCGAGCATGGCGACGGCGATGAACGTCCATGCGCCGCCCGGCACGTCCGCCAGCCACCGCCCCGCCGCGTCCTGCCCGCCCAGCCGCTCGAACACCAGCCGGAAGAACGACGCGGCGAGCAGCAGGGTCATGACGAGCACGACGATCCGGGCCGTCGACTCGGCCGCCTCCCGCAGCATCCGCCAGGACAGTCGCCGATAGGCCGCCGCCAGCACGAGCGCCCCGAGGGCGCCCACGGCACCCGCTTCGGACGGGGTGGCGATCCCGCCGAAGATCACGTACAGCACGGCGACGATCAGCAGCAGGGCGGGCACCAGCGATGTCGCGACCTCGCGCGCCACCACCCGCACCCCGAGCCCCCGTTCGTGGGCGGGGACCGCGGGCAGCTTCTCCGGCCGGCGGAGCCCGACGACGACCAGGTAGAGGACGTACAACCCCGCCAGCAGGAGCCCCGGCAGCAGGGCGCCGCGGAACAGCCCGAGGACCGAGACCTGCATCTGCTGGGCCAGCAGGATGAGGACGAGGCTCGGCGGGACGAGCTGGGCGAGCGTGCCCGAGGCCACGATCGTCCCGGCGGCGATCTCGTGGTCGTAGTGGTACTTGACCATTGTCGGCAGTGCCAGCAGCCCCATGACGATGACCGTGGCCGCCACCACGCCGGTGGCCGCGGCGAGCAGCGTTCCCACGACGACCACGGCGATCGCCAGCCCACCGCGCGCCGTCCCCATGAGCAGGCCCACGGTGCGCAGCAGTCGCTCGGCCACCCCGGAGCCCTGGAGGAGGGCGCCCATGAGCACGAAGAAGGGGATGGCGAGCAGGGTCTGGTCGGCCAGTGTCGGGAACCACCGCGACGGCAGGAGCGTGACGGCTCCGGGGTCGAACTCGCCGACCAGGACGCCGACCCCGGCGAACAGCAGCGCGGTGGCCGCGAACGAGAACGCCACCGGGTAGCCCGTGAGCAGCAGCCCGATGAACGCCGCGAACATGACGAACGCGAGGAGCACCCCGACGTCCACGCCGTCACGCCGCCTTCGCCAGGTCGTCCGACGTCGCGTGCGGCCCGAGCTCGGGCCGCCCGGACAGGACGAGGAGGTACCCGACGGCCTGCGCCAGGGCCTGGGCGAGCAGCCCGACGAACCCCAGCCAGAGCAGGAGCTTGACCGGCCCCAGCGGCAGGCCGTCCGGATTCGCCGACTGCTCCCAGATCAGCCACACCTGCCAGGTGGCCCAGCTCCCGTCGAACGCCCGGCCCAGCGCGGTCATGGCGAACGGCCAGGTGACGGCCACCGCCACGACGCAGAACGGCACGAACAGCACCAGGTGCCCGGTGAGGTCGAGGGCGGCCCGCCGGCGCGCCGACCACCCGCTGGTGAGGATGTCGACCCGGGGGTTGACGCCCTCGCGCATCCCGTAGGCCAGGCCGGCGAGCACAGCGACGGCGAACAGCTGCCACTGCAGGTCGACGTAGAGGTTGGAGACCAGGGTGTGTCCGGTGGTGCGGCCCACGTAGCGCAGGACCACGTTGACGATGCCGACCGCGAACGCGGCGAGCACGGCGTACCGGGCGATCACGCCGCCGGCCCCGGCCAGGGCGTCGACCACCCGGCGGACCCGCTGGAGGGCGGTGACCCATGCGGGGTAGGGCGGGCGCGGGTCGCTACGACCGCCCCCACTCGCGCCGCTCTCCTCGGACATCGTCGTCCTCCCGTCCCGGTCCGCAGTGACCTGGCGACTCCGCTGCCCGTCACGATGGCGGCGGCCGCCCGCCGGCGGCCACGCCCGCGGGGAACGGGTCGGCGGGTGCGCCCGCGTCGCCGCTCAACGCATCCCGTCGACCGGTAAGCGGTCGCCGACGGAACGGGACGACCCGCGCCGCCGGATCCGTGATCGTCGATTTGTCGACGATCTCAAGGGGGTGATCGTCGATTTGTCGATGATCTGAGGGGTTCGGGGCCGCCACGCGCCCGTGATCGTCGATTTGTCGACGATCACGGTGAGGATCACGTCACCGCAGGTGGCCCACCCGCCGGTCAGCCGAGTGCGCCGGAGAGCCCGTCGGCGAGCAGCCGCCAGTAGCGCCGGCTGACGGGGATCTGATGGCCGTCGACGACGACCGAGCGCTGACCGTTGACCGTGCGGACCTCGCCGACCGCGGCCAGGTGGACGAGGAAGCTGCGGTGGACGCGGACGAAGCCGTGACCGGCCCAGGCGACGGACAGCGCCGAGATGGACTCGCGCACCAGGTGGGCGCCGTCGGGGGTGTGGACCCGGACGTAGTCCCCCTCGCAGTGGGCGAAGCGCACGGTGTCGCGGTCCACCAGCCGGGTGCGGCCGCCGATGCGGGAGGCCAGCCGGGACAGGTCGGCGCCCGGTGCCACGGGCCGTCGGCGGTCGGCGAGTGCCCGCTCGCGGTCGGCGGCAGCCGGGGGTCGGTCGGCGGTGGCCCCGTGGCGGCCGGCCACCGCCGCGACGCGCTCGAGAGCCGCGGTGAGGCGGGCGAGGCTCACGGGCTTGAGGAGGTAGTCGACGGCGCCGAGCTCGAACGCCCGGAGGGCGTGCTCCTCGTGGGCGGTGACGAACACCAGCGCCGGCGGGCGACGGTAGTGAGCCAGCACGGTCGCGAGCTCGATGCCGTCGAGGTCGGGCATCGCGATGTCGACGAGCACGGCGTCGAGGTCCGACCGGCGGTTGAGGACCCGCAGCGCCGCCGTCCCGTCGCCGGCGACGGTGACCTCGGACACGTCGTGACTGCGCCGGAGCAGGCGGGCCAGGTGAGCCAGCGACTGCCCCTCGTCGTCGACGGCGAGGACCCGCAGGCCCCGACCGGGGTCGGGTGCCACCGCCCCAGCGTACGGCGGCCCCGGTGGCAGCCCCGGAACGGCGACGTTCACGAGGAGCCGCGCCGGTGTCGGGGGATGCGCATCGTGACCAGGGTCCCGGCGCCCTGGGCGGTGGCCACGACCAGGCCGTGCGCCGGCCCGTACACCGATCGCAACCGCTCGTCGACGGCGAGGATGCCGAGGTGACGGGTCCCGCCGTCGCTGGCCAGCGCCCGCTCGAGCGCGTCCGGGTCGGTCCCCAGCCCGTCGTCCTCGACCGCCACGTGCACTTCGGCCCCGCGGTCCTCCAGGCGGATCCGCAGCCGGCCGCGACCGGGCCGGCCCTCCAGGCCGTGCCGGATGGCGTTCTCCACCACCGGCTGCAGCGTGAGGAACGGGACCTCGACGCCCAGCACCTCCGGCGCCACCCGCAGCGAGACGTCGAACCGGTCCCCGAAGCGGGCCTGCTCGAGCTCCAGGTAGATCTCGACGAGCCGGATCTCGTGGGCGAGGGTCGACAGGTCCGTGCGGTAGCGGAAGCCGGCCCGGAGGAACTCGGCGAACGTCGACAGCAGGTCCTCCGCCTGCTCCGGGTCGGTGGCGATGAAGCCGGCGATGGCGGTGAGACAGTTGTGGAGGAAGTGCGGCGACAGCTCGGCACGCAGGACCCGCAGCTGCGCCGACTCCGCCTGACGGCGCGAGGCGTCCAGCTCCGCCAGCTCGAGGAAGCCCGACACCAGGCGGCAGTACCGGGCCAGGTCCTCGGCGTCGCGCCGCCGGGGACGCGGCAGGTGGACGTGGAGCACCGCGACCGGTGTGCCGGTGGGCGTGAGCGGGTGGACCAGCATGTCCGTCGCGGCCACCCGGTAGCGGGCCGGGGGGCGTTCCGTCTCGCGCCCGCCGGCTCCCGGCTCGCTGCGCTCGAGCAGTTCCTCGGCGGGCGGCACGGCGCCGGTCGCGGCGAGCAGCGCGCCGTCCGCCACGAGGGCCGCTCCCTGCGCGCCCAGCAGGCTCCGTGCCGTGGCCACGAGGAGGGTCGCGCTGCGGGCGTCGAGCCCGGAGCGCAGGCCGGCGGCGAGGCCGTCGAGGTCGGCCAGGGGCGCGGGTCCCCGGCTCACGCCGGCCCGTCGGGCAGGTGCATCCGGGCGAACATCCGGTCGACCCCGGGGACCCGTCGCCGGTCCGCCCGGGAGACCAGGACGGCGGTGGCGAAGGCGAGCGGGACCGACCACGCGGCCGGCGCGGCGAGCACGGTGTCGGCCCACGCCGAGTGGCGCTCGGCGAGGCCGGTCACCGACGCGAGCACCGCCAGGCCGGCCGCCGTCCCGCCGATGACGATGGACGCCAGTGCCCCGGAGCGGGTGAGCCCGCGCCACCACAGCCCGAGCAGCAGGACGGGGGTGAGGGACGAGGCGGCGATCGCGGTCGACCAGCCGACGAGGATGCTGATGTCGACCGACTCGACGAGCAGGCCCAGCGGCACGGCCACCGCGCCCCCGGCGATCGTCGCGTGGGGGAACCAGCGGATGCCACCCCCGAGGAGGTCGTGGCTGAGCGCCCCGGCCCCGGCGACGACGAGCCCGGACGCCGTCGACAGGAAGGCCGCGACCGCGCCGCCGGCGAGCACCGCGACGAGCGCGTCCCCGGCGGCGCCCCCGACGACGCGCTCGGGCACCACGAGCATGACCGAGTCGGTGGCGCCCGTGCTCAACAGGTCCGGGGCGAGGTGCCGGCCGAGCGCGCCGTAGATCGGCAGGGCGGAGTAGTACACGGCGATGAAGCCGAGCACGATCGCGGCCGTCCGCCGGGTGTCCACCCCGCTGACGTTCGTGGTGAAACGGACGAGGATGTGGGGCAGCCCGGCCAGCCCCACCGCCGAGGCCACGAGCAGCGAGTAGGCGACGTAGGTGCTGCGCCCACCCGGGGGCTCGCCGGCGTCCCCGAGCTCGCCCCAGTCCGCGCCGGTGACGGGCGTCAGCGAGGCGGTGTGGGGGACCGCGGTCCCCGCCGGCCAGGTGACGGTGGTGCCGGCCCCGATCTCCCGCTCGCCGGCGGTGAGGACGACCCCGGAGTCGTGGACCTCGCCGTCCACGGTGCCCGCGACGTGGGCCGTGACGTCGTCGTCGAGGACGACGGCGGTGCGGTCCTCGTACCCGACCGCGGTGGTCTCGTGGAACACCGGCGGGCCGTCGGCCGGGGCGGGCCGGGGACCCGAGAACCACACGGCGAGCAGGACGGCCAGGGGCAGCAGGATGCCGACCGCGATGAGGACGAACTGGAAGCCCTGCGCCGTCGTCACCGACCGCATGCCGCCGGCGAGCACGTTGACCACGACGATGACGACCACCGCGACGACCCCCACCCAGTAGGGCCCCCCGGTCAGCACCTCGACGACCACTCCGGCGCCCTTGAGCTGGGCCAGCAGGTAGACCATGGCGATGACCGGGATGACGCAGGCCACCGCGCGGCCGATCCGGCGGTCGTCGAGCCGGTCCTCGAGGAACTCGGGAACGGTGTAGGCCCCGAACCGGCGCAGCGGGGCCACGACGAACAACGCCATGACGACGAAGGCGGCGGCCCAGCCGACGGGGAACCACACCATGTCGATGCCGAAGGCGAGGACCAGGCCGGCCAGGCCGAGGTAGGACGCCGCGGACAGGGTGTCCCCGCACACCGCGGCCGCGTTCCAGCGGGGCCGGACCGCCCGGGAGGCGACGAGGAAGTTCGCCGGGGTGCGCGCGTGCCGGATCCCGGCGGAGCCGACCAGCAGGCTCGCCACCGTGACGGCCGCCACCGTCAGCGCGACGATCACGCGGCGGGGTCCTCCGGGCCGCCGGTGCCGGGCGTGGCCCGGCGCAGCCAGCGCTGCTCGAGCCGGGTGGCCCGGCGGGCGTGGCTGCTGGCCAGGCAGTAGCAGAGCGCCAGCGCCCCCGCCGGGAGGAGCAGCCAGGCCGGTGCCGGCCACCCGGGCGGCCACCACGGGGGAGGGGTGTCGACGAGCGCGGGGACCACCGGCAGCAGGGCGAGCACCGCCGCCAGCACCGCGGCGTAGCGGACGGCCAGGCGGCGCTGGCGGTCGACCAGGACGGCGACGGCGTCGGGGTGGGCCCGGATGCCCCGGACCGTGGGCACGGCGCGCAGCTGGGCCGAGCGCCTGGCCCGGGCGGTGCTCGGGTGCATGACGACCCGCCGCGGTGCCGCCGTGCGCGATGCCGCCGTGGCCGTCTCGTCCGCTGCCACCTCGTCCTCGGGGTGCCTCGGGGCGGCCGCCCCCGGGCCACCGTGCCGGGAGGATAGCCCGCCCGCGGCGACCGGCCCGCTGTGAGGATGGGGCCGTGGCGAGCTACGTGTCCCGCACGACGGTGGACAGCGGGGACGCCTTCGCGCTCCCGGGGTGTGGAAGCCGGTCCTCGGGTACGTCGACGACGGGGAGGAAGCACACCAGGACCCCCGCCACGACCGTTCTCAGGCGGCCACCCGGCCCGCGTGATTGTCGATCTGGTGGCGGATCACCAGGGCGCTCACCTCGAATGCGTCCGCCAGGCGGTCCACGTCGTCGTCCGTGACCGCGGTCAGCGGGCCTGGAACCCGATCACGGATTCCCGTGATCGGCGCCAACAGTTCCGCGGCGAAGGCCCGCTCGGCCTGCTGGACACCGGTCCTCGCCGAGGTCAGCGCGAAGGGCCGGTCGCGGCCGGTGGTGAGTGCGCGGTACAGCGCCCTGGCCTGACTGAACCGCAGACCCCTCCCTGAGCGGCCCTCCGGGACGACGAGCCGGACGACGTCCGCCTCGTTGCCCACGGCGTCGATCGACCGGTGAGGGAATGGTCGCGGGAGGGTCTCGACGACGTCGTCGAGACCGACAGGGCTGGACGGGTGCGGCTCGAGATCTGGACGCACGCTCTGCGCGGCCGCGAACCCGCGGGCCCAGGGGGCCGGCCCGGGAGCCCGCCGGATCGATGAGGTCACGCCAGCCCGCCACCGATCGAGATCGCCGACCGCGGCGGCCGTGGTCGAGCCAGGGCCCGGGACCGTGCCCGTCACCCAGGTCACGAGGTCCCGGAGGCCGGAGGGCTCCGCCGCCGTCAGGACGTCGTCCAGCAGGTCCGGGGTCAGCTCCTGACTCGCCGACACCAACGCTTGCGCGACGGGTTCCGAGACGTCGTACGGATCGATGCCCAGGCGGGCGGCTGCCAGAGCGAACCCGCGTTCCTCGTCGTCGAGGGCGTGGACGGCCTGCCACTCGTCATGCAGTGCGGTACGCGGCACGCCGGCGTCGTCGAGCCGGGACAACGTGTTCTCGACGACGGCCGCAGCGGTCCGGACGAACGACTGCATGTCGACGCGAGCCGACCCGTCCTCCACGAAGGCCACGCGGTCGTCGACCGAGCGCTCCCATACGAGCAGCGTCGAATCTCCGTCGGGGGCGAAACTGAGACGGGGCCACGGGAAGCCATCCCCCACGCTTCTCAGCGACAGCCCGGGAGACGCCGCCCCCGGCTTGGCGACGGCGGCCTGGAGTGCCCACCAGTGATAGGCCACCCATTCGGCCAGTGGGTACGCCGAGACGTGGATCGACTGCCGGAAGCTCCCCGTCCGCCGGTCACGGAGCAACGTGACCAATCGCTCGCCGACCGCGATCTCCAGGCGACACCACGTCGCCTGGAGCTCCTTGGCCCGCACACCCCCGCCGTCGTCCCACTCCAGGACCACCCGCAGGTCCGTCTCAGCCACGGTCGTCCAGCCAGGCCGGCCACTCGTCCGATGCGAGGGGGTATCCCTTGTACTCGCCGAGCACCTGGTTGACGAGCCGGCCCTCCCAGCGGATGCCGTCACGCACCAGCCACACGTATCGGGGGAATCCGCCTTCCCACGGCGCACCGACGTTCCCGCGGGCCACCCCGTCGCGAAGCCACCCCGTCGCGAAGCCACCCGGTGAGCGCTTCCGCCGACGTGAGGGACGGAGGGCACGGCGTCGCGTCCGAACGCGGGCTCGGGCCACCGGCGAAGGACGGGTACGTCTTGTGCTCGGTGCTGCCGCGGTAGACGACGCGGGCAGCCAGCGCACCCAGGTCCGCGCCCTCCGGCACGGACCTCAGACGCCGCATGGGACGGCGGCGGCGGGGAGCCCTCACCCGTCGAGTGTGTCACGCAGCGCTTCCCGGACGGCGTCGTCCACATCAGTCGGTCCCCACGACCTCCTCGGCCGACCGCAGGATGCAGAACTCGTTGCCCTCGGGGTCGGCCAGGACCACCCAGCCGGTGCCCGGCCCGTGGCTGCCGCGGTGGTCGGCGACGTGGCGTCGTCCTACCGGATCACCGTGGCCCAGTACCCGACGTCGATCCATCGCCCGAGCTTGCGGCCGACCTCGGGGAAGTGCGCGACCTTGCGCATCCCCGCCCTCTCGTGCAGGGCGACGCTGGCGTCGTTCGGCAGCGCGATCCCCGCTGCCACGGTGTGGACCCCGGCTGCCCGCATCCGCTGGAACAGCTCGCCGTAGAGCGCCGCCCCGACCCCCCGGCCCCGGGCGCGTGGCGCCAGGTACGCACTGATCTCGACCGAGTGCCGGTACGCCGCCCGGCTGCGCCAGGCCCCGGCGGAGGCGTAGCCGACGACCCCCTGGGTGGTGTCGGCCACGAGCCACGGCAGGCCGGCCCCCCGCACCCCGGCGACCCGGGAGGCCATCTCCCGGGCCGTGACCGGCTCCTCCTCGAAGGTGACGATCGTGTCGGCGACGTAGGGGTTGTAGACGGCGGCGATCGCCGCCGCGTCGTCAGCCGTCGCATCGCGCAGGATCAGCTCGTCGGGCATGGCCCATGACAGCGGACCGGGGACGGTGTCCACGAACGGCCGTCCCGGGCCCCGGCGACCGTGCCGCGGCCCGGGACGCGGGGATCAGCGGTGCCGGCGCGAGACGGCCGCCGTGGCGTCGACGATGCCCTCGCCGTACAGGCCGTTGACGGCCGTCGTGCCGTCGCACACCGCGTTGTACTCCGCCGGGTCGCGTTCCTCGTCGCTGTAGTCCTCGAACCCGGCGGCCGGGCACGCGCGGTCGGCTGCTGTGGTGAGGAGTCGCTCGCGCACGCGGTCCGGGTCCAGCGAGGTGTCGCCCCGCCGGGTGCGGCCGAACTCGTCCACGATCAGGGCCGCGACCCCCGCCACGTGCGGCGACGCCATGGACGTCCCCTGTAGGTAGGTGTAGAACCCGCAGTTCTCGCCGCGCTTGTCGCACGAGACCAACGAGAAGTCGTCCACCGGGACGCCGTCGGCGTCCGCCAGGCCCTGCTCGATGGCGGCGCCCAGCGGGTAGGGGGAGAGGATCATGTTGCCGGGGGTCCGGTAGGCCGACGTGCCGACGTAGTCGCGGAACCAGCCGCCGGGGGCGGCGATGTCGACCGAGCCGAGGCCGTAGTTCGAGTAGTCGGCCTTGGTGCCCGAGGGACCCGTCGAGCCCACGGCGATGACGTGCGGGCCCTCGCTCGGCAGGTCGAGGCAGTCGTTGGTGACGACGCGCTCGACGGGCGGGGCCCCGTAGTCCGGGCTGGAGTCGTCGAAGCGGGTCGGCAGCGAGTAGTCGGCGTGCCCGTTGCCCGCCGCCGCGATCAGGGTCACCCCGCGCTCGTGGGCGTACTCGAGGGCCGCTGTGATCACCTGCTTCGTGAACGCCTGGTCGGCCAGGTCCTCCTCGCTCACCGTGCCCTCGACGTAGTCGTCCGCCGAGTCGCAGTTGAAGAGCCAGGGGTCGGTGTAGAAGCTCATGTTGACGACGTCGAGCCGGATGTCTGCCGCGTACGTGAGGGCGGCGACGGTCTCGTAGAGGAAGAAGTAGCCCGAGTCCTGGCCGGCGCGGACGTTGACGAGCTCGGCGTCGGGCGCGACGCCGGCGATGCCGACGCTGTTGCGGGCGGCGGCGATGGTGCCCGCGACATGGGTGCCGTGGCCGTCGTGGTCGACGTCGGCCGGGTCGATGCAGGTGGCTTCCTCGCACGGGCCGTCGATGTCCGGGATGTCCATGGTGAAGTTCCGGGACAGCTCCGCGTTGAAGTTGGGGGCCAGGTCCGGGTGGGCGCCGTCGATGCCGGTGTCGATGACCCCGACCTGCACGCCTCGGCCGGTGGCCCGGCGCCACGCACCGTCGCGGTTCGCACCGATGGCCGCCATGTCCCACTGGAGGCTCGCCAGCGGGTCGGTCCCCCGGCCACGCCGTTCCGGGCGCTCGCCACCGGCCCCGGCGGCCGCTCGCTCGGCCGCCGACGGCCGCTCCTCGACGAACCGGTGCGGCATCCCCGGCCGCGCCGCGCCGACGCTGTGGTTGGACGCGGCACCCGCGACCGCGTCATCGGCCCGCACGTCGTCGAGGAAGCCCGCGGCCCGGGTCTCGACGAGCGCCAGCCCGACCGAGTCGTTGACGTCGACCACGGTGCCGCCGGCAGCCTCGACCGCGGCCAGGCCGGCGTCCGCCGGCCCGGGCTCGAAGGCGACGACATATTCGCCGGGGCCACCGTCCTACTCGGTGCTCGCGCTGGTGCTCGCGCTCGCGCTGGCGCTCGTGCTGGCGGACGGGGCGGCCGCGGCTCCAATGGCCGGGACGAGTGCCGTGGCGGTGACGACCAGACCGATGAGACACGATCGTGTGGCTCGCATGGCGGCTCCCCAGGTTCATGTGTCGGATACATCCGACAGCGGGCGGCCGACGGTAGCGGGTCCGCGAGCATCGACCCAGCCCCGCGGCGTGTCACACGCCGTGCCGCACGACGCTCCGGAGGTGTCCGCCCGGTCGTGCGGCACGAGAGGGCGGCCGCCGCCGCCGCCCCGACGGCTCAGCAGGTGCGGTCGCCCCTGTTGGGCCGCGGCCTCAGCAGCCTTCCCGGGGCGACCGGGCCCGACGCCGGGCAGGCCCGCCGTCGTCAACGACCGCCTCACCCCGCGGCGAGAGCCGGTATCCGATGTCGAGCGACTGGGTGAGGCCGAGTTCTTTGAGCTTGCGGACGTCGCGCTTGAACGGCGCCGGGTCGCGGCCGAGCGCGGCGGCGAGGTCCGGGGCGCGCACACCCGGGGAACTGTCGATGATCGCAAGCGTCTGCCGGGTCCAGGGCCCGGCGGACGACGCCGAGTCGAGGCGGTCCAGGCGGGCGTGGATCATGGCGAGTTCCTCCTGCGCAGGGCGCCGCTCCCGCAGCGCGATCCGCGGGTCCTCTCCGGCCCAGCGCAACCCGACCCGGTACACCCGCCGGCCCGGCCGTGCCGCCAGGACCCGCCGCAGCGCGTCCGGGGACGCGGCCCCGGCGCGACGGGCGTCCTCCTCGCTGATCGTCGTCTCGTCGACCGGTTCGACCGAGGTGACCTCGACGAGGCCGACCGGGGTGCGCATGCCCGTACCGACGACGACGCGCGGACGATCCCAGCGGCGGAAGGCGAGGTCGACAGCTCCCGCCCGGATCCCCGCCAGCTCGCCCTGACGGATCAGCACACCGCCCAGGCTAGGTCGTGCCGCGCACCCGGTCAGCCCGCCCGGTCGTAGGTGTGGACGACGGCGACATCGAGGGGGAAGGCGGCGGGGGCGTCGCCGAAGAGCAGGTGCCCGGCTTCGGTGGCGGCGTCCATGGTGGCTGTCGCGACCGCATCGGCGGTGGCGGAGGGGGTGTGGACGATGACTTCGTCGTGGAGGAAGTAGACGAGGTGGGGGCGTCCGGGGATATCGCGGAGTCGGCGGCGCAGGGTCGCCAGCCAGCACAGGGCCCACTCGGCGGCGGTGCCCTGGACGACGAAGTTTCGGGTGAAGCGGCCCCAGTCCCGCGCCGCGCGGCGGGCGCGGGTGACGTCGGCGGGGGAGGCGTCGTGGCTGCTGGCGAGGTCCATGGTCTGGTGCCAGGAGTCGGATGGGGTGGGGGAGCCGCGGCCCAGCCAGGTGCGGACGGCCTCGCCGCGTTCGCCGGCCCGGGCGGCGTCGGCGACGAGGCGCATGGCGCGGGGGAAGGCCTGGGCGAGGCGGGGGAGCAGGGTGGCGCTGGCACCGGTGGTGGCGCCGTAGATGGCGCCGAGCATCGCGGTCTTGGCCTCGTCGCGGGTGGCGACGGTCCCGGCGTCGACGATCGCGGTGTAGAGGTCGCCCGAGCGGGCGGCGGTCGTCATGGCCTGGTCGGCGGCCATGGCGGCGAGGACCCGGGGTTCCAGTTGCCGGGCGTCGGCGACCACGAGGCGCCAGCCGGGGTCGGCGCGGACCGCACCGCGGACGGCGTCGGGCAGTTGCAGTGCCCCGCCGCCGCTGGTGGCCCATCGCCCGGTCGGGACTCCGGCGGGCACGTACTCGGGCCGGTACCTGCCGTCCCGCACCCAGGTGTCCGCCCATGACCACCCGTTCGCGGCCAGCAGGCGGGCGAGCTTCTTGTACTCCAGCAGCGGTCCGACCGCGGGGTGGGAGTGCGCCCGCAGTTCGTGGGCGCGGGTGGTGGCGACGTCGAGGCCGGCCCGGCGCAGCGCGCGCAGCAGGTCCGGCTGGGAGTCGGGGTTGAGGTCGGGGCGGTCCAGGGCCCGGCGGACCTCCTCGGCCAGGTCCGCCAGGCGCCGGGGCCGGGTCCCGGCCGGGGGTCGGGGGCCGAGCAGGCCGGTGAGGAGGCGGTCGTGGGTGTCCGCGTCCCAGGGCATCCCGTCGGCGTGCATCTCGGCGGCGAGCAACGCCCCGGCCGACTCCGCCGCCAGCAGCAGCCGCAACCGGTCCGGCGCGGCGGAAGCGGCGACTGCGTCGAGCTGGGCTCGCAGCTCGGTGAGGGGGTCCGGCGGCGGGGTCTGGGCAGGTGCACCGGGCGCCGGGCCATTGCCGCCGGGGCCGGCGTCGCCGAACGGGTTGCCGAACAGGTCACCGAACAGGTCGGGCTCGGCGCGGCCCTGCCGGGCCTGCCAGGTGCGCGAGGTGTCCCAGGCGCCCGCCGGTGCCGTCGCCGGCCCCGACCCCGCACTGAGCGGGCTGCGCCGCAGGATCGCGTGGCACAACCGCAGGTCATGAGCACGCTCGACCCGCACCCCGGCGGCCAGGAGTCCTGGGTACCGGCTCGCGGTGTCGTCCCACACCCACCGCGGCCGCCCGGCCTCCGCCCGCGCCACCGCGGCCGGCAGGTCACCCACACCCACGACGGACGACTCCGTGGGTGTGCCGTCACCTGTCGTCGCCGTCAGCGTGACCGTCTCCGCGTCCTCGCCCACCGAGACCACGACGTACCCCACGGGCCCCAGTGTCCAGGGCGGGGCGCCAGGGTCACGGCATTGTCGGATTGTCGCTGGTCAGCAGTTTGATGATCTTGGCTGGTCGTCTGTCGTGGTGGCGTAGCCCGGCGGTGATGTTGGTGGCGCCGGTCAGGCGGAGCAGGCTGATGGCGGTGTTCCTGAGGGTGGCCATGATCCGGGGCGCGTGGCCGCTGCGGACTCGGGAGCCGTCCTCGGCGTATGCCACGTCGCGCACGTGGTGCGGCTTGTTCTCGACCGACCAGTGGCCCTGCACCCAGGCGGCCAGGGTGGCCGGGGCGACGTCGGCGGAGGTGATCACGTAGACGACCTCGATCGTCTTGTTGCCCTTGACAGTCACGGTGCGGCGGAGCTGGGCGACCATGGCCGCGCCGGGGAAACCGATCCAGTCCGGGACCTGGGTGGCCTGGATGGTGCGCCGGACTCGGCGACCCTTGGTCTTCTCGGTGGAGGAGTGCGCCGGGACGTCGTTCCAGGGCAGGGCCTTCACGGCGGCCCGCAAGGCCGGC
>JBHJOS010000085.1:0-51161 GCA_050329415.1 Kineosporiaceae bacterium
GAGGTCCGGCTGTCCCTGGCCCCGGCCGTGGTGTCGCTCACCGTGCTGCCCCGGCTCACCGACCGCGGCGCCGCGCTGGCGCTCCTCGGTGGTGAGCCGTTCGACGGGGTCGAGGCCGAGCGCCTCGGCCTCGTCACCCGGGCCGTGGCCGCCGATGACCTCACGGCCGCCACCGCCGAGGTGCTCGCCGCCCTCTGCCGCGCCACCCCGCAGGGCCTCGCCGCGACCAAGCGCCTGCTCACCGCCCCCCTGCTCGACCGCATCGACCGCCACGGCGAGGCGGCGGCCCGCACATCGGCCGACCTCTTCGCCTCCGAACCGGCCCGGCGCGCGATCCGTGCCGTGCTGCACCGTCCCGCCACCCCCACCCCTGGAGGCGCCCCATGACCCCCTTCGAGCTGTCCGACGAGCACGAGGCGTTCCGCCGCAGCGTCCGCGAGTTCGCCGAGGCGGAGATCGCCCCGCACGCTGCCGCCTGGGACCGCGAGCACCGGTTCCCGATCGAGGCCGTGCGCGCCATGGGCGACCTGGGGCTGTTCGGGCTCACGGCACCGGAGGAGTACGGCGGCGCCGGCGGGGATCTCACCAGCCTGTGCGTCGCGATCGAGGAGATCGGCCGGGTCGACCAGTCGGTCGGGATCACCCTGGAGGCGGGCGTCGGCCTCGGCATCGGGCCGATCCTCGTCTACGGCACCGATGAGCAGCGCAAGACCTGGCTGCCCGACCTCGTCGCCGGCCGGGCGCTGGCCGGCTTCGGCCTCACCGAGCCCGAGGCGGGCTCCGACGCGGGCGCCACCCGCACTCGCGCCGAGCTGCGCGAGGGCGAGTGGGTGATCGACGGGGCCAAGCAGTTCATCACGAACTCCGGGACCGAGATCACCTCGCTGGTCGTCGTCACGGCCCGCACCGGCGCCCAGCCGGACGGTCGGGCCGAGATCAGCACGATCATCGTGCCGTCGGGCACGCCGGGCTTCGTCGTCGAGCCCGCCTACGACAAGCTCGGGTGGCACGCCTCGGACACCCACCCGCTGTCGTTCACCGGTGCCCGGGTGCCGGAGGACCACCTGCTGGGCGAGCGCGGCCGCGGGTACGCGCAGTTCCTCGAGCAGCTGGACGGGGGTCGCGTGGCCATCGCGGCGCTGGCCGTGGGGTGCCTCCAGGCGTGCCTCGACATGAGCGTCCGGTACGCCACCGAACGCACCGCCTTCGGCGCCCCGATCGGGTCCCGGCAGGGCGTGGCGTTCCAGATCGCCGACCTCGAGGTCATGCTCCAGTCCGCGCGCCTGCTCACCTACCGCGCCGCCGCCATGATCGACGCAGGTCGCCCGGCCGCGGAGGTCAAGCGGGCCGCGTCGGTCGCCAAGCTCCACGCGACCGAGTCCGCGGTCTCCGCCACCCGGATCGCGACCCAGGTCTTCGGCGGCTACGGCTTCATGGAGGAGTACCCCGTCGCCCGGTTCTACCGCGACGCCAAGGTGCTGGAGATCGGCGAGGGCACGTCGGAGGTGCAGCGGATGCTCATCGGCCGGTCCCTCGGCCTGCCGGTGGCCTGAGCGTCGGCCGTCGGCGCCCGTGTCCGCCAACACGGGCGTCCGGACGGGTGTCCCTGCACGCGTCGTTGCGCAGTGCAAGTTGCACGACGCAACGACGCAGCGGACGGGAACGGTTCGGACGAGTGCGCCGCCGACAGCGTCCGTCGCGTGACCGGCGCCTGTGACGGACCGCATCGTCATCCCGCGTGGTCGGACTCCTCGACGGGGATGACTCGTCGCTGTCGCAGCTGCCGGACGTCGACGTGGTGGGTGACGGGGGTCGCTGCCAGCACGGTGTCGATCATGACCGTCATGAACTCGGCGGGACGCACGTCCTCGGGCACCTCGTCGAGGCGTACTCGGACCGTCGCGGTGTCCGCTGGCGACTCGGTCCATTCCGCCAGCGCCAGGCCCGTGGCGCTGTAGCCGTTCCCGCCGCCGTCGTCCCGCAGCTTCCGCATCATGTCGACGGCGCGTTCGAACGCGTCGGGCTCCTTGTCCAGAACCGTCGACCGCTGGACGAAGAAGAAGCCAACCGCCGCCATGGGGTAACGGCGTCTGAGATTTCCGGCGTCACCGTATGCCTCCTCGAACCGGTTGGGCAGGTTCTTGGCGAAGCTGGATATCTGAGCCTTCGTGCTGATCAGGATCTCCGGTCCGCGGTCCCAACGGGCCAGACACACGTCGACCCGTTTCTCGTACGCGCGGCCGAGGATTCGGGCGTCACTCGGCCCCACGGCCTTGAGCCCCGGCAGTCGTGCCCTGATGTCGTTCGCCAGAGCCCGCGGCAACTGCTCGAGGAGAACGGCGATGTCACGAGGGAGGACGCGCGGCCGCACGGCGCGGGGCCAGATCTCGTCGTGCCCGAAGCCGGAGCGGCGCAGTTCGTGCGCCAGCCATGCGTCGATGCCCTTGGCGAACCGCCCCGACTGGCTCAGGGACCCCGCCCGCACCGGCACCGTGAGCAGACGTCCCAGGATGTCGTGGTCCGGATCGAAGCGCGGGGGTGCGCCGGCGTGATGCCGCCAGGGGTCGGACCACGGTGTCTCGGCGAGGATGTCGTCGTAGGCGCTGAAGCCGTCGAGGTCGCTGGTCACCGAGCGGTCCCGGATCGGGCACGGGCCCGGCGACGCTCGACGAGTGCGCCGCGAGCGCTCACGAACTCGGCGACGTCACGGGGATCGAGACCGAGGACGTCCACCAGGAGGATCCGGTCCACGACGGCTGACGCCGCGGTGAGGTGGCCCCGGGCGAGCAGGTCGCGCACCCGCCGACGGGCGCCGACGAGGTCGTCGTGCGCCTTGTCCACGAGTTCGGGCGACGGTACCGGCCAGCGATCCGCCTCCCCCGGCTCGATCTTCAGCATGCCGCCGCCGTAGGCGCGCCCGACGATCTCCGCGCCGAGCAGGGTGACACTGGTCAGCGACGCGAGTGGAAGAAGCCGGCGGCCTATCTCGCGGTGGTCGGGCGCCAGATACACGCCATGGACGCTGTTGAGGTGGTGGGCGCCCGCCGAGTTGGTCGTCAGTCGCGGACTGTCGGCGTTCATGCAGGTGAGCAGCAGATCAGCCGGGGGGACGAGCGGGACACGCCACCACGGGCGCCGCACCCGGCACTTGTAGGCATGGTGCACGCCCTCGCTCTCGCCCCGGGCGATGAGCACCCGGGCCGCGTGGCTGGGCTCCTCGCGCGGGCGAAAGAGCACGGTGGCGGATCCCTCGGTACCGAGGCGTCGCGCCATGCCCGCCGTGTACGACAGGCCGCGGAGGTGCCGGCTGCCCGGTGGGCACACCGGGAGGGTGTCCTCGTCGTCGAGCCCATGCGCCTGGGCCTCGCGGGGGCTCAGCGCGAAGAACCCGTTGGCCCCCGTCACCATGCCGAGGGTCGTCTCGCCCCAGGTGAGAAGCGGAGCGAACCCGTCGCCGGGCCGGGTGAGCGCCTCGTACAGGTCCCTGGCGGCCGGCGCGACCAACGCGGGCGACCAGCGATCGCGCGAGTTCTCCGGTCGCCACGTCGTCGTGATCCCGCTGTCCACGTCGTCGAGGTCGCGGGCGGACGCCAGCTGACGGATCTCCAGCCGGTCGGCCGGCCCGCTGCCCTCGGCCAGGAGCAGCACGACCTCCTCCTGGATGTCAGGGAAGACCCGCTTGCTGAACGTGACGATCCGGATCCGGGCGAACCTGCGCAGCAGAAAGTCCCGGACGTCCGCCGCGTAGTTGACGGTGAGCAGCTCGGCCGGCAGGACCAGGGCGAGCCGGCCGTCGGGCCGCAGGAACTGCGCGGCGTGCACCGTGAAGGCAGCCCAGGACGACGCGAGGGAAGTCAGCCGGACCCCGGCGCGCCGCGCGGCCTCCTGTGCCCGGTCCCGGGCGGCTCCTGCCCAGCCGTGGAACCGGACGAAAGGCGGATTTCCCACGACGGCGGAGGCCGAGCCCTCGGGCGTCACGTCGAAGAAGTCACCGGTCTGGATCTCCGCCGCCAGGCCCTCCTCGCGCAGCAGTGCCCGAGCCGCCTCCGCCGAGGCCGGGTGCAGCTCGTACCCCCGCAGCTGATCGGCCCCGGGTCGGCGAAGATCAGTGCCGAGTGCCGCCAGGCGACGGGCCGCCGGAAGAAGGAACGCAGCCTCGCCACAGCTCGGCTCCACGACGACGTCCGTCCGGTCACGGATCGCCCAGCACGTCAGGTGCTCGGCCACCGGCTCGGGCGTGAAGAAGGCGCCCCGGGCCTTCCGCGCCCTCGACGTGTCCCGTTCGTGCGCTCCCGACATGACGTCATCCTGGCGGACAGTGCGGACAGATCCGGGAGCCGTGCCGGACGGCCGGTCGGCTCACCCGACGGGCGCCCGGCCGCGGGCCTTCTCGGTGTCGAGCATCCCGCGTGCGCTCACCCCGACGCCGTAGGTGACGAAGTCCCCGGTCGGGGTGACCTCGACGACGGCGTGGTGGGAGGCCGCCGCGCCACCGAGGTCGAGACCGTGGAGCAGCTTCTCGACGATCGGCGCCGGCGCCTCACCCGCGGACAGCACCCGTGCCGTGCCCGCGAACGTGATCGTCGCCGGCGGGACCTTGATCCACGGCAGCAGCGGCACGCTCTTCGGGACGAGCACCGTGACGGACACGCTCGGGTTGGCCTGCACGTGGCGGGTCTTCCAGTCCTCCGCCACCGTCGAGTAGAACAGCCGCCCCCCGTCCACCGTGTAGACGATCCCGGCCGTGCGGGCCGCACCGCGTGCCGACACCATCCCGACGACGGCGAACGTCTGCTTCCGGACCTCGTCCCACACCTGCGCGGTGGTCACGTCGACCATCGAGTCGCTCCTCTCCTGTGGCGCCGCCAGCCTGGCAGCGACCCACTGTCGGCGGAAGGGTCGGGAGGTCCCGCCATAGGGTCTCCCCGTGACCTCTCCCGCCGTCAGGTTCGGCCTGTTCATCCCCCAGGGCTGGCGCCACGACCTCGTCGACCTGCCGACCGCCGACCACTGGCCCGTGATGCGTGGCCTCGCCGAGCGGGCCGACGCCGGACCATGGGACTCGCTGTGGGTCTACGACCACTTCCACACCGTGCCCGAGCCGACCGACCAGGCCACCCACGAGGCGTGGTCCCTCATGGCCGCGTTTGCTGCGTCGACGTCGCGGGTCCGGCTCGGCCAGATGTGCACGTGCATGGGTTACCGAAACCCCGCCCACCTGGCGAAGGTCGCCGCCACGGTCGACGTGGTGTCCGGCGGGCGGGTCGAGATGGGCATCGGCGCCGGGTGGTATGAGCACGAGTGGCGGGCGTACGGCTACGGGTTCCCGGGCGCGGGGGACCGCCTGGCGATGCTGCGCGAGGGGGTCGAGATCATGCGGCAGGCCTGGACGGACGGCGTCGCGACCCTCGACGGAGCGCACTACCGGGTCTCCGGCGCGATCTGCCGACCACTGCCGCTGCAGGAGGGCGGCATACCGCTGTGGATCGCCGGCGGGGGCGAGCGCAAGACCCTGCGGATCGCCGCCGAGTACGGGGCGTACACGAACTTCGACGGCACCCTCGAGGGCTTCACCCGCAAGTCGGAGATCCTCGCCGGGCACTGCCGCGACATCGGCCGGGACCTCGGTGACATCACCCGCAGCGCCAACTACAACATCGTGCTCGGCCGGGACGAGCGCGAGGTCGCCGACCGGCTCGCCGAGCGGCGGGACCGGCTGTCGCGGCACGTCTCGGCCGCGGCCGTCGAGCGCGAGATGGCCGCCTACGCCCCGCACCTGCCGGGGACCGGGACGCCGGACCAAGTGATCGAGAAGCTCCGCCCACTCGTCGCGGCCGGGATGACCTACGCGATCTGCTACTTCCCCGAGGCGGCCTACGACACCAGCGGCATCGAGCTGTTCGAGCAGCAGGTGCTGCCCGAGCTGAGCGCCGCGGCCTGACTGCTCCCTCGCAGAGAGACCGGTCATGAGCGGACGACCGGGTGTCGGGGATCGCAGAGGGTGGGTTGTGGACGGGTACCCGGGCCCGCGCCGGCGGGCGGTCGCGGAAGGGGCGGTCGTCGCGGCGGGGGGCGCCCTCGGGGGGCTGGCGCGGTGGTCGCTGGACGAGGTCGTCCCCGGCTCCGGCGACGGGGTGCCGTGGGCGACGCTGGCGGCCAACGTGGGGGGCTCGCTGCTGCTCGGGGCTCTGGTCGTGGTGCTCCCGGCGGTGCTGCCCGGGGACCGTCACCTGCGCGCGTTCCTCGCCGTCGGCGTTCTCGGCAGCTTCACGACCTTCGCCGCCTACACGTCCGAGACCCGGCTGCTGCTCGCCGACGGCCGTGTCGTGACGGCCGCGGTGTACCTGCTGGGCACCGCCGCTGCCTGCTTGCTCGCCGCGACCGCTGGCATGCTCGTGGCGCGCCGGTTGCTGCCGCCGGAGGGGTCCCGGTGACGACGGCGGTGCTCGTCATGGCGGGGGCGGCGCTGGGTGCCGTCTGCCGCTGGGCGCTGGGCCACGCGGTGCAGGCCCGGGTCGGCGGCGCGTTCCCGTGGGGGACGCTCGTCGTCAACGTCGTGGGGTCCCTGGTGCTCGGCGTGCTGCTCGCGGCGGCGGTCGTGGGGACGGCTGGCGCCACGCTGGTGGCCCTGGCGGGCGTGGGTTTCGCGGGGGCGTTCACCACCTACAGCACGTTCGCCGTCGAGACCGTGCAGCTCGTCCTCACTGGCGCCCGAGGGCGAGCGCTCGCGAACGCTGGCGTGAGCCTCGCCGCCGGCACGGGTGCGGCGGTCGTCGGGTGGACGCTCGGGTTCGTGGCTCTCGGGTGACGGGGTCAGGGCAGGGCGCCGACGACGTGCAGCCGCTGTGTGGCCCGGGTGAGCGCGACGTAGAGTCCGCGCGCGCCGACGTCGGCCAGGATCTCCTCCGGGCACAGGAGGACCACGACGTCGAACTCCAGGCCCTTCGCCTCGACCGGGGACACCACGGCGAGCCGGTCAGGCTCCGGCTCCGCCTCCTCCCGCAGGTCCGCGAGCCGGTCGCCGACTGCGAGCACGGCCACCGTTCCGACGCCGCTGGCCAGCTCCCGAGCGACGATCCTCCGGGTCGTGGCCGTGACGTCCCCGCCGTCGATCGGCGAGACCGTCACCGCGTCCCGCCCCTGCCGGACCGCCCGCGCCGGCGACACCTCGACGCCCAGGGCCTGCACGGTGGCGTGGGCGAGGTCGTTGATCTGGCTCGGCAGGCGGTAGTTGACGGTCAGTTCACCCACGGTCCACCGGTCGCGGCCCAGGTGGGGGGCGAAGGCGCGCTCCCACGAGGCGGACGCCCCGGGGCTCGTCGCCTGGCCCATGTCGCCGACGACCGTCATGGAGCGAGTGGGGCAGCGGCGCAGGACCGCCCGCCACTGCATCGGGGTCAGCTCCTGTGCCTCGTCGACGACGACGTGGCCGAAGGTCCGCGGCCCTTGGTCGTCGTCGTCCGCTCCGGCGGCCGCGTAGCGAGCCGCGAGGCGCTCGGCGTCGACGGAGTCCCCGGTGCCGGTCATCTCGGTGACGCCCCGGGCGTACTGGAGCTCCTGGGTCCGGGCCGCCGCCGCGGCCGCCGCCGCCCGGCGACGTGGTTCCGGGTCCTCACCGAGGATCTCCGCCGCCTCGTCGAGCAGGGCCACGTCGGCCACGGTCCACGGCGCGTCCGGGTCGTCGCGGTGCAGGGACGCCTGCTCCTCCCGGGTCAGGAGCTCCCCGCCCGCCGCCCGCAGCCGTGCCGGGTCCCGCAGGAGCCGGGCGAGCAGGCGTTCCGGAGTGGTGAGCGGCCAGCACCGGTTGACCTCTCGTCGCACGTCCCGGCTGGCGTGCAGCGCCCGGAGCAGTTCGGTGCGGGTCGCTCCCGTGACGTCCTCGGGGGCGTAGCCCGCCACCCGCCCCAGCTGCCGGAGGAGCCGCTCCAGGAGGTGGCGGACGAACGTCACCCGGGCCTCGTTGTGGAGGGTGCCCTCGGCCCGGGCGCGCCGGACCGCGTCCTCGACGTCGCGGGGCCGCAGCAGCACCACGTCGCCGTCCACGTCGAGCGGGACCGGCCGCTCCGGTACGGAGGGCAGCCGGGCCACGGCGCGGCGCAGCACCTCGGTCATCCGCAGGTCGCCCTTGAGGGCCGCCACGGCCGGGGCATCGACGGCGGTGGCCTCGGCGCCCTCGTGCAGCCCGCCGAGCGGGCGGAGCTCCGCGCCCGTCTCGCCGAGCGACGGCAGGACCTGGCCGATGTAGCGCAGGAACGCCTCGCCAGGCCCCACGATGAGCACTCCGGACCGCAGCTGCTCCCGGTAGGTGTAGAGCAGGTAAGCCGCCCGGTGCAGGGCCACGACGGTCTTGCCGGTGCCGGGCGCCCCCTGGACCACGAGGGTGCCGCGCAGCGGTGCCCGGACGATCCGGTCCTGCTCGGCCTGGATGGTCGCGACCACCTCGTGCATCCGCCCGTCGCGGGGCGCCTCGAGCGCGGCCAGCAGGGCCGAGTCGGTGTCGAGGGCGGCGTCGGCCTCCGGGTCGGAGCCGGCGTCGAGACTGAGCAGCTCGTCGTGGACGTCGGTGACCTTCCGGTCCCGGGTGCGCAGGTGACGGCGGCGCACGAGCCCCATCGGCCGGGCGCCCGTCGCCTGGTAGAACGCCGCCGCCGCGGGGGCGCGCCAGTCCAGCAGCGCCCGGCCCTCGCCGCCGTCCTGGGCGAGACCCACCCGGCCCAGGTGGAAGGACGCCCCGTCCTCCCGGTCGATCCGGCCGAAGCACAGCCGGTCCACCGCGGCCTGCAGCTGGGTCAGCCGGTGGGCGTGGCTGCGGGCGAGCGCCTCCTGCTCCAACCGGGCGGCGGGCGTGGCGCCGATGTCAGCCGTGACCGTGACCCGCAGCGCCTCGGCCGTCTGGTGGGTCTCCGCCTCGAGCAGCCGGTAGAGCTGGTCGAGGACGTCCTGTTCGGCCGCCCGCAGCGCCTCGCGGGCGGCGTCGTCGCCGTCGGGCCGGGACGGGTCCGGGTGGGTCGGGGCGGTGCCGCTGACGGTGGCGGAGATGGCGGTGCTCCTCGGGCGGGACGGCGCGGGCGGACCCACGATCCCACCACAGATCCACCTTCCTCGCGGCAGGATGGTCCGGCGAGTCCGTGGCAGTCGTCGAGTCGCGTCTTCGCCGTCGCCGCGGCGTCGAACGGCACGTGCGGAAGCATCTGGGCAATCGACGTCATTTACACAGCGGTACGAGCCGCCCTCGTGATCAGGCTACGACAGCCAACCCGTCCCTGGCCGCTTGACTGAAGAGCAAGTGACAGTCGCCCTCGGGGTGTCCGCGCTCCGGGGTCAGGCCGGAGACACTCGATGCCATGCTCTGCATTATGCAAATCACTATCGGGCACTCCTGTTACACACTCCGACTTACCATTGGCCGACTACGTCGTCCACTAGGGGCCCTACGTGGCTCTGAGTCAGGGCAGCATTGCAAGTAATGCACCGATCTCGTTGACATCGACCGGCCGGAGGTCCTGCCACACTGCCCGCGCCGCCTTCAGCTTCTGCGCCAGGTTCGCGGCTCGCACGTTGAGCTGGCCGGGATTCATCGACACGACCTTCGCGTAGCGGACGGAGTCGACGATGGCTGACTTTACACGCTCGTGGGCCAGATAACGCTGGAGGTCAACCGACCATTCGGGCCAGCGATCCGCTTCGCACGCGGACGCCCACGCCCGGCGCATGGCGTCGTCCTCGTCCGGTTGGTAGGCCATCTTGTGGAGGTGAACAGCGATTTCGTATACGGGATCACCTGCGAGCGCCAACTCCCAGTCGACGAAGATGCAAGTCCCGTCGCCCTTGACGATGATGTTCTGACGGTGGACATCGGAGTGAACAAGCCAGAAGGGCCGTGGGTTCAGCGCGTGAAGCTCTAAGGCTTGAAACGGATCATCAGGGATGCCGAGCGCTCTCCAGAGGCCAGCATACTCATCGTGGAAAGTCCGGTAAACGTTCGTGGTGACCGCGAACAGCCGGGCGGCGAAGCCGGCGGAGTCTCCGGCGGCTGGCCAGTCGTCGGGGACAGGCGGAAGCTCCGCCAGGGGAACTGCACCCAATGCTCCGAAGAATGCAGCTAACTGGTCAATCGCTCCTTCGGGTACGCGGGTACCCTTCGGGGCGAAGTCGTTGAGCACCTCGCCCTCGATCCATTCGTGAATCTGATATGCGGGTCGCTTGCTGACGCTGCGAAGGGCGGGCACGCAGTTGATACGACGACCCACTGCGGCGAGCACAGGAGGCTCAGGCCAGATCCGCAGGTCCATGCTGTCCGCGCCTGATATGGCCATCCGGACAAGGTTGGTGCCGACTCGAACGTTGTTGTGGTAGAAGCCAGTGATACTAGATCCACCGCGGACCGCAGCCTCATACACCCGGTCCCAATCATCCGCTACAACTTGAGAGACCACGTTCCTTATCGTTGACTCGAGTTGGTTGAAGTCGTGGAGAGGCTGTATCGCTCGCTCGGCGCGGACGACCGCGGCTGACACACTAGGCTCCGGACGTCCGATACGATCCAGCAATGCCCCGGCGAGCAGGATCATTGTCGGATAGACCTCGACCTTCTCGAACTCGGCGACCGCCCAGACGGCACTTGATGCAGCCTGGTCAATGCGAACCGCTCGTGCGTGCCAGAGGGCGCGGATCAACTCAGCGCGCGCCCTCCCAGACCGGTAACCACAGCGCTCCAACACGTCCATAGCCTCGTCGAGCACCTGCTCAGTCGCGCCAAGTTTTCCTAGTCTGAGATGAGCTAATGCGAGAGCAGTCAGGCCCTTGCCGACTTCATGATCAGCGCCGAGCTGGCGCTGCATCTCGATCGCCTGCGTGGCACGGGCCACCGCTGCTACCGGTTCAATGACTGCGAGAATCTCGGCCTCGTTGATACTGATGTTGGCCAGTCCGACCTCATGGCCGGCTGCCGCATAGGCCGCTCGTGCTGCCTGGGCATGAGTCACGGCGCCGACATGATCGAAGGCGAAGCGGTGCGCCAGGCAACGAAGTCGAGCCAGGTCACCGCGCAGGGCAGCCTGATCTGGCGCGCTCGCCTGTTCGACGGCATCCGCCGTCGCGATCGCATCGACGAAGCGGCCCTGCGCCATGTCGAGGTCGGCATGCCACAGGCCGGCGTCGAGACGTGCTGGACCAGGGTAGTCCGGCCAAACCTCGGCATACCGCTTCAACGCGGCAGCGGTGTTCCCGAGGATGCGTTCGGCGTTGGCCGCCGCGAGCGCGACTCGCGCGTCGATCTCGTCGGCCGATGAATCCAGCGACATGCTGACGACGCCGAGGGCGGAGTGAGCGTGGGGGGCGTCGCCGACGAGCAGTGACGCCTCGGCGTCCAGAAGGCGGGTGAGTTTGTGGTACCGCTTATGCCGGTCGACACCGACGAGGTCAGTGCGCATATTGTCGAGGCCGGGCTTTCCGGCGGAGGCTAGGGCGTCGGCGTACATGATCAGACTCGTTGTGTCTGACGGATGGGTGCAGGCGGCGTGAAACGCTGCCTCTCGCCAGGCCGTGACGGAGTGGGCTTGGCGCGCCCGGTCCAGCCAGATATCGCGGAGCAGGGCGTGCAGTTCGTCGAGGACCGCTGAACTGAGTCGTGCCTGGATCGCCCGGGCCATGAGCTGGTGAATCTGCAGTGAATCGGGCCCGGCCTCGGCGATGAACGAGTAAGCGATTAGTGTCTCCCATGCTTGTGCGTCGCCCCGGAGCTCGTAGTGGCGCGTTATCTGCCGGAAGATGTCCCGATCGAAGAATCGGGCCACGCTGAGCAACTCAAGGACCTTAACCATCTCGGGCGCGACGTGGTTCAGGAACCGTTCTTCGATCCGCGCGTAGGCGCTCACGCTGCTGCCGGCCTCGCGGGCGAGGTGGAGGAAGTATGGCACCCCGTCACAATCAGTCGCGATCGCCTGGCCTTGGGCTGGATCGTGGACCCCCAGCGCGTCAAGCAATTCCAATCGCGCTCGGTACGGCAGTGCCACAACCGGGATCGAGCGGATCCGACCTGTCCATTCCGGGTCTCGCCGGGCCCAACCCACCGGTTCACGCGACGCGATCACCGTCAACCCTCGGTCGAGCTGCCCCAGGAGATCACGAAACCACGCAATGTCCTGCGCCATCATGCCTTGCCGCGAAACTCCCCCGGCCAAGGCTTCGTAGGCGTCAATGAGGACCACGTACCTCCCATGCCGGTCGAGGTCATTGGCGAATAGATACGTGACTGCGTCTCCCAACTGGTCCAGAGATAGCTCGTCAAGATCCTGCAGAGTCTGATCGTACCGTATCGCGTTCCATCGGCTGAAGCGTTTGGCCGCAAAGTCGAGGATTTTGACGGAGTTGCTGAAGATCGGCAGACCTGCGAAGGCATCCATGACATCGACCAAGACCTCGCTTTCCGCCGCCCACGGGAGCCGCTTTTCGGACAACGCCACGAGCGGGTTGAGCCGCTGCCACCACACAGCGTAGGCGATGTCAAAACGATCGAACTTTATTCTTGACTGACTGAATTGGGAACGCAGTGTGCCGAGAGCCGCCAGGGATGATCGTTGCGCAGGCTCTTGAAAGTTCAATTGGGCAGTTGAGACATCTTCCGGCACCCGGCGGCGGAGTTCGTGGAGGAGCCTCGACTTGCCGATGCCGCCGACGCCGGAGAGCTCCAACAGGCAAGGGCGTTCACCAAGGCTATTTAACTGCTCGGCGAATGCAGCAAGTACGTTCTCTCGATTTACGAAAGGGGTTCGAACGGCCCCTGGTTGGTACCGCGACGTGACTGACATCTATACCCCGTGCTCTCTCTGATCGGCTGCACCGAAATGTTTACCGAAGCGGACGTAGTGCGGCTTTACTCGCCGGGGGGCGGGATGATTGACGATCTTCATCTCACCTGGGATTCGGCATGTCGTCGGTCCCGAGCGCGGGTCCTGGTCCCAGGTCTGGTTCGCCCAAGAAGTCTCTCCGGCCGGGACCCGCGTGATCACTTATGATGCGACTATCGTTGGCCCGTTCTCGACTGCCGCCCGGGAGCCGGGCTGGTTGCAGGCTTGCCGTCGCGCCCACGGCAACCGCCCCCTCGATTGTGAAGAGCTCACAAAGGTCCCGACAGACTCGGTCATGCCACAAGGTCTGATGCACGACACCAGCAGCGTGGTCGGACGCCAGCTTCGAAAGGCTTCCATCCCGACCTGGGCGGCGACGCGCCCACAGTGATAAGGTCGGCCCTACGTCGTTGTCTGTCAAGACCTCGTTCACCGCTGAGTACGAGCTGCGGATCAGAATCAGACGAGCAGCAGTTCCGTTCGGGGGTCCTCGAGGATCCGGCCCACCCGGGCGAGGACCCGGCTGCCGACCTCGCCGTCAAGGATCCGGTGGTCGAACGTGATCGACAGCTCGACGGTCGAGCGCAGCGCCACGCCCCCCCGGTGCTCCCAGGGGCGGCGGCGGACGGCACCGAGGCAGAGGATCACCGCCTCGCCGGGGTTGAGCAGCGGGGTCCCGCTGTCGACGCCGAACACGCCGATGTTCGTCAGCGTCACGGTGCTGCCGGTGAGGTCCTCGACGCCCGCCCGCCCCTCGCGGGCCGCCCGCGTCACCTCGGTCATGGCGGCCGCGAGGCCGGGCAGGGTGAGGGCGCCGGCGTCGCGGACCCGGGGCACGAGGAGCCCCCGCGGGGTCGCCGTCGCGATGCCGAGGTGCACCCGGCCGTGCCGGACGATCTCGCCGGCGGCCTCGTCCCACGAGGCGTTGGCGTCCGGGAACTCCCGGACGGCGGCGACCAGTGCGCGGGCGGCGAGCAGCGACACCGTGACCCGGGAGCCGTCGAACGTGGGGTGCCGGCGCAGCCGGTCGACCAGCGCGATCGACCGGGTGACGTCCACGGTGAGGAACTCCGTGACCTGCGGGGCCGTGAAGGCGCTCGCCGTCATGGCGGCGGCCATGGCCTTGCGGACACCCCGGACCGGGACGCGTTCGTCCTCGGCGTCGAAACTGCGGTGGATCACCTGCTCCCCGCCGTCGTGGGCGCTGACGGCTGAGTGGGCCGGGGCCTCGATCCGCACCTCGGCGTGGGCCGGGACTCGCGCCGGGTCGGCGGCCGGTTCGACCACCCGCAGCACGTCCTGCCTGGTCACCCGCCCCTCGGGACCCGACGGCGCGACCCGGGTCAGGTCCACGCCGAGATCCTTCGCGAGTCGGCGGACGGGCGGCTTCGCCCGCACGACCGACCGCGGCGGCCGGGCCGTGGCGTCGCCCCCCGGAGCTCGCCGTCGCCGCCGGACTGCTGCGCCCTCGCCCCCGCCGTTGCCGGGGCCGTAACCCACGAGCACCGCCGGCCCGCGCGTCGCAGGCGCTGTGTCCGCCGACCCCGCCCGAGCCTCGTCGCCCGCGCCCGCGCCCGCTTCCTGGGCCGGCGCCGGCTCCTGGCCCGCCGACGACTCGGAACCGATCGGGCCGATGCTCAGCAGGGGGTCCCCGACCTGAGCGGTCGTCCCGACCGGCACATGCAGCTCGGCGACGCGGCCGGCGTGCGGGCTCGGCAGCTCAACGACGGACTTGGCGGTCTCGATCTCGACGACGACATCGTTGATCTCCACCACGTCGCCGACCGCCACCCGCCACGCCACGACCTCGGCCTCGGTGAGCCCCTCGCCGACGTCGGGCAGCCGGAACTGCCGCACGCCCGTCTCCGTCACCTGCGCCGCCACGCTCACCACCCAAGCGCCCGGTCGGCGGCGTCGAGCACCCGGTCGAGGTCCGGCAGGTATTCGTGCTCGACCTTGGCCGGCGGGTACGGCATGTCGTAGCCGCCGACCCGCAGCACGGGGGCGTCGAGCACGTCGAAGCACCGCTCGGTGACGGCGGCCGCGACCTCGGCGCCGAGGCCCGCGAACACCGGCGCCTCGTGGACGACCACGCACCGGGTGGTCCGCTGCACGGAGGCGACGACGGTGTCGAGGTCGATCGGCGACAGCGACCGCAGGTCGACGACCTCGAGGCTGCGCCCTTCCGCGGCCGCCGCCTCGGCCGCCCGCAGGCAGGTGGGCACCGTGCCCCCGTAGGTGACGAGGGTGAGGTCCTCGCCGGGGCGCAGCACCCGCGCCCGGTCCATCGCGAGGACGTCCGCGCCGGACTCGTCGACGTCGCCCTTCGTCCAGTACTGCTTCTTGGGCTCGTAGAAGATCACCGGGTCCTCGCAGGCGACGGCCTGCCGGAGCATCCAGTGCGCGTCGTTCGGGGTGGCGCAGCACACCACCCGCAACCCGGCGGTGTGGGCGAAGTACGCCTCGTTGGACTCGCTGTGGTGCTCCACCGCGCCGATGCCGCCGCCCGCCGGGATCCGGATGACGACGGGCAGGGCCACGTGCCCGCGGGTCCGGGCGCGCATCTTGGCGAGCTGCGCGACGATCTGGTCGAACGCCGGGTAGACGAAGCCGTCGAACTGGATCTCGCAGACCGGCCGGTACCCGCGCATGGCGAGGCCGATGGCGGTCCCGACGATGGCGGACTCGGCGAGCGGGGTGTCGACGACTCGGGCGGCGCCGAAGTCCTTCTGCAGCCCGTCGGTGACGCGGAAGACACCGCCGAGCCGGCCGACGTCCTCGCCCATGACGACGACCGTCGGGTCGTCCTCCAGGGCCTTGCGCAGTCCGGAGGTGAGCGCCTTCGCGAGGGTCATGGTGGTCATCGGGGCCTCCTGTCCGGCTCAGTCGGCGCTCGTCGCGACCAGCGACTCGTGGTCGCGGCGCTGGGCGTGCAGCAGCGGGGTGGGTTCGGCGAGCACCAGGGAGAACAGGTCGCCGAAGCGGCCCGGCTCCAGGGCCAGGCAGGCGCGGCGGGCCTCGGCGGCGAGCGCCGTGCACTCGGCGTCCACCTCGGCGCGGACGTCGTCGTCCAGCCAGCCCTGGCGGGTCATGAACGCCTCCAGCCGGGCCAGCGGGTCGCGGGCGCGCCACTCGTCCAGCTCCCCGGCCGTCCGGTAGCGGGTGGGGTCGTCGGAGGTGCTGTGCCCGCCCATCCGGTAGGTCACGGCCTCGACGAACGCGGGTCCCGAGCCGGCCCGGATCTGGTCGGCGAGGTGCCGGGTGACGGCGTGCACCGCGAGGACGTCGTTGCCGTCGACCAGCACGGACGGCAGGCCGAACCCGGCGGCCCGCTGGTGCAGCGCCGCCCGCATCTGCAGCGACGTCGGCGTCGAGATCGCCCACTGGTTGTTCTGGCAGAAGAACAGCAGCGGGACGTCGGTGGCCGCCGCCCAGTTGAGAGCCTCGCTGGCGTCGCCCTCGCTGCTGGCGCCGTCGCCGAAGTAGGCGACGACGACCTCGTCGGCGCCGTCGCGCTGGACGCCCATCGCGTAGCCGGTGGCGTGGAGCAGCTGGGCGCCGAGGACCACGGTGTACACCTGCACCCGGTAGCGGGCGGGGTCCCAGCCGCTGTGGGCGGTGCCGCGCCACATCTCGAGCATCTCGGTGGGCCCGATGCCCCGGTACAGCGCGGCGCCGTGCTCGCGGTAGCTGGGGAAGATCATGTCCGTCGGGCGCAGCGCCGAGATCGAGCCGACCTGGGCCGCCTCCTGGCCGAGCGACTGCAGCCACAGGGCCAGCTCGCCCTGGCGCTGCAGGGCCAGCGCCTCCTCGTCGAAGCGCCGGGTCCGCCGCATCCAGCGGTACAGGTCCCGGCACAGGTCCGGGGTCACGTCGAGCGGCCAGGACTCCTGCGTCCTCACCTCGCCCGAGGGGTCGAGCAGTTGCACCGGTTCCATGGGACCTCCACCTGGTGGGTGCGGGCCCCGGGCGCGGGGTGAGCGCCGTCGGCCCTGATCGGTCGGGTCTCGCGTCTCCCGCGGGGTGGGCGGGATGTGCCGAGGGTAGCGCCGAGTTGTGCTGTGTATCACATGTCGAACGTCACATTGTGCGCCGGTACCGACCCCCCACCTCGTGGAACGCGTCGGTGATCTGCCCGAGGGAGCAGTGCGGCACGGCGGCCATCAGGGCGTCGAACACGTTGCCGCCGCTGGTCGCGGCATCGCGGAGCCGCGCCAGGGCGTCCGGTGCGGCGTCGGCGTGGCGGCGGTGGAAGTCCGCGAGACGGTCCAGCTGGGACCGCTTCTCCGTCTCGGTGGCGCGCGACAGGGGGATCGCCGGCGGGGAGGACTCCTCATCGGCGTCGGGCAGGAAGGTGTTGACGCCGACCAGCGGCAGCGACCCGTCGTGCTTGCGCCGCTCGTACAGCATCGACTCGTCCTGGATCCGCCCGCGCTGGTAGCCGGTCTCCATCGCCCCGAGGACCCCGCCGCGGGTGGTCAGCCGGTCGAACTCCGCCAGCACCGCCTCCTCGACGAGGTCGGTGAGTCGGTCGATGATGAACGAGCCCTGCAGCGAGTTCTCGGTGTCTGCCAGGCCCCATTCCCTATCGATGATCAGTTGGATGGCCAGCGCTCGGCGGACCGACTCGGCGGACGGGGTGGTGACCGCCTCGTCGTAGGCATTGGTGTGGAGGCTGTTGGCGTTGTCGTAGACCGCGCACAACGCCTGCAGGGTGGTGCGGATGTCGTTGAACGCCATCTCCTGGGCGTGCAGGGAACGGCCCGAGGTCTGGACATGGTACTTGAGCTTCTGCGCGCGCTCGCCGGCGCCGTACCTGTCGCGCATGGCGATCGCCCAGATCCGGCGGGCCACGCGGCCGATGACGGTGTACTCGGCGTCCATCCCGTTCGAGAAGAAGAACGACAGGTTCGGCGCGAAGTCGTCGACCGCCATCCCGCGTGCCAGGTACGCCTCGACGTAGGTGAAGGCGTTGGCCAGCGTGAAGGCGAGCTGGGTGAGTGGGTTCGCCCCGGCCTCGGCGATGTGATAGCCGGAGATCGAGACCGAGTAGAAGTGCCGCACCCCGTGGTCGATGAACCATTCCTGGACGTCGGCCATGCACCGCAGCGCGAAGTCGGTGGAGAAGATGCAGGTGTTCTGGCCCTGGTCCTCCTTGAGGATGTCGGCCTGGACGGTGCCGCGCACGGTGCGCAGGGTCCGGGCCCGGATCTCGTCGGTCTCCCCGTCGCCCGGCGCCCGGCCGCGCTCGGCCTCGAAGGCCCTGAGCTGCTGCTCGATCGCGACGGTGAGGAACATCGCGAGGATCGCTGGTGCCGGGCCGTTGATCGTCATCGACACCGAGGTCGTCGGTGCACACAGGTCGAACCCGGCGAACAGGTCCCGCATGTCGTCGAGCGTCGCGATCGACACCCCGGAGGTGCCGACCTTGCCGAGCACGTCCGGCCGGGTCGCCGGGTCGCGCCCGTAGAGCGTGACGGAGTCGAACGCCGTCGACAGCCGGGTCGCCGGCTGTCCGGCGCTGAGCAGGTGGAAGCGCCGGTTGGTGCGGGCGGGGTCGCCCTCGCCGGCGAACATCCGGGTGGCGGCCTCGTCCCGGCGCTTGAAGGGGAACACCCCGGCGGTGAACGGGAACCGACCGGGCAGGTTCTCGGCCCGCAGGAACCGGGCCAGGGCACCCGCCTCGTCGTCGCGGGGCAGGGCGACCCGGGGGACGGAGGAGCCGGACGGCGTCGTGTGGTGCGCGTCCTCTCCCTGGTACCGGGCGCGGGCGGCCGGCCAGCCGGCGAGGAGGTCCCGGGTCGCGGAGTCGAGGGCGGCGTCGGCCTCGCGGAGCACGTCACCCACGGCATCGACCGCGGCGCCGAACCGGTCGGCATCGCCGGGTGCGTCGCGGCCGGCGGCCGCCAGCTCTGCGGCGGCCGTGGCCAGCGCGTCCCGTCGGCGTACCGCCGCGACCTGGGCGTCGGTCACCCGGCGGTACGCCCGGACGGTCTCGGCGATCTCGGACAGGTAGCGCTCCCGCTCGGTCGGCAGGACCGCGGTGAGGCCGGTGGACCGGCGGGTGGTGACCGGCGGCAGGACGCCGGTGAACCGGGTCATGCCGCGCTCGGTGAGCAGGTCCCGCAGGTGCTGGTGCAGGGCGGTGACGCCGTCGTCGTCGAAGCGGGCCGCGCTGGTGCCGAAGACCGGCATCTCCTCCCACCCGCCATGGTGGCCCCGGTTGCGGGCGACCTGGCGCCCGACGCTGCGCAACGCGTCCTCGGCGCCGCGGCGTTCGAACTTGTTGATCGCGACGACGTCGGCGAAGTCCAGCATGTCGATCTTCTCGAGCTGGGTGGCCGCGCCGAACTCCGGGGTCATGACGTAGAGCGAGACGTCGGCGACGTCGAGGATCGACGTGTCCCCCTGGCCGGTGCCCGGCGTCTCGACGATCACGAGGTCGAAGCCGGCGGCCCGGCACGCGGCGACCACGTCGTCGAGGTGCTCGGGCAGCGGCAGCCCGGCGCGGCGGGTGGCGAGCGACCGGAAGTACACGACGTCGGGTTCCAGGCTGGTCATCCGGATCCGGTCGCCCAGCAACGCCCCGCCGCCGCGGCGACGGGTCGGGTCGACCGCCAGCACGGCGATCCGGAGCTTGTCCTGGCTGTCCCGGCGCAGGCGGCGGAGGAGCTCGTCGGTGAGCGACGACTTGCCGGAGCCGCCGGTGCCGGTGATCCCGAGGACGGGCGTGGTCCGTCGGGCAGCGGCGTCGCGCAACTCGCCGGCGAGGCCGGGGTCGCGGCCGGCCTCGAGCACCGTGACGGCCCGGGCGAGCGCGGGGGTGTCGCCGGCGAGGATCGCGGCCGGGTCGGGGGAGGCGGCGGCGAGGTCGACGTCGCATTCCCGGACCAGCACGTTGATCATCCCGTCCAGGCCGAGCCGCTGGCCGTCCTCCGGCGAGAACACCCGGACCCCGCGCTCGGCGAGCAGCGCGATCTCGTCGGGCACGATGACGCCGCCGCCGCCGCCGTAGACGCGGACCTGTCCGGCGCCCGCGGCGGCCAGGCTCTCGACGAGGTAGGTGAAGTACTCGATGTGGCCGCCCTGGTAGGACGAGACGGCGACGCCGTGGGCGTCCTCCTGGACCGCGGCGGCGACGACGTCGGCGACGCTGCGGTCGTGGCCGAGGTGGATCACCTCGGCGCCCTGCGCCTGGAGGATCCGCCGCATGATCGTGATGGCGGCGTCGTGGCCGTCGAAAAGGGCGGCGGCGGTGACGAACCGGACGGGGTGGGCCGGGCGGTGCAGGTCGGGGCGGTGCAGGTCGGGGGGTGGCGACTCTGCCATGTCCGGATGGTAGGACGTCCGAGTATCGGACGCCAACGGGTCGTCAAAATCCGGCTAGGCTCCTCGGGTATGTCCGCGGGTGTCTCGAGGACCGGCCCGGTCCGGCGGCCGTTGGCCTACGACCCCATCGCCGAGGCGGCTCGCCAGTGGCGCGCCCACGGCTGGGACGAGGCCGCCGACGGGATGGCGGCCGTCACGTCGCTGGTCCGCGCGCACCAGATCCTCATGTCCCGGGTCGAGGAGGTGCTTCGCCCGTTCGGCGTGACCTTCGCCCGCTACGAGCTGATCACCCTGCTTCACTTCAGCAAGTCCGGCAGCCTGCCGCTGTCCCGGATCGGCGCGCTGCTCCAGGTCCACCCGACCAGCGTGACCAACGCCGTGGACCGCTGCGAGGCCGCCGGCCTGGTCCGGCGGGCGCCCCATCCCACCGACCGGCGGGCCACCCTCGCCGAGATCACCCAGGAGGGCCGCGAGCTCGTCGTGAAGGCGACGGAAGCCCTCAACCGCGACGTGTTCGCCGACCTCCGACTCGCCCGAGATGACGTTCGGTCACTCGTCGACGTCCTCGGCCGCCTTCGCGCCGCCCACGGCGACTTCGACACCGTGGCGGCAAACGTCGGCGGCGCGTGAGGCAGCCTCGTGACAGCCGGAGGCGTGCCACGGCGTGACGTCCCTTGGATGTCCACTGTCGAGACGGGCCTCGGGGCCGGGGCCGCGGTGAGGGCGTCCTGGCGTGACGAGCTGCCGGGTCCGGGCGCGATGGAATGGGTCCGTTCAACCATCCGACCGAGTACGCCTCCCTGCGATTCATCCCCCGGCTGCCACGATGTCCGACGTGAGGGATTCGGCCGTGAGGTCTCGACCGTTTCCGCCGGAACGGTGGGAGCGGGTCCGAGATCGCGGGCGTCAGTGGTCCCGCCGGCACCCGGTGCTGACCCGTCGGCTGCGTACGGGCGTGTCCGTGGCGTCGTGGGTGGCCATTCCGGTGACGGTCGTCGCGGTGATCGTCTTGCCGGAGCTTCGTCCCGCCGTGGTCACGTACCTGAGCAACGTGTGGCTGTTGCTGGTGTTGTTCTGGTTGACACGGCCGAAGACCGTGTCGTGGCGGCTGGTGTCCGCGGTCTTCACCGTCGGATTGCCGTGGGGGCTGGCGACGGGTCTGTTCTCCCGCGCCGGCGCGGGCTGGGTGGGCCTGCAACCGGGCACCGCGGGTCCAAGTGCCGGCTTGGCGTCGACGGTGGAAGAGACCCTGAAGCTGCTGCCGCTGCTCGTGATCGCCGTGTTCGCGGCGGGACGGGCCCGGCGCTTCGCCGCCGTGGACTGGGCCGTTCTGGCGTTCACGTGCGGGTTGGCGTTCAACGCGGTCGAGGACTCCGCGCGTGAGGTGTACCGGGCGGTCACCCCACCCTCCTTGCTGGAGGTGTTGTTCGGGGGCGACCCGGGTCTGGCCTACTCGTCGAACCCGTGGACCTCGGCCCGGTTCGAATCGTCGGACGGGGTCGCGGTCGCGGCTGGGCACCCGGTGTGGTCGATGCTGGTCGGCGCGTGTGTGGGCCTCGGCTTCGCGATGTGGCGAGCTGGCGCGGCGTCGACCGGCCGCTGGTCGCCGGCCTGGCAGGTGGGTGGGGTCGTCCTGCCGTTGTGGGCCCTGGCCTGGGTCATCACCGACCACGCCGCATACAACGCGTGGGCCTCCAGCCCTGGGTTCACCGAGGGTGTGGCCGGGTCGGGGTTCCCATGGCTGGCAGCGGTGGCGTGGGTGGCGACGGGCAAGGGAGCGGTCACTGGGACGGTGTGCGTCGGGGCGTACGTCGCCTGTTGGCTGGTGGACGCTCATCGTCGCGGTGTGGCCGCCCGCCGGTCCGGCGATGCGGGCACGCGTGACGTGAGGTGCGATGTCGCACCGGTGTGGGTCGCCGACCCGGAGGCCACCGTGCAGCGGTGGTGGGCGCGGGCCGGGGACCGGGTGCGCGGCGCGGCGCTACGCGCGGCCGTCCTGCTGGTGGCTCGCGCGCTGGTGCAGGCCGCGCGGGACGCGGCGGTCATCGTGCTCGCGCACGTGAGGGTGTTCGGGGAGCCGCGCGTCGTCGCGCTGCGCCGGGGCCGGGCGGCGATGGCCATGACTCGCGACGACCGCGCGGTGGCGATGGGGGCGACGACGCCGGGGCGGGAACCGACGGCTCGGCGCCGTTTCGCGATCACGGTGGGGACCCTGGGGACGCTGGTGGTGGCGGGCTGGGTCGTGGTGGGACTCGTCGTCGCGTCCCGCATCGGCGCCGGCCTGCCGCTGCACGGTGACCAGGGCGAACTGTTCACGTTCGGCGTCACGGACGACTTCGCGAACCTGCTGGACCGGTTGGGCACGTGGTGGGACGGCCTCGGCCCGTGGGGCCAGATCGCGGTCACCGCCGTGGCGGTTGCGGGGATCCTCCTGCTAGGTGGTGGGTTGGGCACGGCCCTGTTCGCGACGGGGATCGCGACCTACGGTCTTTCGCACGCGCATGGGCTGGCGGATCTCACGCGGAACCCGGGCGCGGCCGTCCGCGACTACGCCGCACACGCGACCCCAGTGGGCGCGGTGGCGGACCTCGGGGGATTCGGGTTGACGTTCATCCCCGGGTCGGCGCTCGGTGTCGGTGGTGCGCGGGCGACGCGTGCGGTGGCGGGGTCCACGACCCGGTGGGTCGAACGTCGACTCATCACTGAGGTGGCCGCGCATGTGGATGACCCGGCCCCGTTGCTAAGGGAGCTGGCCGAGAACGGCGTGAAGCACACCCCGGAGGACGTCCTGAGAGTCGCTCGGGCACCCGACGGGACCGTCGTGTTCCTGGAGGCCGGGACGCAGCGGTCGGGTCTGCTCCATATCGTGACCGAGCACGGTGGCCAGTTCGCCGACATCGGGGTCGCGACCGAGGAGATCCCGGATGTCGTCATCAAGGCCGTGACGCACGGTGAAATTGTCGGCATACAGGGTACGAGAACGGTGTACCTCGTGGAGCACGGAGGACAGAAGCTGCCCATCGCGGTACAGGTGGCAGACAACGGATACATCGTCGGCGCCAACCCCAATACGAAATGGAAGCCATGACTGAAACCCCAGACCACATCAGGGTGATGACTGAGTTCGGTGCCGGGCCGCTCTGGGTCAGCTACCCGAGCGACCCCTTCGTCAACCCAGCCGAGGCCGGGGAGGTGCCGCTTTCGTCGGATCTCGCTGCCGACCTGGACGCCTGGTACGAGGAGTACCAGGCGACCTATGACCCCTCCTACCCCCCGGACTCGGCGTTCCCTAGCGAGGAGGCCGAGCAGGCATGGGTGGCGCGCGGGGAGGAACTCAGCCGGCGGGTGGCCGCTGAACTGCCCGGGGCGAGAGTTCACTACGCCCGGTACGGCAAGCCTGACCTTCAGGTGCGCTGAGCGGGACGAGTCAGGTCGATTTCGCTGCCTGTGGCAATTGCGATCGCAGTGGTGAACGCCTCGGCGGGTCCGAGACCCACCGGTTCGAGAACTCCGGCTGCTGCTGGTTCAGCCGTTGCTCACGGACTTCGATCTCCACACGATGCTGCGGCTGCTGACCGGACACCGGACTTCGATGCGGACTGACCGGGCCCTTTGGCTCTGGTCTGCCGTCAGGGGAGTCTCGATGATGAACCTGGTCGGACCCGCCCGCCGGGATGTCAGGAGGCCCACGATGGCCGACACCGAACGAAGCTCACGTCGCCGGACGGTCGATCGCGCGGGGGGCGCGTGGGGCGGGTTCTACTTCATCGGGGGCATCGGGGCGCTGGTGTACTTCTGGCAGCAGGCGGACTCCCTCGGCGGCTACCTGCTCGCGATCCTCAAGTCGTTCGTCTGGCCGGCGTTCTTCGTCTACGACGCGTTCGGCGCACTCGCGACACTCACCACCGGATGACCGGCGTGACGCCGGTTCACCCCTGATCCACGACAAGGAGGGCCGCCGAATGATGCGATCGACGACGACGATGGTGACGGTGGCGTTCGGTGCGGCAATGATCGTCGTCACGGGTGCCGGTCCCGCGCCGGCGGCCGCCGACACGGGGTTCCAGCCGGTCGACGCGGTGGTCACCGCGGAGCCGTCGGGAGATCAGGTCCTGTTCACCGATCTCGACGTGACCCGGGAGGACGGGTTCGACCGGGTGGTGTGGGAGTTCGCCGGGGAGGGCCTGCCGGGCTACCGCGTGAACTACACCGACGACCCCCGCCGGGACGGGTCCGGGTTCGCGGTCGACCTGCTCGGCGACGTCACGATGTCGGTGGCGATCTCGGGGGTGCTCCTGCCGACCGAGGCGCCGGAGGGCGTGGAGCCGTACGACGGGCCGCGGACGATCGAGGCCACCGGCACCGACGTCGTCGAGGAGGTGCTGGCCGGAAGCTGGTTCGAGGGCTACCAGGACGCGCACCTCGGGCTGGACCGCCAGGTGCCCTTCCGGGTGTCCGCCCTGGCCGACCCGCCGCGACTCGTCGTGGAGGTGCAGCATGCCGAGGGCGCCCCACGGGTGCCCGTGCAGGTGTTCTACGGCGTCGAGGGAAGCGACGACTGCTCCGCGGTGACCGGCTACGACCGGTCCCTCAGCCAAGGCAGTGATCCCGTCCGTGGCGCCTTCGACCAGCTCGTGCTCGGGCCCACCCGCGTCGAGCGAGAGGCCGGGGCCGTGTCCTTCTTCACCGGCGAGGACACCCCTGGCGTGGTCCTCGGGACCTCGCTCACCGACGGCCTGCTCGTGGTGGACTTCCAGGGCGGCCTTCCGCTGGTGATCCCCAACGCCTCGGCGAGCTGCGGCAGCGAGCAGCTGCTGGCTGAGCTGCGGGCGACGGCGTTCCAGTTCGACGAGGTCGACCGGGTGAGCTTCACCCTCGAAGGGGACTGCGACGCCTTCTTCGAGTGGCTCCAGCGCTCCTGTACGGCCTATGACGAGACCGGTGCCGAGGTGCCCCTCGACGGAGCCACCACCCCCTCGCCGACGACGACCCCGGCACAGACCACCACGCCGGTGGTCCCCACGGCCGTGCCGAGCGGTGCCGGTCCAATGCCGTGGCGACCGGACCCCGTCCTCGTGGTGCTCTCCATGGCGTTGGCGGGGCTCCTGGTGACAGCCCTTGTCGGTCTGGTGGTGCGCCGGGCCCGGCACTGACGGTCCCGGCGGTCACGACCCGGACCGAGCCGACCCGGACCGAGCCGACCGGTACGCCCCCGGGGTGAGCCCCAGCACGGCCCGGAACTGCCGGGTGAACGAGGCCTGGTCGTAGAACCCGCACTCGGCCGCGATGTCCCCGAACGGCAGCGTCGTCGTCGTCGCGAGGCGGACGGCCCGCTCGATCCGCAGCCGTTGCACCAGCTTCGTCGGAGGCAGCCCCAGGGTGGCGGTGCACAGCCGCTGGAACCGGGGCCGGCTGAGGCCGGCGGCCGCCGCGAGCCGGTCGACGGTCCAGCGCTGTCCGACGTCGGCCCGGATCGCCGCGATGACAGCGGCCAGGCCCGCATGCGCGCTGGTCAGCTGGGCGTCCAGGTCGATCGACAGCGCCGCCACCCCGGCCCCTCGCCGGTCGGAGTCGCCGACCAGGGCCTTCGACGTGACGTACCAGCCGAGTTGGCCATCGGCCCGGACGATCAGCTCCAGGTGGTCCTGCAGCGGCAGGCCCGTCGCCAGCAGCCGGTCGTCCTGGGCGGCGTAGGACCGGGCCAGTTCGAGGGGGAACAGGTCGAACACCGTGGCCCCGACGACGTCCTCCCGAGGGCGGCCCACTCGCCGCAGGAAACCCCCGTTGACGAAGACGTACCGTCCGTCGGAGCCTTTCACGCTCGCCATGACGTGGGGGGTGTGCTCGGTGAGCGCGACGAGCAGGCCGACCGCCGGCGTTGGTGTTGTTTGTATCGATGTGACGCCGTCGGGCCGTCCCGCGTACAAGACGTCGCTTTCGGGACCCGATTCCATGGCTGGCATGATGACAGCGCCCGAGACCAGTCTCGTCGCCCGGGCGGAGACGCTGGCGCGCGACTTCCTGGTCGACTCCTCGGCCGCGCGCTCGGCGTCGGAACGGCGGGCCGCGCGGCGAATGTCGCGACTCGTCGCCGACGCGGCCGGCCGCGACCTCGTCCTCGACCTCACCGACCGGGCGCTGCGAGCCCCCACCGCCCCCGGCACCGGGCGGGTCCTCGCCGACCTGGTCGACCGGGGGCTTCCGGCGTCGCTCGGGGCCGTCGACCGGCTGGGCCTGCGAGCGCTGGCGACGGTGGCGCCCGTGGCTCCCGGCCTGGTGCGGCGCCTGGTCGACTGGCGCGTCGCGCACGACGCCGGCGGCGTGGTGCTGCCGCTGGACGAGCCCGCCTTCGGGGCGTACCTGCGGCGACGGGACCGCGACGGGTTCCGGGTCAACGTCAACGTGCTGGGCGAGGCGATCCTCGGCGACGACGAGGCCGCCCGGCGGTGCGCCACGATCGTCGAGCGGATCGCCCGCCCCGACGTCACCTGCGTGTCCGTGAAGATCTCCGCGGTGTGCGCCAACCTCGACGTGCTGGCCGAGCAGGACTCTCTCGACCGGATCAGCGCCCGGCTGCGGCAGCTCTACCGCGCCGCCGGCGCCGCGACGCCCCCCGTCCTCGTCACCCTCGACATGGAGGAGCACCGCGACCTCGAACTCTCGGCCACCGCCTTCATGCGGGTGCTCGGCGAACCGGAGTTCGCCCGGACGGCCGCCGGAATCGTCCTCCAGGCCTACCTTCCCGACACCCACGCAGTACTCGAGACGTTGTGTCGATGGGCCAACGACCGGGCTCGCGACGGTGGTCGGGGAATCAGGATCCGGCTCGTCAAGGGCGCGAATCTGGCCATGGAGACCGTCGAGGCCGAGCTCCACGGCTGGGACCCTGCCCCGTACTCCACGAAGGCCGACGTGGACGCCTCGTTCAAGGCCATGCTCGACACTGCCCTGCGGCTCGGGGACCCCGGCGCGGTCCGCCTGGGCGTCGCCAGCCACAACCTGTTCGACGTTGCCTGGGCCCTCACGGTCCGTGACAGCCTGCGCGCCCGGGACCGGGTGGAGATCGAGATGCTTGAGGGGATGGCACCGGCGCAGGCCCGGCGGGTCCGGGAGGAGGCCGGGGACCTGCTGCTCTACGCCCCCGTGGTGTCCGCCGGTGAGCGGGACGCCTCGATCGCCTACCTGAGCCGCCGCCTCGATGAGAATGCCGGACCGGAGAACTTCCTGCGCCACCTGTTCGACCTGGTGCCGGGTTCCCCGGCATGGCAGGCCGAGCGGGACCGCTTCCGGGACGCGGTGGCGCACCGGCACGAGGTGCCCACGGCGACCCGTCGCGCCCAGGACCGGACCCGCCCCGCCGCCCGCCCCGACGTCGAGGCCCCGTTCGCCAACACCCCCGACACCGACTTCACGGTGCCGGTCAACCGGCGGTGGATCCGGGAGCACCTCGCGGCGGCGGCGATCCCGCAGGTCCACGTCGTGGAGTCCACCGCGGCCGTCGACGAGGCCGTCGCCCGGTCCGCCAAAGCCCAACGGGCGTGGGCGAGGGTCGGCTGGGGGCAGCGCCGCGCCGCGCTGGCCGAGGTGGCCCGCGTCATGGCGGACGGCCGCGGCCGCACGATCGCCGTCATGGCGCACACCACCGGCAAGACCGTCCGGGAGGGCGACCCCGAGGTGTCGGAGGCCGTCGACTTCGCCACCTACGCCGCCGCCCTCACCCGCGACCACGAGTCCACGGAGGCCGCCGGCTGCGCGTGGCGGCCGCATCCGGTGACCGTCGTGGCCGGGCCGTGGAACTTCCCGTACGCGATCCCCGCGTGCGGGGTCCTGCACGCCGTCGCTGCCGGGGGAGCGGTGCTGCTCAAGCCCGCGCCCGAGGCGCGCGCGGTCGCCGCCCTGCTGGTCGAGCAGGTGACCGCCGCGGGGCTGCCGCCGGGCCTGGTCCAGCTGTGTGCCACCCCGGACGACGACACCGGCCGCCACCTCGTCACCCACCCGGGCGTCGACCACGTCGTGCTCACCGGCAGCGCCGACACGGCCCGGCTGTTCCGGTCGTGGCGGCCGGACATCACGCTGACCGCCGAGACCAGCGGCAAGAACGCCCTGGTGATCACCGCGGCGGCCGACGTCGACCAGGCGATCGCCGACCTCGTGCACTCGGCGTTCGGTCACGCCGGGCAGAAGTGCTCCGCGGCGAGCCTGGCGGTCGTGGAGGCACCCCTGTACGACGACCCGGCGTTCCACGCCCGCCTCGCCGACGCCGTCCGCAGCCTGCGCGTGGGCGAGGCCACGGACCTCGCCTCCGTCGTGGGGCCGCTCGTCACCGCCCCGCGCGGCGCGCTGCGGCGCGCCCTCACCACCCTGGAGCCGGGGGAGTCGTGGGTCGTCGAGCCGCGGCGGGTGGGTCCGGCGGCGTTCGGCGGCGAGGTGTGGACCCCGGGAGTGCGCCGCGACGTCGCGCCGGGATCGTGGTTCCACCTCATCGAGTGCTTCGGTCCGGTGCTCGGGCTCATGCGGGCTCGCGACCTCGACCACGCACTGGACCTGCAGAACGCCACCGAGTACGGGCTGACCGGAGGGATCCACTCCCTCGACCCGGCCGAGGTCGCCCGGTGGGTGGCCGGGGTCCGCGTCGGCAACGCCTACGTCAACCGCCACATCACCGGTGCCGTCGTCCGCCGCCAGCCCTTCGGCGGGTGGAAGGCGTCGTCCGTCGGGGCCGGGTGGAAGCCGGGTGGACCCAACCATCTGCACGGATACGGGACCTGGTCGGGGCCGGTCGACCACGCCCAGGCCGCCGAGTCGTACCGGACAAGGCACGCCGCGCGGTTCGCGGCCGACCAGGACCCGTCGGGGCTGCGTGCCGAGAGCAACGTCCTGCGCCACGTGGCGCTCGACGCCGTCGTCGCCCGGGTCGCCACCCCGCACGACCCGGCCGTGCCGCTGCTGCGGCTGGCGGCCGAGATCACCGGGACCCCGCTGGAGGTGGTGCCTGCGAGCGACGTCCCGGACACCGAGCTGGCCCGGTCGCTGCGCCGACGCCCGGCCGGGGCCGACGCGCGGCTGCGGTTGACGGTCCCCGCCGGTCCGGACCTGCTCCGGGCCGCCCACGCGGTCGGCATGGCCGTCGACCGCGCCCCCGTGACCTCCGTCGGTGAGGTGGAGCTGCCGCACTGGCTGAAGGAGCAGGCGGTGTCGCGGACCATGCACCGCCACGGCCGACCCACCGGGGTCGCGCGACCCGGGAGCATCCCGCTTCCGTAGGGCTGCGTTCGCGGGGTCCACCCTGGGACCGCCGGGTGTCAGGTGTCCCCGGGGCGGAGCCTCGTGACGTAGGCGGCGGGGGTGGTCCCGAGGTGCCGGTGGAAGTCCCGGGTGAGGTGGGCCTGGTCGGAGTACCCGAGGTCGGCGGCAACCGCGGCCCAGCCGCGCCAGTCCTCGCCGTGCTCGGCCGCGCGGCGGGCTGCCTCCGCTGCCTCGATGATCCGCCAGCGGCGGATGACGAACGAGGGCGGTACCCCGACGTGGACGTCGAACAGGCGCTGCAGGGTGCGCACGCTGACGTCTGCTGCCTCCGCCAGGTGCTCGATGCGGCAGACCGTCCGGTCGCGTTCGGCGAGGGCGGCGACCTCGGCGACGTGGCGCGCCTCGGCCACGACCGACGGGTCCCGGCCTGCGACCAGCCGTTCCAGAGCCTCGCGCAGCACCTCGACCCGGGTCGGGTGGTCAGTGCTGGCGATGACGTCCGCCACGAGCCGACCGGCGTCGACGCCCGGCAGGGCCTCCGACATCGAGAACTGGGTGTCGACGGTGCCCCGCGCGGGACGACCCAGCAAGACGCCCAGCCCCCCGACGGTGGTCTTGGCTGCGACGGTCCACCCGGCCACCGTCAGCCGCCGGACGCTGGTGGTGGTGAGCACCCCGTACACCCGCCCCTGCGGGGGGTGCAGGGGTACCCCGGTGTCGTCGAGGGTGCCGATGCTGATGTGTCCTGCCGGGTGGTTGAGCACGCGCTGGTCGTGGACCTCCCCGGAGGGCAGGTCCCACGCCACGGACCAGAACCAGTCGACCAGCCCGGTGAGGGCGTCTCCGGCCGGGTAGCGGGCGAAGTCGACCCGCCGGAGCATCGCCGCCGGGTCGACGATGCCGCGGGAGTCGGCCGCCGGGGACGGCGGGGTCGTGGTCGCCACTGGACTCCGAGGGTAGCGGCGGCGGGGGGTGGCGTGGATGTTCAAGCCGCGTCGCCGCTCTCCCGGTCACGATCCCCGGCATGACCGATGACCTGCCCCTGTACCCCACCGACGCGCCCGCGGTGTTCCGGGACCCGGACGCGACCCACGCGCTGTTCGACCCGGTCCTCCGGCAGCTGGCGGACGTCGTCACCGTGCCGGACGGCCTGCTCGCCGCTGCGACGCCCTGCCCCGCCTACACCGTCGCCGAGCTGCGCGGGCACGTCCTCGGCTGGCTGAGCTTCTTCGCGGCCGCCCTCAACGACCCGGACGGGACCGGCGTCCGCCCTGACCCGCAGGTCTGGACGATTCCCACCGGCGAGGACGCGGCCGGGATCGTCGAGCGAGCCGCGGCCGGGATCGAGTCCGCCATCGACGCCGGTGTCGCCGATCGTCTCGTCGTCATGTCGCAGGCCCGGATGCCGGGCGACGGCGTGTTGGCGATGGCGCTCGGCGAGTACCTGGTCCACGGCTGGGACCTGGCCGTCGCCACCGGCGCGCCGTGGCGCGGGGCGGACGACGCCTCCGACGCCGCACGGGCGTTCCTCGTGGGCATGGTGACGCCGGAGTACCGGGGCGAGGACAGTGGCTTCTTCGGTCCCGAGGTCCCGGCCCCGCCGTCCGCCACCGCCTTCGAGCGGCTGCTGTGCTTCGCAGGGCGGGACCCCTCGTGGCAGGCTCCCGGGTCACCACGGGTGCTGACGGGGTCAGAGTTCCGGGCGGGCGTCCGATGAGGTCGGCCTGCTCGCCGACGTGGGCGGGCGGAGTCCCGGCAGACTGACGTCGACGAGTGCCCGCCCCTGCTGGATCACGTAGTGGCGTCCCCGGTGGCGTCGAGTCCGGCGACCCGGCGCCGGGCGTTGACGGCCGCAGGCGGTCCGTCGCCCAGCACCAGGTGCATGCCCCGCAGCAGGCCCCGACCTGCCAGTCGCGCGACGGGGGTCCGCGGCTGCCGCAGGCCCAGCAGCGTGCGGTGCGTCGGGTCCAGCGTCGACACGGCCGCCGCGAACAGGACCGCGTAGGCGGCCCGCGCCGGGGGCGGCAGCGGCGGGCGGCGGAGGAACGCCAGGGTCCGCGCCGTGGCCTCCGAGCGCCCCAGTTCCGGGGAGTAGGAACGGATCCGGGCGCGCAGCCCCGCTGCCGTCGTCGGCGGGTCGGCCACCCCCACCAGCCGCCCGGCCGTCGCCCACTCGCCGACGTACCCGTCGGGCCCCCCGGGGATCGAGGTGCCGGCGAACCACTCGTGCGCGGTGAGGAACGAGTCGGTGAACGCGACGTGCACCCACGTCAGCAGGTCGTCGTCACCCGCCCGGTACGGCCGCTCGGCGCCGTCCCGACCGACGTAGCTGCCCGTCACCTTCCGGTGCATGCCGCGGACGCGGGCGGCCTCGCGGTCCGCGGCATCCCGCGACCCGAACGTCGTCACCGTGAGCCAGCGGGTCGTGCCGGCGAGCCGCCCGAGGGGGTCGTCGCGGTACGTCGAGTGCCGGTCCACGCCGGTGACAGCCGCGGGGTGCAGGGCCTGCAGGAGCAGCGCGCGGATGCCGCCCACGAGGGTGGCGAGGTCACCGTGCACGGCCCACGCCGCGGAGTCCGGACCGAAGTACCCCTCGTCCGCGCCCTCCGCCAGGGCGGTCACCCACGGCGGCGAGCCGTCCGGCCGCCCGCTGACGATCCGGCGGAACCCGGCGGCCACCCGATCGGTCAGCAGGCGGGCCGGTGCGGTCACGGTACGGCCGCGTGGAGCGGGGACGACGGGCACGTCACCACTGTCTCTCACGGGGTGTCGGGGGTGGGGGTCGGGCGCCGCACGGTCGCCGACCCGGGACGACATACCGCCTTATTGACGACTTCAGTAATCAATATAGGTTCGCCGCATGCTCGACGTCGACGTCATCGAGGAGCCGGCGGCGGCCGCAGCCGCCCTCGACCCCGTGCGGGCGTCCGTCCTCGCCGCCCTGGTCGAGCCCGGCTCGGCCACCACGGTCGCGCGCGTGCTCGACCTGCCGCGCCAGAAGGTCAACTACCACCTGCGCGCCCTGGAGCATCACGGCCTGGTCCAGCTGGTCGAGGAGCGGCCCCGCCGGGGACTGACGGAGCGGGTCGTGCAGGCGACCGCCCGCAGCTACGTGATCTCGCCGGGCGCTCTGGGCCGCAGCGGCGCGGACCCCAGCCGCACCGACCGGCTGTCGACCCGGTACCTCCTCGCGGTGGCCGCCCGGCTGGTGCGCGAGGTGGGACAGCTGGCCCGGCGGGCGGACGCGGCCGGCCACAGGCTGCCCACGCTCACCCTCGACACCGAGATCCGGTTCGCCTCGGCCGCCGACCGCGCGGCCTTCACCGCCGACCTCACCGAGGCGGTCACCGCCCTCGTGGCCCGCTACCACGACGAGGCGGCCCGGGGAGGGCGCTGGCACCGCCTGGTCGTCGCCGCCTACCCGAGGCCGCCGGACCACCCCGAGCCCGAGGCACCCTCGCCCGCGTCCCCCGCCGACCGACCTGTCGACCGAGAGACATGACCATGTCCGAGACCCCGCCCGGCGCTCCCGCCGAGAACACGCGCAGCATCGACCTCAGCGTCGAGGTCCCCGGCACGCCAGAGGAGGTGTGGCGGGCCATCGCCACCGGACCGGGCATCTCGTCGTGGTACGTCCCGCACGTCGTGGAGGAGCGGTCCGGTGGAGCGGCGAGCGCCTCGTTCGGTCCCGGTCCCGAGATGCAGGTCCCCGGTCGAGTGGCCGCCTGGGAGCCGCCGCACCGGATCGTCTTCGACGGCGGGGAAGGAGTCCCCGGCCTGGCCTTCGAGTGGCTGGTGGCGGCCAAGGACGGCGGAACCTGCGTGGTCCGCCTCGTCAACACCGGATTCGGCGACGGGCAGGAGTGGGACGACCAGTACGACGGCATGCGCGAGGGGTGGCAGCTGTTCCTGCTGAACCTCCGGCTGCACCTGGCGCACTTCGCGGGCCGGACGGCGACACCGGCGCTGCCGACGGCCGCCTGGCCGACCGAACCACACGAGGCGTGGCCCGCGCTGCTCCAGGCCCTGGGGCTGTCCGCGGCGCCCGCACCCGGGACCCGGGTCGTCCTCGACCCCGCGGACGGCCCGGACCCGGTGGGGACGCTGGCCGGGACGGTCGTCGACGTCGGGGACCGCCGACTCGCCCTGGTGCTGGACGAGCCGGCGCCCGGCACGGCCTTCATGGCGATCGAGGGCAAGACCGCGCCGAGCTCGGTGTCCGTGTGGTCCTACCTCTACGGCGACGAGCGCGACCGACTCGCCGCTGCCGTCAGCGCCTCCTGGCAGCGGTGGCTCGACACCGGTCATCGACGAACGAGCTAGCAGGGCCGTCGTGCTCGGGTGAGGTCGACGATCGGACGTGCGTGCCCGTCGGGGCTGCTCACCGGGGCGCTGACCGCGATCGGATCGCGTGCGGCAGCACTGGCGTTCCTCTCCGGACTCATCCCTTCCCTCTGCTGCCCGGGCCGTCCCAGGAGGTGCGAGGCGACTGCCCGGAGAACGAGTGCGGGCTTCGGGGCAACCCCTCCGGGGGGTTGTGCGACTAGAGAGCTGAAAGCTCCGAAGCGGCCCGAACCGGGCCCTGGCCCATGAAGAGGGTGGTACCGATGGTTCGTACGGACAGCCCCGTCCACGCGCCTCATTGCGACTCGTGCTCGCACGGGGCGGCGGGTGCAGCCGAACACCTCATCTCCGCGCTCGAGCGCCTCGTCGAGGGCACCGGGTGTCCGCTCACTCTTCACGTGATCCCCCATGACGTCGGCGGGAGCTCGCTGTTCGCGCTGTCCCTGGCCTCCCCGGCCGGTACCGCGCCGACTCCGGCGATCGCCACGGCGTCCGCCGTCGCCCCCGGGCAGGGCATCGCGCCGGCCCCCCTGACCGTGCGCCAGCGGGAGATCCTGTCGATGGCTGCATCGGGTCTGACGAACGCGCAGATCGCCCGGCGGCTCCACGTCGCGATCTCGACGGTGGAGCGGCACTGCACGATGGCCTACCGCGCCATGGGTGTTCGCAACCGGGCCGAGGCACTGGTCGCGTTCTACAACCCTGCTGCGGCCTGACCCCCGTACGGCGACCTGCAGGACCCACGGGGCCACCCGCACTCCCTGCCGGGGCAAGGTCCACAGTCACCGACGTCGTCGCCCTGATCCGGCACCGCCTCCAGCACGGGCGGGGGTCTCATGTCCGGACTCCCCTGGCACTGGGCGATGTCGACGGCCCCGGCCGGGGTCTCCCGGCCGGTCCGGGACAAGGGAAGACCTGTCATGGCTCTCCTGGTCGCCGCGCGGATCCGGCTGGTGTCAGCGGGTGGGGCGGTTGCCGAGGACCGACGTGCACAGCACGGCCGGGCCCTGGGAGCCCGCCAGCCGGTCGGTTCGCAGGTCTGCGGCGTGCAGCGCCCGGCGCAGCTGGGTGATCGCCGCCGACGCCGTCGGGCCCGAGCGACTGGAGACCCGGAGCACCAGGACGGGCCGATCGGACTCGCCGGCCTGGCGGTCCAGGCGCAGGGACCCGGTCAGCACGGTGTTCGGCGCGGCGGCGGCGCACGCGAAGGCGATGTCCAGGGCGTTGCGGGGATCCCAGGAGCGCCGGGGCCGAGGGATGCACAGGCTGCGGTGGGTGCGGCCCTGGGCGACCCAGCGCGACCAGTTCTCGGACACGCCCGCCTGCCGTCGGTGCGAGGTCGCGGGTGGGTGCACGTCCAAGACCAGCTCCGTCGTCACGGCGAGCCCGTTCACCAGTTCGCCCGCGCCCAGGGGATCGATGGCCAGTCCGAGGTCGTGCCCGGCGTTGATGAGGTCACGGGCCTGGCTGCGCAACACACCGGGCAACCCTCGCACCGCATCCCCTGGTGCCGACCCGGGGACCGGTTCGACCCTGACGACGAGCCAGGCGCTCATCACGGCCTGCGGGCCGTCGTGCCCGGCAGCCCGAAACTGGAAGAGGAGGCTGGTCCGGACACCGGGGTGACGGCACGTCGGCAGCGACAGCGCCCTCGTCAGCCAGTCGACGTCGGCCTCCCGGTCGGACTCGCGGACCTCCATCGCGCACGACCACCCCGTGGCGTCCGTGACCACGCCGAGCTCCGAGGACCGCGGCCCCGCGACCGACCCCGTCGCGACGGTGTCGGCCAGCACCGACAGGGAGTTCCCGTCGGCGCGCCCGCGGGTGAGGCGCGCGGCGTGCGCCCGGCGCCGGCGCCATGCGCGCCACGTCCGGTAGTGCTCCGGCAGGGACGCCCCCTGCACGCGGACGAGCCCGACCAGCGCCGGGAAGAAGGCCCAGGCCAGTACCAACTGCCACACCGGTCGACCAGTCCCGGCCAGGAAGCCGACCACGGGAGCGGTGACCACCTGGAGGACCAGCACCGCCGCGATGCCGCGGGGCCGGGGGAGCAGCCCCCGGTGGACCCGCCGCTCAGGCCTCGGTGCTGTGGGCGCGGGCAACGCTGTCGACCCGTCGTCCGCGAGGTGGGCGATCTCACCGTCCACGGCTCGAGAACCGCCGTCCCTCGAGTGAGGGCTGGCGGCGTCGTCGAGGAAGTGGGCCGGCCGGGCGATGTCCGACCAGTACTCGCCGGCTGAGCGAGCACCGTCGGTCAGTGTCGTCTCGGTCATGTCAGGACTCCCTTCGGGAGGGCATGGGCACGTGTGGAGCGGTCGTCGGCCCGGTCCCGGCGGTGGGTCGCCACTGGCGACCCAGTCCCTGGCGCACGATGCAGGGTCGTGACAGTCAGCGTGCTCACGTGGACCACCACGGCTGCGGCATCCCTTCGTCACGCTCGTGACGGCCCGCGTCGAGCCGAGTGGACGGAGCAGCCCCGCTTCGCCGCCGGCACGCGACTGGCGGGGTCACGGCTACCCGCTGGGTCTGTTGCCCGGGCCCACCGGGTCGCCGTCAGAAACCCACCGCCGAGGAGGGCGAGAGTCGGATGCCAACCATGCTCGACGTGTGCCGAGTCACCGTCGTCACGCCCACGAGGTGGGCCGTTGTCGCTCTTCCCGCGACCCAGCCACTGGCCGATCTCGTGCCCGCCCTCCTGGATCACCTCGGCGAGGACGAGCTGGCCGGGCGGCCGCTCGCCGTCCAGCTTCCGGGCGGCCCGCCGCTCGACCAGTCCCGGTCGCTGTCCAGCAACGGGGTTCTCGACGGCCAGACGCTCCACGTTCAACCGGGGGGCGACGACGACCTGCCGAAGATCGACTTCGACGACGCCGTGTCCGGCATCGCGGCCGGGGTGCACGAGCTGCCCACCCGGTGGTCGGTCACCGGAACCCGGGCGACGTTCCTGGGCCTTGCGGCTGTCCCCCTGGCGGTGGCGTGGGTCGTCATCGCCTTCGGCTCGCTGCCGGGCTGGGTGGCCGCCGGCGCCGCCTTCGCGCTCACCGTGCTGACGATCGTCGGTGCCGGGGTCTCGTCGCGGGCAAGGGGGGACGCGACGCTGTCCGTCCTGCTCGGGCTGGCGGCCGTCCCGTTCGCCGGCCTGGGCGGCGTCCTTCTCGTCGGCTGGGTGTCCGGGTCCACGCTCACGTCACCCGCGACCTGGCTGGCCGCGTCCGCACTGATCGTGGCCGTGGCGGCCACGGCCCAGAGCGTCAGCGCAACCCTGAACTCCGGCTTCGCGGGGATCTCCCTGGCCGCTGCCGTCGTCGCCGTCACCTCCGCCGGCGGGGTGCTGGCCGGCTGGTCGGCGGCCGAGACGCTCGCGGTGATGCTGGTTCTCGCCTGCCTCTCGGTGGACATGGTCGTCGGCCTCTCCTGCCGCCTGGCCGGCGTCGTTCTCCCCGACCTGCCGCGCACCACCGAGGAGCTGGCGGAGTTCGGCGACACCCTTCCGGCGGCCGAGGTCGTGGTCCGAGCGGCACGGGTGGACGCCTACCTGGGTGGGCTCCTGTGGGGCCTTGCCGCAGTCGCCGGCCTGGCCGGGGTGTCGCTGCTCTTCGTGGGGCAGTGGGCGACCGTGCTCGCCCTCGTGGGGTCGGTGTCGATACTCCTGCGCACGCGGAGCTACGAGTCCGTCTCCCAGCGCCTGGCCCTGCTCGCGGGTGGCCAGGTCGCTCCGGTCGTCCTCGTCGTCCTGCTCACGACCGAGGCGACGGGTTCGACTCCGTTGGTCGTGCTGGCCGTGCTCGCCGCGGCGGCGGGCCTGTTCTCCGCACTGCGGATCGTCCTGCGGGGCCACCGTGTCCCCCCCCGGATCGGCCGTCTCGCCGAGATCGCCGAGATCACCGTCGCGGTCGGGCTCCTGCCGCTGCTCCTGGCGGTGTTCGACACCTACTCCGTGGCCCGCAACCTGTTCTGAGGAGGTGCCGACCCGCAGCAGCGAGGAGCATGTCCGTGCCCTGAGCCTCCTCTCGCGGCGTCCGCAGACCGCAGCGGTCACCGGGCTCCTCGACGACTGGGCACCGCCCTCGTGGCCGACGTCGCTGCGGACGGGGTAGCGAGGGTCCACGCGGCGGGCCCGCCGAGAGGGAAACCCCTCACCGGATCGAGGGTTCCCCAGGAATCGCGCTGGCAACTGGGTGTCCACCATCGGTGACGACGAGGCGATGGCTGCCGGGAGTCGGGCAGCCGAGGCCACCGAGACCGAAGGGGTGCGAGTGTGATGAGCAGCTACGCCTGTCTCGAGGACAGTCACCTCATGGACCGGGTGCAGGGCGGCTGCAATGAAGCCTTCGCGGAACTGTATCGGCGCCACGAAAAGGCCGCGCGAAGGTACGCCAGGAAGCTCTGCACCGGTGTCGACGATGCGTCTGACGTCGTCTCGGACGTATTCATGAAGCTGTTTCAGCTCCTCCGGGAGGGCCGCGGACCCTCGGGTGACTTCGCTCCGTATCTCACTCGCATGCTGCGCAACGCCTCCTACGACCGTGCCCGGTCCTCGCGGCGGCTGGTCGCCACCGACCGGATCGAAGACCTGGACTCCGTCTCCGAGTTCGACGACCCCGTGACCGCCGAACACGAGCAGCAGGCGGCGCTGCGGGCGTTGGAGTCCCTCCCCGCGCGCTGGCAGCGCGTGCTGTGGCTGACCTGTGTCGAGGAGCAGCCCTTGCCGGTCGTCGCGAGCGTGCTCGGCATGCAGCCCAACGCCGTCACCTCGCTGGCGTACCGGGCACGCGCCGGCCTGCGGCGCGCGTACGTCCAGGTCCACGTCCCGCAGCTCGACCACCCGGCGTGCCGGGAGGCCGGCTCTGAGCTCGGCGGCTACGTGTGCGGCGGGGCCGGGATGGCGAGGAAGGCGCTCGTCGAGTGGCACATCGCCGCCTGCGCGGACTGCCGCCGCATCGTGAGCCATCTCCGCGAGGTGGCCGACGAACTCCCCAGGGCGTCCGTGGGGGTGGCCGCCCTGATGGGGCGGACGGCGGCCTGATCCATGATCCGATCCCGTCAGGTCCGAGTCACCCGCCCGGATCCGGGTGGCGCTCCCAGGGCGGTGACGACGCCGGGTCTCTGCGAGGCGGCAACGTCCGCTACCGCCGCGATCAATAGGATCGTCGGGGTCGCCTACGACATGCTCTCGATGTCGCAGGCCAACTCGACGTTCCTACGATGTCGATGATGCTTTCACGAGTACCATGGGGCATGGCCAGTGCCCTCGGATCTCGCCGACGACCGGGTGCTGTCGATCACGGTTCCGTCCCGAGCCACGAGCACCCGGCCGGCCCGGCGTCCGGAATCTCCGTCAGGTCCGGTGTGCGCGCGGCGAAGAGATCGATTGCCTCGTGCAGGTACCCGTAGCCGGTGGCCTGGCCGACTCCGCCCTCTCGCGCGAGCAGGCACACCTCGGAGTCCTCGACGAGTCGGCGCAGCACCAGCACCGCCTGGGTCCGGCCCGTGCGGTGAGGATCCGGTCCTCCAAGGCTGTACGGACCCCGGGAGGTCTCCTGGCGGAAACCGAGGGGCAGTTCGCCGGCAGGCTGCGAGCCACTCGGGAGACGTCCGGCTCGTGCCTGACCGGCCGGGCCGGACGAGGGACGGGGGCCGCGTGGTGAGACCTACGCCGGACTCGAAAGCGCGAGACGCCGACGTGGTGGCCGGACTCCTGAAGCAGCACCTGGCACGCTACGAAGCCGACACGGTGCGCATCGTCCGTCGCGTTCAGGACGAGTTGGCCGCCGAGCGCGCACTGCGGTTGCGGGCTCGCCGGGTTCGAATCGCCTCCCGCCGCACCCTCGTTGCCGCTTTCGCAGCAGCGGGGGTGGCCGCGGTGATCGTCGTCGGAACCCCGGTCCTTCGACTCAACGACGGCGGGTCGATCTCGCCCGCCATCTCTCCGACGCAGGCGCCCACGCCTTCCATCACGCGGTCGACCGGAGCCGATGAAGCGTCTGCGTCCGCGGCCCTGTCTGTGGTGTCGGCCCGACCGTCCAGCACGACGGTGAGGATCTCCGGTTTCGAGGTCGACGACTTCGTCGTGGCGGGCGTCGACGAGACGGACGCCTTCGTCACGGCACGGCGGAACGTCACGACGCAGGTGCTGTCCTCCGGGGCTGTCGGCGACCCCGTGAGCGCGACCGAGGCGGGGCCGTTCACGATCACCTGGGACGGGGGCCAGGCGCCCTACGCATCGGGGACCACGAGGGACTGGTTCGTCGTCCGGCCCACGCCCGGCGGACCTGACAGCGGCGCTGTCGTCCAGGCGGTCGGCGCCACGTCAGGGGCGGACATCGTCGTTCACGTGGGCGTCGCGGGGCCGGCGGGCCGGATCGAGGCGCTCGTCGGCGACAACGTCCAGGCGAGGCAGGTGCTGCCCGGAGGTGGGTCCGACTTCGAGCTCTACACGGTCACCGTGACGATCAACGAGGCCGACGCCTCGGACGACGTCGTCGCGGTGCGGATCCTGGCCCCGGACGGTGGTGCTGTCGGGCTGGCTGCCGCCGAGGTCGACGGACCCTGACACCGACCCGCGAGTGCGCCGGGTCCGCCTACGGTGCCCCGGGAACCGGAGCCACGAGGGAGTCGCGCACGATGTCGTAGCGGCGGGCCTCGACGGTCGCCCAGTCCTCGCCGACGATCCCGCCGGTGCTGTCGGAGTTGGGGTTCCAGGACCAGTAGGCGAAGCCGGCACCGGTCTCGTCCAGGTATTCGACGAGACGGGGCATCCATTCCCGGTCAATGGGGTCGTCCAGCGTGCTGCCGAACTGGCCTACGAGGACGGGGGCGATGCCGTCCTCCAGCAGGTAGCCCCACTGTTCGCGCCAGAAGGGGCGCAGGGTGTCGGGGAAGTCCCGGTCGACGAGCCACGGTTGCTCACTGGACACGCTCGTCCCGTAGTCCTGGGTGGCGTACACGAGCTTGTCGGTGGCGGCGAGTGTGACGGGCCGATCGCCGGCCTGTGACAGGTTTCCGCCCCACCACCCGCAGGTCTCGTCGGGGTTCTCCGGCCCGGGACTGCCGCCGGAGACACAGCTCACGCCCTGGACGACGACGAGCCAGTCCGGGTTGACCTCGTGAATGGCGTTGCCGGCGCGCTCGGCCGCCAGCCGCCAGTCCCGCCGCGGGTCGTCGCACCCCCAGCACGCACCCGCGGGTTCGGACGACCGCCCTTCGGCATGGGGGCTGTTGTGGAGGTCGGCCCCGATGACGACGGGGTTCCCGCGGTACCTTTCGGCGAGCACCTGCCAGTTCTCTATCCAGTCGGACTCGGGGACATCCTCGGTGTACCAGAGTGCGGTTTGCGAGGACGGAGTCGGGCTGTAGCGATTGAGCAGGACCCGCATGCCCCGGTCGCCGGCGCGCTCGACGACCCTGTCGAGGATCTCCAGCGAGGTGAGGCCGACGAGGTCGCCGTTCGACGTCCGGTTAATGTTGGTCGGGGTGGCCCCGGGCTCGACCATGCCGTCGGCGTACGGGACCCGGATGGTGTTGAAACCGAGACTCGCCATCTGGTCGATCTGGTCGGTCCAGGGCTGGTCAGACCACAGGCCGTGGAACGTCTGGTCTTCCGTCTCGTTGCCGAACCAGTTGATCCCGGTGAGCCGCACGACATCGCCGTTCTCGTCGACCAGCTGGGTTCCGTTCGCGCTGAGGTACCCCTGGCCGGTCCCTCGGGCGAGAACGATGTCGGCCGGACCCGTGACCGCCGGATTCGGGTCCGCCGTGGTGGACGCCCGGGTCACCGAGGCCAGGGTCGGGGACTCCGTCACGGCAAGGGACCTCTGGCTGGTGCCGGAGAGGACCGGCGTCGTGGTTGCGGGCGGGGGTGCGGGCGCTGCGACGGAGCCGGACCCTTGGCTCGGCCAGATGCCTCCGAGGGGACCGGCGAGCAGAGCGACCGTCAGGCCGGCGACACCAATCGCGAGCGCCGGAAGAGGCGCACGGATCTTGGGTGTGTCGGTAGCCATGTCCGCCCTCTCCTCCTGTGCCCACGAGTCCGCCGACCGTCTTCGCTGCGACCAGGGCCTCTTCGGCCGCGGGGGCGCGTTCGAGGTCGGCACGGTGTGGCGTGGACGCTTCTTTCCGCTGTCGTGCGGGGTGTCCTCATGCGTGACGTCCACGGTGGCGCGCCCAGCCCGTCACGTGATGTCGGCCGGAATCTCGGCAACTGGCACGCGCAACCCTCGTGGGCGCTGGGGGCAGCCGGCGGGGCCTCGACGCCCTGGCCGTGCCGCCGGCCACGAGCTTGACCTTGGCACCGTGACAACGTCTGTACTGGGTCGAGGAGGTGGTCCCGATCGACAGGGCGAACGCCACGCCACAGCAGGAGCCCCCGGGTGCTCGGGTCCTGGCTGCCGACGACCCGTCGGTTCGGCTGCGGGCGGTGCTGGCGCTGGGTTCGCACCCCGACCCGAGCCTGCTGGAGGCGCTGATCGAGCGGTGCGCCGTCGAGGCGGACTTCTTCGTTCGGGACATGCTGTCCTGGGCGTTGCTCCGGTTGCCCGCGGACGTCACCTTGCCCCGGCTCCGGCGGGAGCTCGACTCGGGGCGGAGCCAGGCGCGCAGCCAGGCGCTGCACACGCTGTCCAAGATCAAGGACCGGAATGCCTGGGAGTGGACAACTCGCGACATGCTGCGCGACCCCGACGACGACGTCGCGCGGACCGCGTGGCGCGTGGCGGCCGTGCTCGTGCCGGACGACGAGAACGAGAAGCAGGGCTTGGTCGACGAGCTGGTCGAGCAGCTCGGTCGTGGCGATCGCGCGTTGCGGTTGAGCCTGAGCCGGGCGCTGGTCGGCCTCGGCGAGATCATCACTCCCGCCCTGGAGCGGGCCGGGTCGAGTCCGGATCCGCAGGTGAGGGCGCATGCCCGGGCGACCGAGCTGCTCCTGACGGACCCGGAGGCCGCTTTCGACGCGTCCGTCACAGAGGCGGAGCGGATCGACCGGATGGGTCCGGAGCGCGCAGTCGCCGCGGACACGGCGGCAGCGGCGGCCCGGACGGCCAGCCGGACGGGCAACCAGGCGGGCACCACGACCGGGGCGGAGCCGACCGACGCGGAGCCGACCGACGCGGAGCCGACCGCCGACACCCAGGCCGCGGAGCGCGTCCAGTGCTGATCGGCGAGGTCGCCCGCCGCAGCGGAGTCAGTGCCCGGATGCTTCGGCACTACGACTCACGCGGGCTGGTGCAACCGACCGGACGCACCGTCAGCGGCTACCGCGAGTACTCCCCCGAAGACCTCCGCAGGCTCTTCCACGTGGAGTGCCTGCGAAGCCTCGGGCTGTCGCTGAGGCAGATCGGCCGTGCGCTCGAGGACCCGGACTTCACGCCGTCCGCTCTGGTCGGCGACCTCGTCAGGCGGACGGAGGAACGCCTGGCGAACGAAGACGAGCTGCTGGAACGCCTTCGCACCGTCGACGCGTCGGGACCCATCGGCTGGCAGGACGTCCTGCGGATCGTCGCACTCATGCGGGCACTGGGCTCGGCGAGCCCCGCCCGCAGGCAGCAGGCCGTTCTGTCGCCGTCGGCAGGCGGGGCGGTCCCCGCCGCCGTGCTGGCGCGTGCGGTCCTCGCCGAGGCCGACCCGCACGTCGCAGGTGCCTTGCGCTGGGCGCTGGCACGGGCCGGCGGCGACGCCATGACCACCCTGGCTGTCGGTGCGCAGGCGAACGACGTCGACGTCCGACGCCGCGCGGTCCACGCGATCAGCGAGATTCCCGAGTCACCCGACGCGACCGCAGTGCTGGTGGACGCGCTGAGCGACCCGGACAGCGTGGTGCGCGGCCATGCCGCCCTGGCACTGGGCCGCCGCGGCGTGTCCGCGGCCCTGCCAGTCCTGGTCCGCATGGTGGTAGAGGGCACCCACGACATCGACGCGGCGGAGGCGCTCGCCAGATTGTCGCAGGACCCTGAACGTGCCGACCGCGTGGTCACCGCACTGGTGGACGAGCTGGCCGCACCGTCCGCGACCTCCGCAACACGCAGCCGCCTGACCCAGGCACTGGTCGAACTGTCGGGAAGCGGCGCGCTGACCGCCTTGCGGCGACTGGCGACCGACGACGACCGCGCCATCGCGCGGGTCGCCTCGGCCCATCTGCCGGCCCCTGACGACCGCTGAGCCTCGGCCCGGTCTTCGACGTGCAGTGACGGAGCAGGCCGCCGCCACGCCGAACAGGTGCATGTCGGTCGGCGGGCGGCAGACGGCCGCGTCCGGGACCCTGGGTGAGATCAGCCGAAGCGACCCGAGATGTAGTCGCGGGTCCGGGTGTCGACAGCCTCCTCGAACAGCTTGGCGGTCTCGTCCATCTCGACCAGCCGTCCGAAGCGGTTGTCCGTCTCCTGGTCCAGTTCAGCCGTGAAGAAGGCCGTGCGGTCGCTCACCCGCAGCGCCTGCTGCATGTTGTGGGTGACGATGACGATGGTGTAGTCGTCGCGCAGCTCGAACATGAGGTCCTCGATCGCCCGGGTCGAGATCGGGTCCAGTGCGGACGCCGGCTCGTCCATGAGAATGACCTCGGGCCTGACGGCCAATGCCCGGGCGATGCACAGCCGCTGCTGCTGCCCGCCGCTGAGGCTGTAGGCGTTCTGCTTGAGCTTGTTCTTGACCTCTTCCCACAGCGCGGCGCGCTTGAGCGAGGTTTCGACCAGCTCGTCCAGGTTGTCCTTCATCCCGGTCACACGGGGGCCGAACGCGATGTTGTCGTAGATCGACTTGGGGAACGGGTTGGGCTTCTGGAACACCATCCCGATCCGCCGGCGCACCTCGACCGGGTCGACGCCCCTGGCGTAGAGGTCGTGCTCGTGGAACCTGAGGGTGCCGGTGACCCGGGCGCTGGGGATGAGGTCGTTGGTCCGGTTGAAGCAGCGGAGGAACGTCGACTTGCCACACCCGGACGGGCCGATGAAGGCGGTGATCTCGCGTTCGTAGATCTCCATCGAGACGTCGACCAGAGCCGGCGCGACGCCGTAGTGCACGGCGACGTCCTGCGCGGTGAAGACGGCAGTGCGGGCGCCGGACCCGGGCCTCCTGGAACCGGCGAACTCGCGCGCGGCGAGCCTGATCCCCCCGGTGCCGGTGCCGGTGCCGGTGCCGGTGGCGGGAGCCGTGGCTTCGGAGTCAGTCATGAGCGTCCCTCACTGCTTCTTCGAGTAGCGGTACCGGATGACGATCGCAACGGCGTTCATGAGCAGCAGGATGACCATGAGCACGACGATGGCCGACGCCGCGACCTCGACCTGGAACTCCTCCTGGGGTCGCTTCACGAAGTCGAAGATCTGGACGGGGAGGGCCGAGAAGGGCTCGAACAGATCCCACGGCGCAGTGTCGGTCCGACGTGAGAGCACGGCCCCCACCACGAGGATCGGTGCCGTCTCACCGACGGCCTGGGACACCGCCAGGATGGTGCCGGTCAGCGTGCCGGGCATGGCTGCCGGCAAGGTCTGGCGGAAGGCCGTCTGGACCGGGGTGGCACCCAGGGCGAGGGAGCCGGTCCTGATCTCCTGAGGGACCGACCGCAGCGCCTCCCGAGTGGCCACGATGATCACGGGGAGGACCAGCAGTGTAAGGGTCATGGCCCCGGCGAGCAGTGACCGGCCGAACCCGAGGAAGTTGACGAACAGCGAAAGCCCGAGCAGGCCGTAGATGACCGACGGCACGCTGGCGAGATTGGTGATGTTCGCTTCGAGGACCTGGTTGAAGCGGTTCTTGGTCGCGAACTCCTGCAGATAGATGGCAGCGCCCACCCCGAGGGGGAACGTGAACAGTGCCGTGAGGAGCAGCAGCGAGAGGGACCCGGTGATCCCGTTGCGCACGCCGGTCTGGTCGGCGAACCGGGACGGGTAGGTCGTCAGGAACTCCCACGACAAGCCGGGGATTCCGGCGACGGTGAAGTCGAGGATCAGGATGACGAGCACACCGAGCGTGACGACGATCGCCGACAGCAGAACTATTTCGACGGCTCGTTCCGCAGCGGAACGGCGCGCGTTCCCTCGCAGCGCCGCAGATTCCAGCGTCGACCGCGGGCTGGACATGAGGGTCATCAGTACGCCTCCCGGAAGCGTCGGGCGAGCCGCATCGCGATGTAGTTGACCGTGAAGGTCAGTATGAAGAGCAGAGCCCCCACCGCGAACAGAGACTGGTAGACCACCGACCCGCGCGGCGACTCACCGCCGATCGCCTGGACTATGTACGCGGTCATGGTCTGAACCTGCTGGAACGGGTTCGCCGTCGGGACGTCGACCGGGGGGAGATTGCCCGCCGCGACGGACACGATCATGGTCTCGCCGATCGCCGCGCCGAACGCCAGCAGGCAGGCCGACACGATCCCCGACAGGGCGGCGGGGAAGACGACCCGCAGCGACACGTGGCGTTTCGTGGCGCCGAGGCCGTAGGCGGCGTTGCGGAGGTCGCGCGGGACGGCGGTCATCGCGTCCTCGGAGATCGAAGCCACGGTGGGCACGAGAAGCACACCCACGACGATGCCCGCACTGAAGGCATTGAAGATCGGGACCAGATCCTGGCCGAAGACGCCCTGGAGGAACGGGGTCACCAGGGTGAGGGCGAAGTAGCCCAGCACGATGGTCGGCATGCCCGCGAGCAGCTCGAGGATCGGCTTGACCGTGCGCCGGACCTGCGGTCGCGCGTACTCGGAGAGGTAGATCGCCGAGGCGAGTCCGAACGGGATCGCGACGAGCAGGGCGATCCCCGTGATGAGCAGGGTGGAGTTGAGCAGCGGAAGCACGCCGAGGCGGAACGCCTCGCTCTCGGGACCCGTGAAGGGGCGCCACGCGTCGTCCGTGAAGAACTCCAAGAGCGAGACCCCGGGGATGGCGAAGAGGGTGATCGCCTCCTCGAAGAGCACGATGACGATGCCCACCGTGGTCACGAGGGTGACGGCGGCGCAGAGTCCGAGCAGGACCTTGGCGGCACTCTCCGGTACGTGGCTCCGGGAGGACACGAGAGGTGGTGTGGAGCCACCGCCCTGAGGTTCGTCGAGTGTCGGGGGGGACGTCGTCACGGGAGCCTCTCCGCCGGTTGCCGACCGCGGGCGGTCGATGTGGACAGTGTCGAGGGGAGGTTCGGTGAGATCGCGACCGGGCGGCCGCCGGAGAGGCAAGGGTCCGGCGACCGCCCGGTCAGCGCTCGGTGGTGCGTCAGCCGCCGATGGTCGCGTCGACGGCGGCCTGCGCCTCGGCGATCTCCTCGTCGGTGGCGGAGATGTAGCCGACGTCCTCGATCACGTCGTTGACGGTCTCGAGGTAGAAGGTGACGTACTCGGCGACCTCGGGCCGGGCGAGCGCCTCGTTGGAGACGTAGATGAACAGCGGGCGGGTGAGGCCGTAGCTGCCGTCCTGGGCCGCCTCGATGCTGGGTGCGACGCAGCCCTCACCGGCGTCGAACTCGACGGCGGTCAGGGTGTCGGTGTTCGCCTGGAAGTAGGCGAACCCGAAGTAGCCCCAGGCGCCAGGGGTGCCCTGGATGCCCTGGGCGATCTGGTTGTCGTCCTCGGAGGCGTTGAAGTCCTGCCGGGGCTCCTCGATCTCGTTCGGCTCGAGGATCGTCTCGTTGAAGAAGTCGTAGGTGCCCGAGTCGGCGCCCGGCGCGAAGACCTCGACCGGATCCGCCGGGAACTCGGGGTTGACCTGGTCCCAGCTGCTCACGGGGTCGGGACCCCAGATCGAGATGAGCTCGTCGGTGGCGAGGCAGGTCACGTAGTCCTGTGCGGGGTTGACGACCATGGTGAGGGCGTCAGTTCCTACCCGGACCTCGGTGTACTCGATGCCGTTCTCTTCGCAGGCGGCGACTTCGTCGTCCTCGATCGGGCGCGACGCGTTGGAGAGGTCGGTGTCGCCGATCTCGCAGAACCGCTCGAACCCGCCACCGGTGCCGGAGATGCTGAGGTTGACAACGACGTCGGGCTGGACGGCGGCGAACTCCTCGGAGATGGCGTCGGTGAGCGGACCCACGGTGGAGGAGCCGTCGATGTCGATGGCGCCGCTGACGGCCTCGTCCATCGCTTCGTCGGTGGCCTCGTCAGCGGTGGTGGCGTCGTCGGCGGCGTCGTCGCCGCCACAGGCGGCGAGGGCGAGGGACAGAACCAGAGCCGCCGGCACGGCGCCGCGGCTCAGGATCGTGCGCTTCACAGAGAACCTCCTTGGTGGCACCCCGTGGACCGGGGTGTCGATCGCGGACGGCGTGACCGTTCCGCGGGAACCTGAGCAGCGCATCCCGTTTCACTGAACACCGGATGGCGGGTGGATGAACTTTCGATGAACGACCGATCAGGGGCCCTTCAACCCCTGGTCGCGAGGTCTCGATCCGGTCACGATATGGGGTCGGTCACAGCCTGGTATCGACGGCCACCGGGGTCCCGGGCCTGGCCTCCGGACCCGGCTCCGGTGCCCACGGCGGTGCCGGCGGGCTGGCGGAGCGGGCTCGGGACCGGGCCGCCTCGATGAGTTCCGACTGGTGGTCGCGCAGCAGGGACCCGTCCTCGGCGACGGCGTGGCGCACCCAGGTCCCGTCCGGGCCGAGGCGCCACGACGACACGTCGTCGGCCATGGCGACGTCGATCAGGCGTTCCAGCAGGGCCACCTGACGGGGGTCGCGGATCCGCAGCATCGCCTCGATCCGGCGGTCGAGGTTGCGCTGCATGAGGTCGGCGCTGCCGAGGTACGCCACCGGCTCGCCGCCGCCGGCGAACCACAGGACCCGCGAGTGCTCCAGGAAGCGGCCCAGGATGCTGCGCACCCGGATCGTCTCGCTGAGGCCCGCCACCCCCGGCCGCAGCGAGCACGGGCCCCGGACCACCGCGTCGATCGGCACCCCGGCCTGCGACGCCCGATAGAACGCGTCGACCACGAGGTCGTCGACCAGGGAGTTCACCTTGAGCTTGATCCCGGCCGGCCGGCCGGCCCGGTGGTTCGCGATCTCCTCGTCCACCAGCGCCATCAGCCCGGCCCGGGCGGTCCGCGGCGCGACCAGCAGCCGCCGGTAGCTCGAGCGCGGCGCGAACCCGGACAGCTGGTTGAACAGCCGCGACAGGTCCTCGCCGATCTCGGCGTCCGCCGTCAGCAGACCGAAGTCCTCGTACAGCCGGGCCGTGCGGGGGTGGTAGTTGCCGGTGCCGACGTGGCAGTACCGGCGCACTCCGCCCGCCTCGCGGCGCACCACGAGGCTGAGCTTGGCGTGGGTCTTGAGCCCGACGAGGCCGTACACGACGTGGACGCCTGCCTCCTCGAGGTGGCGGGACTGGGCGATGTTGGCGGCCTCGTCGAACCGGGCCTTGATCTCGACGATGGCGAGCACCTGCTTGCCGGCGTGGGCGGCGTCGACGAGGGAGGCGATGATCGGCGAGTCCGCGCTGGTCCGGTACAGCGTCTGCTTGATGGCCAGCACGTCCGGGTCCGCCGCCGCGGCCGCGACGAACGCCTGGACGCTGGTGACGAACGAGTCGTACGGGTGGTGCAGCAACACCTCCCGCTCCCGCAGCACCGCGAACATCGCCCCGGGGTCGTCGTCGACGTCGATGTCCACCAGGGCCGGGTGGGTGCGCGGCCGGAACGGCGGGTACAGCAGCTCGGGGCGGTCGAGGTCGGCAAGGTCGGCCAGTGCCCGCAGGTCCAGCGGCTCGGGCACCCGGTAGACGTCGTCCGGCGTCACGTCCAGCTCGCGGGCCAGCAGGTCGGCCACGCCCTCGTCGATGTCCTCGGCCAGCTCCAGCCGCACGGCCGGGCCGAACCGGCGCCGCTGCAGCTGGCGCTCCAGCTCCTGGACGAGGTTGTCGACCTCGTCGTCATCGACCACCAGGTCCTCGTTGCGGGTCACCCGGAAGGTGTGGTGCGCGACGACGTCCATCCCCGGGAAGAGCTGGTCCAGGTGGGCACCGATGACGTCCTCGAGCGGCACGAACACCGCACGGTCGTCGCGTGGGCCGCGGTGCCCCGGCAGGGTGGAGGCCAGCCGGACCAGGCGGGGCAGCGTCGGCGGCACCTTGACCCGGGCGAAGTGGTGTGCCCCGGTCGTGGGGTTGACCAGTGACACGGCGAGGTTGAGCGACAACCCGGAGATGTACGGGAACGGGTGGGCGGGGTCGACCGCGAGCGGGGTCAGGACGGGGAAGACCTCGTCGGCGAACCAGCGGCTGAGCGGTTCCCGGTCGGCGTCGTCGACGTCGGCCCAGCGCACGATCCGGATGCCCTCGGCGGACAGGGCGGGGGACACGATGCCGGCGAAGACACGGGCGTGCCGGTCGACGAGGTCGTGGGCCCGGTCCGCGATCGCCTCGAGCCGGACGCCCGGCTCGGCGCCCCACGGGCCGGGGTCGGTGATGCCGGCGGCTATCCGCTGCTTGAGGCTGGCGACGCGGATCATGAAGAACTCGTCGAGGTTCGACGCGAAGATCGCCAGGAAGCGCGCGCGCTCCAGCAGCGGCACCGACGGGTCGTCGGCCAGGTCCAGGACACGCTCGTTGAAGTCCAGCCACGAGAGCTGGCGGTCGACGAGACGGTCGGGGGGCAGCGCCTGCTCACCCTCGCCGTGCGACGGCGAGGGGGGCGGGATCTCGTCGCCGAGATGCTCGACGAGGCCGCCCTCGGAACCGGTCGGCTCGTCGAAGTCGCCCGGGTACTCGCCGGGGTATTCGCCTGTGTAGTCGCTCGGATGGTCGCCGGGGTGGTCGGTCGTCAGCGTGTCCTGGGCCATGGTGGGGTCCATCCTCCCGTCTCAGAACCGGGTGAACTGGACGTCGGTGGCCCAACGCCCGAACCCGAGGGACCGGTACGTCGCGACCGCCGCCGTGTTGTCCGCGTCCACGTACAGCATGGCCTGTGCGAGACCTTTGTCCCGCAGGTGATGCAGCCCGATCAGGGTCATCGCGCGCCCGAGGCCCCGGCCCTGCGCCTTGGGGCTGACCCCGACGACGTAGACCTCGCCGATGGCTGTGTGCCCGTGATCGAGACCGTGCCCCCGTCCGAGCCCGGGTGAGGGGTCGTCTCCGTGGACCTTCGTCCAGTGGAAGGCCAGAAGGTCCTCATGGCCCTCCTCATCGGCAGGTGCGACGGCCAGGAACAGCCCCTCCGGGTCGAACCACGGCTCGGACATCCGGGAGGCGGGGTCCGCCTCGGTCCACTGGCCCTGTTCCGGGTGGTCGACGAAGGCATCGGCGTTGAGTTCCAGTAGCTCGTCGACGTCGTCGTCGGTGAACGTCCGCACGGTGACGCCCTCGGGGAGCGACGGCCGGGGCAGGTCGGGGTCGAGGTCGCGGCGCATCTGCCACAGCTCGCGCCCGACGACGTAGCCCAGCGAGGCGGCGAGGTCGCGGGCGTCGGCGCGCGTCCCGTGGGCCCAGAGCCGCATCCG